>JAUIHM010000090.1 GCA_030432315.1 Alphaproteobacteria bacterium | reverse complement strand
GACTGTGACATACCGGACCCGCAACCGTAAAGCTGCTGCGCAATTTCCACGAAGTGCTCTCCCCTCATCAGGCTGGGATTTCGGACCTGATTGCAGGCAAGATTGACCAATACCGTTTGCAAGAAAGCCCGCAGACGACTAAAATCTCGCGCCGGTTCAAGGACTGCGAGAAACTCGGCACGCACTGCATTCCCGGGTCTTCACATGATCGGACCCTGCAATGGTTGAATACCTTATTGACGGAACCAGACGGTGCTGGGCCTGCGCCGAACCGCTTAAGGCACACCAGGACTTCTGTACTGAGTGCAAACAGTGGCAAAACTGGCGCAGGTACACGGTCTTTTCCGCGACAATTCTCGCCCTTATGACCGCCCTGCTTTCCGTACTCGGGATAGTCAGCCCAATCCTGTCACGCCTGATATACCCGCCACTTCCCCTGCTTGACCTGGCGGTAAGAGTTGAAAATGTCTGCGAACTGTCTGGAGGGTGCAACACGGAGTCAGACGAAAGTTCAAAACGCACGCATTATATACTAAGACTTACAAACATTGGCGGAAAAGATGTCTTGTTGTCGAAGGTCATGCACTGCAACACACTGATCGCGGGTACGCTGATCGAAACTGACGACGAATTCACATCTCCAACATTCTTCACTAAACAGAGCAGTTTCGTGAAAGCCGGCGAAAGTTCGGAAATCGACTATGCGCATTATACATATCAGTTGCTTTCTCCAAATTTTCACGCTCCCCGAAACATGATCTGCGCGATCGCCGTCGACCATGACTCAGGGCGGTACTTCGCGTTCACTGCGATCGAGAACGAGTTCTTTAACCCCCTCGGCATCGTAGACTTAGGGCGGCATTTCAAAAATGACCAAGATCTCTTCAGAGCTCTGAAAGGCGAATAGCCACCCCACCTGCTTACACTGTCGTCGTCGCAATCAGTGCGTTCCGATGCGTCGCCCATCTTAAATGCTCGCCGGACACCACGCGACCAGACTGTGGACCAATCGCCTACGCAATCGTTAGATCTGGCTGATCGCACGCACGGCGCGCTCAATTGCTGCCGCGCGAAGATTGCCGTCCCCGTCGATTTCCGCCCCGAAGGCGCACATGGG
The DNA here is from genome assembly GCA_030432315.1 of Alphaproteobacteria bacterium. Lineage (GTDB taxonomy): Bacteria > Pseudomonadota > Alphaproteobacteria > Rhodobacterales > Rhodobacteraceae > Amaricoccus. The sequence goes on along the minus strand of JAUIHM010000090.1, from coordinate 11,566 downwards.
TTTTTCGTTGAATCGCGCTTCGCCGGGATCATGTCCCGTCAGACCTGTCGCCACGACTGCCCCGCTTCGCCACATTCCCCCGGACTGTGACTTACGGCACCCGACAGCTTAAACCCTCAAGCACTGGCGCCGCTACACGGCCCCGTGGCCGGTGGACCTGCCACGCCCCTCAGAACGCCGGAGCGACACCGGGCTCAGCCGGCCGCGGAACCGCCGCCAGACCCGCACCGCCCAGCGCGGCATTGATCGCTCCCCAGATCACACCGACCACCGCGTTCCACGCCCTTTCCAGCGTCACCGCCGTCTGCGCGGCGACTGCCTGGGCAAAATTCCGGGTCATCGCCTCAAGCTGACTGATGAAAAATGCGAACCCTTCATCGTCATGGCGCAACGACCCCGTGGCGCGTGCCGCCGAAATCATCGCCGCATGGTTGGCGAGCATTCGACTCTGGGTGCGGGCAAAGCCGGCGATCCGCGGCCAGTCCTCGTCAACGATCCCTTTCACTGCCCCGACAATGTCCTGCAACAGGCTTTCCAGTTCCACGGCCATCCTGCATTCCCCTTCCTTTACCGTTCGAACGCCCGTTCAACCGCCAGCGCCTGGGTGATCGAAACCTCGTAGCCGCTCTTGTAGATCGCGACCTGATCTGCCGGAACGCCTCCGGAGCGGTGCTGGCCCTGCATCCGCCGCAGGCCGGTCAGAAGCGTTGCGAGAATCTGCGGCGTCGGATTGATGCAGGCGTCCGGATCGGCACAGACTTCCCCATCCAGTCCGAATCGGCTGACCATCCGCGGCGCAACCGCGGGCGTGTCCCGCGCCCCGGCCCGGACCCGCAGCGCATCGAACCTGCCGATGATTTCATCGTAACTCTGCCGCTGTCCGGTGTAGCTGTCCTGGGGCGCACCCTGGCTCATGGTGCTGAACAGCGTCAGTGCCGCGACATTCGCCTCATCCAGCCCCTCGACCAGACCGGGATCGTAGCCCGGTGAAAACGCAACGGTGCAGGCCGTCAGACAAACCAGAGCCGACACCGGCAGCGCGCGGGTCATTCGTGTCATCCATCCCACTTTTCCTCTCCCCCCCGGCGCTCACACGGCCGCAAACGGCCCCTGCCGGCCGCCGGCGCCCAACTGAATTTCCAGATTCTGCGGGCCGTGACCGTAAAATCCGGTCAATGTCACAATCCACCCGCAACAAAAACGCCGGCCAATCCGCCAATAAACGTCTTCAACTCCGAACACACTTAAGCATTCGGCACGAACTACTTGCCAGTGAAAGAATTATAGCACGGTTTTACCCGCGGCAAAACGAACTCATGCCGCGGGAACCTGGTTTGCCGTCAACCGTTCCGGCGAAGCGCTACTCCGCCGCCGTCGCCATCGGGTTGTTCGGATGCGTCGTCCAGTTGGCATATTCGCCCGACACCACCCGCCCGGTCCGCGGATCGGTCGCCCCTGCCGGCATCGTCTCCATGGTGATGCAGTTCTCCACCGGACAGACGTTGACGCAGAGGTTGCAGGCCACGCATTCCGCGTCGATCACCTCGAACACCCGGTCGGCACTCATGCCGATCGCCTGGTGCGACGTGTCCTCACAGGCCGCATAACAGCGGCCGCAGCTGATGCAGAGATCCTGATTGATCTTCGCCTTCGCCACATGGTTGAGGTTGAGATACTGCCAGTCGGTGACGTTCGGCACCGCCCGGCCCTGAAAATCCGCCAGCCGCGCATGGCCCTGCTCGTCCATCCACTGGTTCAGCCCGGAAATCATCTCCTGCACCACCCGAAACCCGTAGGTCATCGCCGCGGTACAGACCTGCACCGACCCGGAGCCGAGGGCGATGAACTCCGCCGCATCCCGCCAGGTGGTAATCCCGCCGATCCCGGAAATCGGCATCCCGGCCGTCTCCGGATCCCGGGCGATCTCCGCCACCATGTTCAGCGCGATCGGCTTCACCGCCGGACCGCAATACCCGCCGTGACTACCCTTGCCGTCGATCGACGGCTCCGGACTGAAGGTATCGAGATTGACCGAAGTGATCGACGAAATCGTATTGATCAGCGACACCGCATCCGCCCCGCCCGCCTTCGCCGCCCGCGCCGGCTTGCGGATGTCGGTGATGTTCGGCGTCAGCTTGACGATCACCGGCATCCGCGTCGACGCCTTGCACCAGCGCGCCACCATCTCGATGTATTCGGGCACCTGACCGACCGCCGCGCCCATGCCGCGCTCGCTCATACCATGCGGACAGCCGAAATTCAGCTCGATCCCGTCCGCGCCCGTGGCCTCCACGGCGGGCAGAATCCCCTTCCAGCTTTCCTCGTCGCAGGGCACCATCAGGCTCACCACCACCGCCCGGTCAGGGTAGTCGCGCTTGACCGCTGTGATCTCGTCGAGATTGACCTGCAGCGGCCGGTCGGTGATCAGCTCGATGTTGTTGAGCCCCAGCAGCCGCCTGTCCGCACCCCAGATCGCCCCGTAGCGCGGCCCGTTGACGTTGACGATGTGCGGATCATAACCGAGCGTTTTCCACACCACCCCGCCCCAGCCGGCCTCGAACGCGCGGCGCACATTGTATTCCTTGTCCGTCGGCGGCGCGGAGGCGAGCCAGAACGGGTTCGGGCTTTTGATGCCCACGAAATCGGTCCTCAGATCAGCCATGTCGTTTCCTTTACCGTCTGCAGCAGGACCATGTTGCCCTCGCTGTCATGGAGGATCGCCCAGCGGATTCCCGGTTCCCAGGGTGCCGCTTCGGGCCCTTTGTCAATCCCGACACCCCGCTCGCGCAGCGTATCGCATGTCGCGTCCACGTCACCGGTCGCCAGAACCAGCCGCGGTGTGTCGTGGGGCGCCACCGCCGCCACGACGCTGAAATGAAGTTTTGTCTGCGCGCCGGGGATTTCCATGAACACCCACCGGCTGTCGCCATAGGGCTCATCCCGCTCGACCCGCATCCCCAGCGCCTCCCGGTAAAACCGGATCGCCCGGTCGAGGTCGACGACTTCCAAAGTCTGGAAGTGGATGTGGCTCAGCATGGCCCTACCCCGTAAGCCCCGCGTGAATGTCCATCGCCGCGTCGCGGCCCTCGGCCACCGCCGTCACCGTCAGGTCCTCGCCGCCGGCGGCACAGTCGCCGCCCGCCCAGACGCTGTCGATGGAGGTCCGCCCGGCACCGGTCACGGCGATTTTTCCGCCGTCCATCGCCAGCCCTTCCGGCAGGCCGGAGGCGGTCTGGCCAATCGCCACCAGCAGCTGGTCCGCGACAAGGTCAAAAGTGTCGCCGGTCTCGCGCAGCCCGTCCGGCCCGTCCGCCGTATATCCGAAGGTCACCGCCTCCAGCCGGCCGTTGCCCCGGATCGCCACCGGAACCGCATTGGTCACGATCCGCACGCCGGAGTTTTTCGCGTGTTCCTGCTCATGGCCGCTGGCGCTGAGCCGGTCGGCACCGCGCCGGTAGGCAATGGTCACTTCCTCTGCCCCGAGCAGCTTCGACTGCACCGCGGCATCCACCGCCGTCATGCCGCCGCCGACAACGACAACCCGCCGTCCGACCGGCAGTGCTGCGAGGTCCTCCGCCTGGCGCAACTCGGCAATGAAATCCACCGCGCGCCGCACGCCAACCCTGTCCGACCCGTCGAGCCCCAGTTCATTGACGCCGCCAAGCCCCATGCCAAGGAACACTGCGTCAAATTCGGCCTTCAGCCCGTCGACGCTCAGATCCGGACCCAGGGCACGGCCGTATTCGACGGTGATCCCGCCAATCCCCAACAGCCAGTCGAGTTCTTTCTGGGCAAATCCGCCCACCGCCTTGTAGGCGGCAATGCCGAACTCGTTCAGCCCGCCGCCCTTTGGCCTTGCGTCGTAGATCACCACGTCATGGCCCAACATCGCCAACCGGTGCGCGCAGGCAAGCCCCGCCGGCCCGGCTCCGACAACCGCCACCCGGCGGCCGGTGGACGCGGCCCGCTCGAACGGATGCCCGTCCTCCGCCATCAGGATATCGGTGGCATAGCGCTGCAGACGGCCGATCTCCACCGGCTTGCCTTCCGCCACCTCGCGGACGCAAACCTCTTCGCAAAGCGTCTCCGTCGGGCAGACCCGGGCGCACATGCCGCCCAGAATGTTCTGCTCAAAGATCGTCATCGCCGCCGATTCCGGCGTGCCCGTGGCGATCTGACGGATGAACATCGGAATGTCGATCGACGTCGGACAGGCGGTGGCGCAGGGCGCGTCGTAACAGAAATAGCATCGGTCCGCTGCCACAAGAGCCTCATGGCCGGTCAGGGGCGGAGCGATATCGGCAAAGTTTTCTGCAATCCGGGAGGAGGAAAGTCGACCGGCGACAATACCTGGGGTCTGTGGAGAGGCTGACATGGCTGATTTCTCGCGAAACGGCTTCTGGTGATCCCACGCTGGCACAGTCTGATTTTTTTATCAAATGGTAAAATTTTTCATGTGACACAAAATTCCAATGCCCTGGCCATTTGCGCATTTTAGAGGCAGCAACCGCCGGAAAACCGGACATGTTCCCGAGCTTCCGTTGCGGAAGCGGTCAAAGTCTGGCTTGAATTGCTCCATGAAAGTCGAGGTTCAATCCGCACCGCAATCCCGGATGCAGCGCGCCGCCGGCGCGGTTTCAGTCGCCATGCGCAGCCGGAACGGCACCACCCGGCTTGAAAAGCTGTTCCAGTCAGGGTGCGCCAAGGCGATCCTGCCGAAGACCCACGGCGCGACACCGGAGGTCGTGCTCGTGAATACGTCCGGCGGCATCACCGGCGGCGACCGGCTCGAATGGTCGCTTGCCTGCGGCGACGGCGCCACTCTCACCGCCACGACCCAGGCCGCCGAACGGATCTACCGCGCCTCTGCGGGCACCGCCCGGATCGCCACGCACCTGACCCTTGGAGAGGCGTCGCGGATCGACTGGCTTCCCCAGGAAACCATTTTCTTCGACGGCGGCAGTTTCGACCGGCGCATGGATGTGAACATGCCGGGCTCCGCCACCTTTCTCGGCATCGAGACCCTGGTGATGGGCCGCGCAGCCATGGGCGAAACCGTGACCCACGGTCACCTGCGTGACGTCTGGAACATCCATCGCGACGGCCGCCTTGTTCATGCGGAGGCCTTCCGCGCCAGCGGCGATCTGGCCGCCGCCTTTTCCGGACCGGCGACCCTGTCGGGTGCACGGGCGCTGACGACCCTCGTGCATGTCGCCCCCGTCGCTGACGAACGCATTGAAGCCGCCCGCGCGCTGCTCGTGCCGGAACCCGGCGTCGTCGCAGCTGCCACGTCGAAGCCCGGCATATTGATCGTACGGTTTCTCGCCGGGGACGCAGCCCCCTTGCGCCGAAGCCTGATCCGTTTTCTGATGGCATTCCGGGGCAGCCCGATGCCCCGTGTCTGGAGCCTGTGAGGAGAGCCGATGAATCTGACCCCCCGCGAAAAAGACAAACTGCTGGTTTCCCTCGCCGCGATGGTCGCGCGCGGCCGGCTGCAACGCGGGGTGAAACTCAATCATCCCGAAGCCGTCGCCCTGATCACCGACTACGTTGTCGAGGGGGCCCGTGACGGACGCTCCGTCGCCGATCTGATGGAGGCCGGCGCACATGTCGTGACCGAGGACCAGTGCATGCCCGGGATCTCCGCGATGATCCACGACGTCCAGGTCGAAGCCACGTTTCCCGACGGCACCAAGCTGGTCACCGTCCACAACCCGGTCCGTTAACCTTTATGGCGCGCCGCGGACTTGTCGGTATCGGTAGGGTATCGATTGGGTACCGGAAGGGTATCCGCCTGCCACCGGTTAACGCGGCCGTTTTGCGCTTTGTCCTTGAACCGGAGCGGTCAGCCTGTAACCTCAAAAGCAACCATCAGAAACTGGAGCGGCCATGAGATTTCCCGTTTTCGCCCTTGCCCTGTTCAGCGCCCCATCCGCCTTCGCCCACGAAGGCCCCCACCCCAGCCCCTTCGGCCACGACATCCTCGTCCCCGGTCTCCTTCTCGCCGCCGGACTGGTCGTCCTGGCCGTTGCAATACTGCGCTCCCGCGGCCGGGACGCCAAGGTTAAGGCCGATAAATCAAAGCGTTACGGGGAAGGCAAATGATACCGGGTGAAATTCTTCCGGCACCGGGCGACATCGAACTCAATGCCGGCCGCACGGCCATCACCCTCACGGTTTCCAACACCGGCGACCGTCCGGTGCAGGTCGGGTCCCACTACCATTTCGCCGAAACCAACCCCGCCCTCGACTTCGACCGCGCCGCCGCCCACGGCCGCCGTCTCGACATCGCCGCCGGCACCGCTATCCGCTTCGAACCCGGCCAGACCCGAGACGTCCCCCTGATTCCCCTGTCCGGCTCCCGCACCGTCTTCGGCTTCAATCAAAAAGTCATGGGCCCCCTCGACTGACCTCCTGCCCCGGGAATATCCATGCCTGTCGCCGCCCTCGTCCTTGTCATCCTGCTTTATGTTTACCTGTTGATTTCAAAGCGGGAATTGAGAAAACCCCTGCTCGCGGGCGGCGTGGTGGCGATGTTGCTCGTACTGATTCTGACGCTGCTGGTCCCGTCCGAATCCACCAACCGGACCACCCGGGTAAGCCTCGACGACCTGACGATCGACGAACTGATTCTTACCCGGACCGAACGCGGCGCGACCATCAGCGGCCGGATGCAGAACGGATCGAGCAACGGACATATCCGCGAGGTCGTCATCGACATGCGCCTTTTCGACTGCGCACCAGGCCACCAAGACCTGGACGACTGCCTCATCATCGGCGACGCGTCGGCCATCGCCCGGCCAAGCATCCCGCCAGGGCAAACCCGCGGTTTCACGGCACAATTCCTGTTTTCAAACCTGCCCGTTCTGTCCGGCGAACTGGCATGGACCCTCACCCCGGCAGAAATTCGTGCGACCCAGGCGGGCGGGTGAACCGACGGCGCATGAACCGCCCCGAACGCCCCCGCAGGATTACGCAACGCTTCAATATTCCACGGCCGTATTTCCTGAGGGCCCCTGCGCGGCGACCGACCGGCAAAACTTCCTTCAACCGGAACAGGGATTCACCCCATGCGGGAATCCAGGCAATACGGGTGCCGACCGAACCGGACTTTTTTCCTTGATTGTGGTCGGCGGAAAAACGCCGATACGACGTCGGCGGCGGCCGACAAAATGAAACCCGATGCTGCTGCGACAACAATTTGATAATAAAACGCTATTTCCCGACCACCCTACCGGCCCCGCACCGGAGTGCACAAAAGCCAGGCAAAGTGACGGGCACGGTCATTCCGCACAGCACAAAGACTTCCGCATAAGCACTTGCACCGGCAACACGAAAAAAGGTTAATGGCCCCATGGTCCACGCGACACGGATCATGGGGCCTCGGCGACCCACCCCACCCCTCATTCAAGGTCGTTGAGGCCGCCAAACAGGCGGGTGTCCATGATTAAATGGATGCCCGCTCCCTGCCACCGCCCGTGAGTTCACTGTGGAAACCATGGCTTTGTGGCACATCGCCTCAGGCGGCACGCAACTGTTGTATACCGTACAACAACTGCGACCATGCAGATACAACCAAATTTCTGCGTGCCGAACAGACGACCGCACATTGATCCAACAACCGGTGCATCAAATCGATACCAAAGTTGATCCGGCCAATCCTTCGATGCAGTCCGGTCAGCGGACTGAACCCGACCATTCCATGCTGGCGTGGATCGAATTCGCGACAATCCTCCGTGCATTCACCAGATCGTTGGCATTCGCGCGCTCGAGGGCATCCGAATGATCCAGACCGTGATCGAGCCAACGCCGCACCAACCGCTCCCGCAAGATATCTTCGTCGACAGGCAGAGAAACCGAATACTGAAACAGGTCCGCCAGCGATGACCAGGGTGCCTCGTCAAGCAGGAGATAATTCCCTTCCACGAGGATCACGGAATGCTCCTGCGCGATGATCCGCGCGCTTCCGCGTGAGAGGTCCAGCACGCGGTCGAAAACCGGCACTGCCACCGGCCCCGTATTCGCGGCAATCCTTCGAAGATCGGACAGAAATCCGGTCACATCGAAGGTCTCCGGCGCCCCCTTCCTGTTTCGGAGCCCCAAGTCATCCAGTACGGCATTGTCGAAATGATAACCGTCCATCGGCACCAGCGCCGCCGCCCCCTGACGAAGACGGTTCACCTCTGCCAGCAGCGCAGCCGCCAGGGTAGACTTCCCCGACGCCGGAGGGCCGACGATGGCCACGAAAAACCGTGGCGCATCTCCTGCACGAAGCAGGATCTCCCGGGCCAGGCCTTCCAGCGCCGATGTCATGCCGAGAGCGCTTGCTCCGTGGGCGGTTCCTTGGCCCCGGTCATGAACGCCACCGCATCCGACATGGTGTAGTCCTTGGGCCTTACGACGCAAAGCCGTTTGCCAAGCCGATGAACATGGATGCGGTCGGCAACCTCGAACACATGCGGCATGTTGTGGCTGATGAGAATGATTGGCATGCCCCGACTGCGGACGTCCTGGATCAGTTCCAGCACCTTGCGGCTCTCCTTGACCCCAAGCGCGGCCGTCGGCTCGTCAAGGATCACCACCTTTGAGCCGAACGCCGCCGCCCTTGCCACCGCCACGCCCTGCCGCTGACCGCCCGAGAGCGTCTCCACGGCCTGGTTGATGTTCTGGATTGTCATCAGACCGAGTTCGCTCAGCTTGTCACGGGCGAATTTTTCCATTGCCGGACGGTCAAGCTGTCGCAGCCACTTGCCCATGAAGCCGGGCTTGCGGATCTCGCGGCCCATGAACATGTTGTCGGCAATCGAGAGCGCAGGCGACATGGCAAGGGTCTGATAAACCGTCTCGATGCCGGCCTCGCGTGCCTCGATTGGCGACTTGAAGCTGATCTCCTTTCCATCGAGCCAAATCTGGCCTTCGTCGGGAATGACAGCCCCCGACACCGCCTTGATCAGCGAACTTTTTCCCGCGCCGTTGTCTCCTATAACTGCGAGGATTTCGCCCGGCATCAGGTCAAAATCGCAGTGATCCAGTGCGGTGACCCGGCCATACCGTTTCACCAGATTGCGTCCCTTGAGGATGGGCTCGGTCATGATGACACCTTTCTGATCCACTGATCGATGGCAACAGCGCCGATAATCAGCGCGCCGATAAGCAGGTAGGTCCACTGAGGATTGGTCCCCAGCATCCGAAGCCCCAGTTCGAACACACCGACGATCAGCGCCCCAAAGAACATGCCCATGATCGATCCGCGACCGCCGAACAGAGAAATCCCACCGATCACCACCGCCGTAATCGACTGGATGTTGCCGATCTGCCCCGTCGAAGCGGAGGGCGAAACCGAGCCAAACCGCCCGATCATCACCCAACCGGCGATGGCGCAAAAGAACCCGGCCAGCGCGTAGACCTGAACCAGGGTCGACTTGACCGCTACGCCGGAAAGTTCGGCGGCTTCGGGGTCGTCGCCGACGGCGTAGACATGACGCCCCCACGCCGTATGCTTAAGGATGTAGCTCATGATCAAGACGATCAGCACCAGCAGCAGAACCCCCAGGGTCACTGTTGTGGTGCCGATCTTGAAACTGGCCCCCCAAAGCTGAAGGGATGCGGCGTTCTCTTCGATATCCTGGCTTCGGATCGTCTCGTTGGCCGAATACAGGTAGTTCGCCGCGAGGATGATCTGCCAGGTCCCAAGCGTCACGATGAATGGCGGCAGCTTCATGCGCGCCACGAGATAGCCGTTGGCGGCCCCCATCGCCGTTCCCGCTACCAGCCCCACCAGGATGGAAAGGGGCGCAGGAATACCGTAGCGAAACGTCAATGTTCCCATGATGACCGAGGTGAACACCGCCATGGCGCCGACGGAGAGGTCAATGCCCGCGGTCAGAATGACGATGGACTGGGCGCAGCCGAGGATGCCGACGATCGCAATCTGCTGCAGGATCAGTGTAAGGGTACTTGTCCGGAAGAAGTTCCCCGCAAGCAGACCGAAGAGCATGACGGAAACGAGCAGAACGATGAGCGGAACGGCAGATGGGGTCTGGTGCAACCAGTGCTGCACTTTCCCAATCAGCGTTTTGCGCTCATCCTCAAATTGGGCAACAGTCTGCTGCGCTCCGGCCGCAGCTGTTTCAAAGGACGTATCCTCCGATGCCATTCCGGTCCCTCCCCTTTTGGTTTGTTTGAATACTACATTACCCCGAAACCGGGTGAGGCGCTACTGCCCCACCCGGAACTGGTCGTGCAGACCGCGAGCCTGCCAGGATGTCAGCCCCAGCAGAGTTCCATTCCCTTCGCGGTGTCGATGGACTCAATTCCGTCGACGGGCTTGTCGGTGATCAGGGCGACCCCGGTATCGAAGAAGGCTTTCCCTTCCGTCGGAGCCGGCACCGTCCCGCTGTCGGCATATTCCTTGATGGCTTCGATTCCAAGCGATGCCATCAATAGCGGATACTGCTGCGACGTTGCGCCGATGACGCCGTCCGCCACGTTCTGAACTCCAGGGCAACCGCCATCAACGGAAACAATCAGCACGTCGCCTTCACGTCCCACGGCCTTCAGTGCTTCATAGGCACCGGCCGCCGCAGGCTCGTTGATCGTATAGACAACATTGATGTCTGGATCCTGGATGAGCAGGTTTTCCATGGCCTTGCGACCGCCCTCCTCGTTTCCGGCGGTGACATCGTGACCAATGACGCGCGGATCGGTCTCGTCACCCCACTTGTTCGGGTCGCCGAGTTCGATGCCAAATCCCTGGAGAAAGCCCTGATCGCGAAGCACCCCGACGGAAGGCTGGCTGATGGCCAGATCGAGCATTCCGATCTTGGCATCAGCCGCCGCATCACCGAGTGTGGCCGCCGCCCACTTGCCGATCAGTTCACCGGCGAGGAAGTTATCAGTGGCAAAGGTCGCATGTGCCGCGTCCGCCGGCTGGAGCGGCGTGTCGAGAGCGATCACCAGAAGTCCCGCCTCTTTGGCCTTTTCAATCGAAGGGACTATGCCGGCAGTATCGGACGCCGTAATCAGAATCCCCTTGGCCCCGTCAGCAATGCATGCCTCAATGGCTGCGACCTGCGACTCGTTGTCTCCGTCGACGCGCCCTGCGTAGGACTTCAGATCCACACCAAGCTCTTCGGCTTTGGCGGTCGCACCTTCGCGCATCTTGACGAAGAACGGGTTGGTGTCTGTCTTGGTGATCAGGCACGCGGAGATATCCTGCGCGAACGCACCACCCGTTCCCGTCAGGAGCGCGCCAACAGCTGTCAATCCGGCCAGCGTCAGTTTCGTTCTCATTTGTAGCCTCCCAATGCTTGCTTTTATCCTGCCGAATCTTCGGCCGGTTTTGCAAATTGAACTGATTCCCGACAACCTGTCAATATTTAATTCAGTATGATTTATTATTGACAGACCTGGATTCAGCCTGAATAGTGAGGCAGGGATAAACGCACACAAGGGCGCGACGATGAAAAACAGCGTCCACCAGGACAACTCACCGAAGCTTGGCACCAATCAGGCAGGAATGCGAGCATTTAACGAACGGCTCGTGATGTCGCTCGTTCGCCACCAT
>JAUIHM010000089.1 GCA_030432315.1 Alphaproteobacteria bacterium | reverse complement strand
GCCGACTGGCTGGCGGATTACGAAGAGGCGCTGACGATCGGGCGGCGCCTGGGCGAGCGGGTGGTGGTGGTCGGAACCTCAACCGGCGCAACGCTGGCTGTTGCCGGGGCTGGTCAGGACCAGGCTGACGTTGCCGGTATGATATTGATTTCACCGAACTTTCGACTGAATGCGCGAGGCGGGTGGATCCTGCCATTGCCGTTTTCCCGGCTGATCGTGCCGTTGGTGCTGGGGCGCGAGCGGTCGTTTGTGCCGCGCAGCGGGGCGCATGCTGCGGGGTGGACCTCGGCCTATCCTTCGGTCGCACTCGTGCCGATGGCCAGGTTGATGCGCAGGGCGGACGGGACGGATGTGGCGGAGTTCGGGTTTCCGGTCTTGTTCATCTTCAGCCCAGAGGATCGGGTTATCGACGCCGCGGCAATCGCGCCGGTTGCGGAGCGTTGGGGCGGTCCGGTGGAGTTCATGGAGGTGATACCGGGTCCAGGAGATGACCCGGAAGCGCATGTAATTGCGGGAGAAATCATGAGTCCGGCTCAGACGGACGCGGTGGTTTCGCGTATGGTTTCGTGGCTGCGCGGGCTAGAGGAGCAGGCCGGCGAGCAGGAGGGCGAGGCCGAGGGCGGCGAGGGCGACTGAGCCGAGATTGATGGCGATCAGGCTCTGAAGTTTGGCCTGTACCTGATCCTGGGGCAGTTTGCCGCCGCGGACGCGAAAGCCCTGGGCAATGCACCAGCCAAGACCGAACAGGCCGGCCGCGACCAAAACTCCGCCAATAATAGTCAATATTATCAAAGTGTTCTCCGATGACTGCCGCGCATCAATAGCGCAGTGGCAGCGGGCTTGCAAGACAGGTCCGTCTGCATGTAGGAACTGGCGCAGAGAACATGTGAGGCAGGATCATGGAAGACGTTATCGAGGACGAAGGCCAGGCGCAGTACAAGGTGACGGCAGGCGAGCTTCGGCAGTTTGTCGAACGTTATGAACGGCTTGACCAGGAAAAGAAAGACATTGCCGACGCCCAGAAGGAAGTGATGGCCGAGGCAAAGGGGCGCGGCTACGACACCAAGGTGTTGCGAAAACTGATCGCTCTGCGCAAGCGCGAGCCGGAGGAGATCAGTGAGGAAGAGGCCATTCTCGAACTTTACCGCGAAGCACTCGGGATGTGATTAATCCTTCGGTTTTGCCGGTGGCGACCGGATACCCATTCCGTACCCAACCGATACCCTTCCGGTAACAACGTTTCGGACGGCGCGAAAGGTTAACACGGACCGTTGGCCATAGTGTCGACGGGCGGTTGCGGCCGGCCCGTGCGGGCAGGAGTTCGGCGCTGAGGCGGACCACTCCTGCGCCCCGCGTCAGGCGGTGGCGAGAAAAACGTGACCCTTGATCGGGGCGGAAACCGGGCCGGGGCCATAGGCGGTGGCGATACGGTAGGCGGCGATGTCGGTCAGCAGTTCCAGTGCCTCAGGATCGCGGGCCTCGATTTCGGAGCGCAGCGGAGTTCCCTGCGCGTAGGCCATGGCCGGATGCAGCGGTGTCGGCGCGGTGCTGGTCAGGGCGAGGGTAACGGTTTCGCCAGCGGTGAAGCCCGCCGCAGTCAGGTCGGCGAGGATCGGCGCCTGGTCGTGGTATCCGTGCGGCGTGCGGGCGAGGAACTGCGGTGGATCGTCGGGGAAGATTTCCGCCGCAACCCGGGTCACCAGGTCGGCAAAGGCGTTTTCGCTGATGCTGTCCCAGGTGCTGAACAGAAAGCGGCCGCCGGGCCGGAGCACCCGGCGGGCTTCGCGAAAAGCGGCGAGACGGTCCGGAAAGAACATCACTCCGAACTGGCAGCAGACCACGTCGAATTCCGCGTCGGCGAAGGGCAGGGCCTGGGCATCGGCCTGGCGCCACTGTATTCGCGGGTCGGCAGGCTGGCGGCTGGCGGCGCGGTCGAGCATTGCCTGGCTGAGATCGGTGACACAGTACCGGGTTCCGGGAGCCAGCAGCGGTGTCAGGGCGCGGGCGACGACACCACTTCCAGCCGCAGTTTCGAGAATCGCGAGCGGAACCGATTCGGTCACGCGGGTGGCGAGATCGGCGGCGAAATCCTCAAAGATCAGTGGCACCAGCAGGTTGTCGTAAACATCCGGAATGGAGCCAGCAAAGGTCGCATCAACCTCCGTCATGGAATGACCCTGTCTGTGGATAACGACAGAGCGTAGCGGAAACAGGTGTGATTTCCAGCGAAAAATCAGATGCTTTTGAAAAAGTCGGCACAACTCCGCCTATGGTGGCAGGCGGTACGGATTGCAGGGAACCACTGTCCAAACAGCGCCGTGGCCGTGCGGTGCAGGAGTGGGGCACGGGGCATGCCCCGTGCGGACCAGTTGGGTGGCCGGGCTGACAGGGAGAGGCGCTGTTGAAGGGTCGCTCAACCTGTGGTTTAGGCATTGACGCGCGGCGCGGCTTAAAATTTAGTCAGATCGCGCGATTTTTATGTCGGCGTGACAAATTCCGTTTTGGCTCCCGGGGACGGCTGTGTATGTGAATGGCCCTGGGAGTATCGGGTTCGGCGTTCCGGCGGAAGAACTCTCCAGCCGAGGGAGCCGCGTGGACAGGTAACAGGAGCAGTAGATGACTAGTGATGAGAGAATCGGGCGCATTCAGGCGCTGATTGAAGAAGAACTGGGGTCCTTCCGGGCATTTGCCGATCTTCCGGCCAGTGAGCTGGAAGTGATGGCGCAGCGGTTGACCCGGGCAATTGCACCGCTGGTGTCGGCGTCGGACGCGGAGTCTGGCGTTCAGAAGGCCGCCTGAGCACATTCGCGGCACGGCCCGCCTGCGACCCGGTGATTCCGTTCAGGCGAGGTGGGCCACCACTTCGCGGCGGTGCGGTGCGTGGCGGTGTTCGAACAGGTAGATGCCCTGCCAGGTGCCGAGTGCGGGACGGCCGTGCATGACCGGAATTGACAGCGAAACCGGCGTCAGCGCCGCGCGGATATGGGCAGGCATGTCGTCGGGTCCTTCGGCGGTATGGGTGATCCAGTGCATTCCGGGATCGTCGGCGGTCGGGACCAGACGCCGGAAAAAAGCCCGCAGGTCGGTCTGAACGTCCGGATCGGCGTTTTCCTGAATCAGCAGGGAACAGGAGGTATGGCGCACGAACAGGGTCAGCAGCCCGGTTCGCGTGCCCGTGCCACCGACCCATGCCCCGACGTCGTGGGTGAATTCATAGAGGCCGGGGCCGGAGGTGTGCAGCTTGAAGGCGGTCTGGTTCATGGGTGGAGGGTAAGCGGGCGCACCGCCGGCTTCAAGGCGGGAGGCGGGCCGCTGCGCGCGGTTGACCCCGTTGCACGATCCCGCCACCGTGCCCAAAGATGAAATTCGGAGACAGCGTCGTGGCACTCAACAGATATGAGGGACTGAAGCTCAGTGAGACCGATGTGGCGGCTGGTGCCTACAAGCAGCATCTGGGTGGCGGCAGCGAGAAATGGGAGCAGCGCGGGCGGTTTCAGGTCGCGCTGATGCGGCATTTCGGGCTGCGTCCGGAGCACCGGCTGACCGATTACGGCTGCGGTCCGGTGCGGGCGGGCCGATATTTCATGCAGTATCTCGATGCGGGCGGCTATCGGGGCTGTGACTACAATGCGGACTTCATTCGGGTGGCGCGGGATCTGGTGGCGGCGGATCCGGTGCTGAGCGCGCGGCGGCCGGATCTGCGGCATGTGGAGGAGTTTCTGGCGATCGAGGCGGACCACGATTTCCTGCTGCTGTTTTCGGTGCTGAACCATTGCCGCAGGGAGCAGCGGCAGCGGATGCTTGATTTTGCCAAAGCTGCCCGGCCGGGATCGGTCAGTGTGGTGACACATGGATACTGGCTGTTTCGTGGCAAGGCCTGGGACACCGGCGATCTGCAGGTCGAGGCGTTCGGGGAGGGCGATCTGCCGCAGGAGCTTGATATTCTGCGGCACGGGTGGGAACCGGAGGACGTGCCGAAGGTGTTTCCGATCCTGAAGTTCACCACGCCGGGCGGGCAGGTGCCGGGCCGCGGTAACATGACGCAAATGTGAGGTTGAGGCCGCGGATTCGCCGGGTAGGCTCCTGTCGCAGGGGCGGGGCTTTGCAACGGGGAGGACGGCATGAACGACATGAAACCGGCAGTGCGGATGACAGCGAAGGATTTCGATCAGGAACTGCTCGATCTCTATGATTTTTATGCCCACGGCAGGATCAGCAAGCGGGAGTTTCTCGACCGCGCCGGCAAGTTCGCGGTGGGTGGTCTGACGGCCGTCGCGCTCTTGAACATGCTCAGCCCGGATTACGCGCTGGCCGAGCAGGTGTCGTTCAACGATCCGGACATCATCGCCGAATACATCACCTATCCGTCACCGAACGGTCACGGGGAGGTGCGGGGTTATCTGGTGCGGCCGTCGGCGGAGGCGGGCGGCGAAGGGCCGTTGCCCGCCGTGCTGGTGGTGCATGAAAACCGCGGGCTGAACCCCTATATCGAGGATGTGGCGCGCCGGCTGGCCAAGGACGGGTTCATGGCGCTGGCGCCGGACGGGCTGAGTTCGGTGGGCGGCTATCCGGGCAACGATGCCGAGGGGCGGGAACTGCAGTCGACGGTCGACGGCACCAAGCTGATGAACGACTTTTTCGCCGGGTTTGAGTACCTGATGGCGCGGGAAGATTCGACCGGCAAGGTCGGCTGTGTCGGGTTCTGTTATGGTGGCGGGGTCTGCAACGCGCTGGCCGTGGCCTATCCGGAACTGTCGGCGTCGGTGCCGTTCTACGGCCGTCAGGCGGCGGCGGAGGACGTGCCGAAGATCGAGGCGCCGCTGCTGCTGCAGTATGCGGAACTGGATGAGCGGATCAACGAGGGCTGGCCGGCCTATGAGGCGGCGCTGAAGGAACACGGCAAGTCCTATACCGCCTACATCTATCCGGGGGTCAATCACGGGTTCCACAATGATTCAACGCCGCGCTACGACGAGGAAGCGGCGACGCTGGCCTGGGACCGGACCATCGCGTTTTTCAGGGAGAACCTGATGTCGCCTGTCCGTTCAGGCGCCGGGCAATAGGCGGATGTAGCGGGTGCCGCGCGGGTTGAGGATTGTTTCAGTTTCCACGCGGAAGCCGCGCTGACGGAAGATCTTGACAGGATCGGTGCCGTCCTGGCCGGCAAAGACCGGCAGTCCGGTGCCGAATTCCAGCGGCTCGACCGTCAGTTGCACTGCGTCAATGGCGCGGTGGCCGAGAAACCAGTCATGCACGCGGGTCCCGCCGAGGATCAGGCCGGTCACCAGTGGCCGGATGTGGCCGACCCGGGCCGCCAAGTCGGACGGGCGGAGGTTGCCCGGGTCGAGGCGGAGCTGGCTGGGGCGAAACCAGCCCGGGGTCTGCCGGGCGGAAAACACGATGCGCCGCCGGTCGGGCCGGTCGGCGGCGATGTGGGTTTTGCGTCCCATCACCGACCAGTCGGCACCGTCGATGGCGGAGAGGAACAGGGACTGTTCCTCCGGACTGGCCCATTCGGAGGGGGCGTGCCCTTCGGTGCGGGCGATGAAGCCGTCGGCGGAGGTGGCGACATGGAGCGTGAAATGCGGTGACATGGCCGCCATTTAGCCCGGGGAATTAACCATTGACAGCAAAAACCGGCCGAAAGGTCATTTACCTTTTGCGACGTTTTGGTGACCGTGTCACAAATTAATCATGAAGTTTAGTCAGAGCGGCCCGGCTTTCGGGTGTGAAGCAGGGGACGGGCAGCCTGGTGAAGAGTGTATTCGAGACAGTGATCGGGATGATGACCTATCCCGTGGGGCACAGGGAGTTTGGCGCGCTGCTGACCGTGCTGGTGGCCGTCGATCTGTTCTTCATTTCCGCCTATCTGGTTACCAGCGCGATCGGGGCGCTGGGATTCGAATCACGGGAGTTCGTGAGGTTCAACATCACCTGGGAACACGCGATGTCCGAGCGGTTCAATTACTGGAAATGGTTTACCGCCGCGATCCTGCTGGCGGCGGCGTCGTTCAAGACAAGGTCGCGGGTCTTTGCCTGCCTCAGCGGGGTGTTTCTGACGCTGTTTGCGGATGATTACTGGCGTCTGCATGAGCGGATCGGTGCGTTCCTTGCCGGGCGGCTGGAGATCGGGGCAATGGTCGGGCTGCGCCCGCAGGATTTCGGCGAGCTGATGGTCTGGTCGGCGCTCGGGATTCCGGTGGTCGCGCTGTTCGGCCTGGCGGCGGTTTCCAAGGCCGACCCGTACCGCGGGCATCTTGTGCCGTTCGCGATCGGTGTCGCGGCGCTGATCGTGGTCGGGGTCGGATTTGACATGGCGCATTCGGTGGTCAATCAGCTTACGGGGCCGGGCGGACTCGATTTCTTGTTTGGTGTGCTCGAAGACGGGGGCGAACTGCTGTTCGGGTCGCTGGTGTGCAGCTACGCGCTGGCCGCGGTTGCCGGAACGCATTCCGCGGTTCTGCGCCTGCAAACCGCGCCGGACCGGTTGTTTCGCCGGTCCTGACGGCGCCGAACGGGAGAACAGGCGCCGGAGCGCCACGGTGCCGCTGACCGGAAAATCCGGTGTTCCTGCGGGTTGCATGTCAGCAGGGCGGTTGTAGACTGCCGCGGTTAGCGATTGGCTGCCGTTGTGCTGCCTGCGGGGATGACCCGAGGCGCCCGGCAGTTTGCCTGCCTGGTTGCATATTCAAGAAAATTCGACAAATCCCAAAGGGGGGACACCCATGCGTATTGCTCCAGCCTTTATCGGCTTCCTGATGCTGCCCGCCACTGTCGTGGCGCAAAGTGTTGAAAAAGTTGAGTTTGCCTCTGAAACCCTGGGGCGGGACATGCCCTATGTGGTCTATCTGCCGGAGGGATACGACTCCGGCGATCTGAACTATCCGGTGCTCTATCTGTTGCATGGCGCGTTTGGCCATGAACAGCAGTGGGTGGCGAACGGGCATGTGGTGCCGACACTCAACAGGCTGATCGAAGAGGGGGAAATTCAGCCTCTGATCGTGGTGATGCCGGGTGGCGGCAACAACTGGTGGGCCAACGGCAACGACGAGCCGATGCAGACCGCGTTCTTCGACGATCTGATCCCGCATGTCGAGGCAACCTACCGCACCATTCCCGAGCGCAGCGGCCGGATGCTGGCCGGCCTGTCGGCGGGCGGGTTCGGCACCGTCAACTACATCCTTCAGGAACCGGACATGTTCATCTCCGCCGCGGCGCTGAGCCCGGCGATTTACGTGCCGACCCCGCCGTCGCATTCCTCGGCACACCGTTCGGTGGTGTTTCAGACCGATGGCGCATTCGATCAGGCGGTGTGGGACAGTGTCAACTGGCCGAGCTTCATCGATGGCTATCTGGCGCAGGATACGGTGGTGCCGCTCTATATCAATTCGGGCGACCACGACACGTTCGACATCGCCTATCATGGCGCGGTGTTTTACCAGAAGATGCGGGAGCATCAGCCGACCATGGTTGAATTCCGCGTGGTTGACGGCGATCATGAATGGCCGGTGTGGGAAAGCACCATTGGCGACGCGATCGAGTACATGACCGGCTTCGCAAGCTGGCCGACGGTCAACTGAGAGTTTGTCCCGCTGCCGCCGGTCCGGCGGCGGGATGACGCGAAAGGGCTGGGGCTGAATGAAAAAACCGTCGCGGTTCGTGGTGCGGCCCTGGTATCTGACGCGGCCCCGGCTCTGGGGCGAGGATCTGCGGATTCTCGATCAGCGCAGTTTCGTCTCCCGCCAATGGCAGTATGTGTTCATGCGGGTGCCGAAGGCCGCCAACAGTTCGGTTCTGACCGCGCTGTTGCAGCGGTTTCCCGAACAAGGGCTGGATCCGGGGCAGATTGAAGTTGCCAAGCGGCGGGCGCAGCATTTTCACCGGCTGGGCTTTGCCGAGGCGCGGTCGGTGGCCGGGTATTTTACCTTCACCATGGTGCGCAATCCCTACACGCGGCTGCTTTCGGCCTATCTCGACAAGTTTCGTGCAGGCGACAAACATCTCGACCGGTTCGGCGCCAGGGTGGCGCGGCATGGGGATGGAGAAGTGAGTTTCCCGGCATTCTGCCGCTATCTGGCGGCGGGCGGTGAGGCGGAAAATGCCCATTGGATGCGGCAGACGCGGATCGTCTCTCTGGTCGACCGGCTCGATTTTGTCGGACGGATGGAGACGCTGGATGCCGACCTTGCGACGGTGGCGGCCCGGATTGGCGGTGAGGATGCGGGGGTGGGGGCGGCACCGCACAGCGGCCCGCCGTCGACCGGCGCGGATCGCCGGTTGCGCGACTATTACGACGCGGAATGCCGGCAGATCGTCAGCCACGTCTACGCCGGGGATTTCGTGCGGTTCGGCTACGCGCCGGACGCGATCTGAGCCCGGGGCGGGCGGCCGAGGCCGGACATGTCGCCGCGCAGCACGTCGGTCAGCGCGTCGCGGGCGATGGTTTCGAGAATTGAGCCGTGCGCTTCGAGACCGGTGATGGGGTGGAGGTGCACGTTGGGGAGCCCGCGCAAATTCTCCGCATGGGCGCGGTCGATGCGGTTTTCGGCGCCAAAGACGATGTCGACGGGGCCGCGCGGCGGGCAGGCGGCGAAACGCGACCTGACATCGAGCAGGGGTGCCGGCGCCAGCAGGTTGAGACGGCGCACCACGGTTTTGGCGCGGGTATCGCCGGCATTTTCCATGAAATCCGCGGTGGTGTTGGTCGGCGGGGAGAAACAGAGGATCCGCTCCGCTCCGAGATCGAGACCGTAGTTCAGCGCACCCTGGCCGCCGGCGGATGTGCCCATCACCGTGAGATGGTCGAAGTCGCCGAGCGAGCGGGTCAGGGCGTCAAGCGCGGCGACGCTGGCGGAGAAATCTCCGGCGAGGGATTTGATGCCGTTGCAGTAGAGCAGTCGGTGGAAGTCCTTGAGGTAGATGACCGTGGTGCCGAGAATTGCGAAAAAGGTGTCGGTGACCTCGAGCGGCACCATGGCGACGTCGGCGAGGCCGGTAAAGACAATGGCGACGCGCCCGTTATCGCCGCGGGGGCTGACGATGACGTCGCGGTCGGGATCGTCGGCGACGGGCGGGCGTCTGAGCGGGTGACCGGCGGTTTGATCCGAGAATGTCCCGATCAGGCTTGCCGGAATGCTGGCACGTTTGCGGGTGGCGCGTTCAAACACCTCTCCGGTCCGGGCGCGGTGATCCTGGTATGAGGCGCCGGCCGGGAGCGGCGCGATCGGGCCGTCGGTTCCGCCGCCCTCTATCACCGAGCGGAGCCAGGCGGGAACGGTCGAATCCGGCCAGCGTTCGGCGGCAAATGCGCTGAGCCGCGCGACGGTGCCGGACATGCCGCCGACCTGGCGGTGCAGGTGGAGGATCGCGACGGCAATTTCCGGCACCGCATCCGGCGCGGTTACCAGGGTTTCGGTGACCCGGTCGAGATCGCGAAACCCGGCCCGTTCAAAGGCGATGTCGGTTTTCAGCCGTGCGAGGCCGAGGCCGGGCTTCGTGGCGAGGGCTATGTCGGCGAATCCGGCGGCGCGGTCGAGATCGCCGGCATCGCGGTGATACTCCGCCACCCGGCGCAGGCTGGCGGCGGGGACGGGTTCGCCCGAAGCGTGCAGGGTCTCGGCATCAGCGACGAAACCTGGTTCGTTACCGGACCGGTCGTGGATTCTGGCGCGGGTGCGCAGGTGGCTGGTGCTCGAGAGACCGTTGACGAATGCCTCCTCAAGGGCATCGGCAGCGGCGTCGCAGCGGTCCTGGTTGAGATGAATGCGTGCGGCGTGGAAGAAGGGTTCGGGACGGTCGGGCCAGAGGGTGGCGGCTTCGGTGCAGAGCACCAGTGCCTCCGTCCAGCGCCCGGCCTGACGCAGGGAGATGAGCCGGGCCTGGATTTGCGGCCAGACATCCTGAAAGCGGCGCCGGGCGGTGGTGGTCCTGGTTTCGCTGTCGGCGTGTTCGGTCATTGGTCGGTCCATCATGTCAGTCGGTCGGGGCGTGCGGAAAAAGGGCGGATGGGGTTAGTCCAGCGGTGCGGGAGGGGGGCTGCCGGTCAGTCGGCGACGTGGTCGGCGACCCAGGCTTCGCGTTCGCCCATCGGCCGCGGCCGGCCGGTGGTGGTGTCGCGGCCGGTCTGCAGTTCCATTTCGGCGTTGATGACCGCGCCAAGAAGCACGACGAAGGCGCTGCCATAGAGCCAGAGCAGCAGGGCGACGATGGCACCGAGCGAGCCGTAGGTCTGGTTGAGATTGGCAAAGTTGGAAACGTAGACCGACAGGCCCATGGACACCGCCACCCAGGCAATGGTGGCGACGACCGCGCCGGTGCTGATCCAGCGTTTGCGGGCGGTGGCCCGGTGCGGGGCGTAGCGGTAGAGGGTGCCGATGACGAACACCACCGCCAGCCCCAGGATCAGGGTCGGGGCGATGCGGGTCAGCAATGCGCCGAGCGGGCCGAGTTCAATGAAGTTGAGGATCGCCGGGACGGCGATGACACAGAGCACGGCGACGATCGCCATGAGGATCAGCAGGAAAGTCAGCATCAGCGACAGCAGATACTGCATGACGATGCTGCGGCTGTCCTTTTCCCGGTAGACGATGTTCAGGCCCTGCATCAGCGCCGTAACGCCGGCACGGGCGCTCCAGAGGGCGAGAAAGATCGAGACGAGCGAGGCGAGGCCGAGGCTGGTGCGGCCGGCGCTGACCAGTTGCCCCACCTGGTCGTCGATCATCGCATAGACGTCGGGCGGCAGTACCGGTTCTGCCGAGACCAGAATCTGTTCAACCTGCGCCGGGTCTGCCACCAGGCCATAGAGTGCGATCAGCGCGGCGATGGCGGGGAAGATGGCGAGTGTGCTGAAGAAGGCGACGCCGGCGGCGATGATACTGAGGTTGTGTTCGCCGATGCCGAGCCAGACGCGGTGGAGGATCCGCATCCAGGACCGCAGCGTGAAGTTCGACGGGTGGCGGGCGTTGCGGCCGGTTGCGCTGCGGTCAGTCAAGACGGGTCGTCATCCAGGCGGAGATTTTCAGGACTGTACAGCCTGCGCATCCCTCTTTCGATTACCCCCTTCGGTACGTCCGTTTGTACACGGCATACGAGGCTTGGAGGATCGGAGTCGTCTTCCTCCCAGGTCACGGTGGTTTTCACGTGTCGGCCGACACGTTTGCAGATGCCGCTTTCGGTGGGACCGATACTGCCTGAGAATGTGGTGTACTCCCGGGTTTTTCCCTTCAGGCCACTGCTTTCCTGTTCCGGGGCCTTGTGCTGCGCGTCGCCGTCAGAGCGACGTAGGCGCCTGCGGCCACCGGACGCGCGTGACTGTGACTGGTCCGGGTCGTCTGACATGGTCCGGTCACCTTTTTCCCGGGGTCGAAGGACAGTGGCGACGCGTCCGCCGGAGCGGGCGGTCCGTTGGGTCAGTCGAAAATCGCGTTGCCGACCTGGTCGATCATTCCCTTCGCCTTGCGCAGGGTGATCTCCTCGGCCATTTCGGCGGAATCGCAGGTATCGGCGCGGACCATGCGGTGGGATTTCAGTTCGCCGTCGATTTCCTTTTCGATCCGGGCCGAGATACGCCAGCCGCCGGCTTCTTTCACCGGTTCGGGAAAGATGTTGAAGTCCTTGTAGACTTCCGGCTCGGCCGCCGCCGGTGGTGTGGCACCGCCGCCGCCGAAGAGGCGTGAAAGAAGGGACATCGGTTCTGCTCCTGTACTGTGCCTACTGATCGAGGAACGAGCGCAGTTTGCGGCTCCGGCTCGGGTGTTTGAGCTTGCGCAGGGCCTTGGCCTCGATCTGGCGGATGCGCTCGCGGGTGACCGAGAACTGCTGGCCGACTTCCTCAAGCGTGTGGTCGGTGTTCATGCCGATGCCAAAACGCATGCGGAGCACACGCTCCTCACGGGCGGTGAGCGAGGCGAGAACGCGGGTGGTGGTTTCCTTGAGGTTGAGCTGGATCGCAGAATCCAGGGGCAGGATCGCGTTCTTGTCCTCGATGAAATCGCCGAGCTGGCTGTCTTCCTCGTCGCCGATCGGCGTTTCGAGCGAGATAGGTTCCTTGGCGATTTTCATCACCTTGCGGACCTTTTCAAGCGGCATTTGCAGCTTGGCGGCCAGTTCCTCCGGTGTCGGCTCGCGGCCAATCTCGTGCAGCATCTGCCGGCCGGTGCGAACCAGTTTGTTGATCGTCTCGATCATGTGCACCGGAATACGGATGGTGCGGGCCTGGTCGGCGATCGAGCGGGTGATCGCCTGGCGGATCCACCAGGTGGCGTAGGTCGAGAACTTGTAGCCGCGACGGTACTCGAACTTGTCCACGGCCTTCATCAGGCCGATGTTGCCTTCCTGAATGAGATCAAGGAACTGCAGTCCGCGGTTGGTATATTTCTTGGCGATGGAGATGACGAGGCGCAGGTTGGCTTCGACCATTTCCTTCTTGGCGAGGCGGGCTTCCTTTTCCCCCTTCTGCACCTGATTGACGATGCGGCGGAATTCGGAAATGTCGAGGCCGACATACTGGCCAATCTCGGCCATCTCGAAGCGAAGTTCCTCGGCCTTTTCGCGGTAACGCGTGGTCAGCTGGTCCCAGCCGCGGGTGCTGAGGTCGAGGGTCTCGGCCCCCGAGACCTCGGCCTGGAACTCCTCTGCGCTCAGCTCCGCGTCTTCGTCGCGCGCCAGTTCGCCTTGGTGGTAGTTCAGTGGGTTCACGGAG
>JAUIHM010000088.1 GCA_030432315.1 Alphaproteobacteria bacterium | reverse complement strand
GTGCGCCCAGCCAAAAGCGTGGTCGCTGTCCCCATTGGAATTCAGATGATCGAGCCGCTCGAGCGCCTCGTCCAGCGTCGGCCGGTGCCCGGCCGGCACCCACCACAGGACAAGGTGATTGTTCCCCAACAGTTCGAACCATTCGGCACGGCGTTCATAGAACTGCCGGTGCACGGTGTTCCAGACGAAATTTTCCAGGCTTGCCACATCCGTCCACACCGACAGCGCCGAGGCCATGCGCGGGTTGCCGGCATAAACGCTGTCCGGAGCCGCCTGTGCCGCCTCCATGTCCTCGTCAGACATGCGCCACACAAACCCCGGCGCCCGTTCCGCCACGCCGTTCACCAGATCCAGCCCGTTCGCAAACTCCGCCACACGCGGGTCGTCCCAGTCATGACGCAACAGGCCAAAATTGAACTCGGCAAGATGACAGCCGTCACGGGTCATGCTGCCACTCCGTCACACCCGCTGAGACGCGGTTCCGACCGAAACCGCCCGACATTCAACTCGCGTCCGGCACAATACGCAGTGCAGGGCATGGCTGCTTCCGTGAACCGTTGATCGCAGAGGCATTGCATCATTCCGCCGCCACCCTGCTGCAACCCACCTCACGCCAGAGCGAGGCTTCCCTGAGCCAGCGCCAGCCAAACGCCGCGTCACTGTCGCCGTGCGTCTGCAGATGCGACAGCCGTGACAGCGCCTCCTCGATCGTCGGCCTGTGACCCGGCTCGACCCACCACATGACAAAATGCATGCCGCCCAGAACCTCGAACCACTCGGCCCGCCGCTCATAGAACTGCCGGTGCACCGTGTTGAACACGAACGTTTCCAGCGACTGCACGTCCTCCCAGACCGTCAGGTTGGAAACGAACTGCGGATCTCCGTCGATCTTGGTTTCCGTATTTCCGGTTCCGGGTGAGCCCGAGCCCTCCATCATCCACACGAACCCCGGCATCCGCCGCCCCAGACCATTGACCCGGTCGAGCGAGGCCATGAACTCGGCCACACGCGGATCGTCCGTCGGCGCCACGAGACGACCAACATTCAGTTGTGCCAGATGCATGCCTTCGCCGGAACCTGCCATCATTCCGCAGCCACCGCACTGACGCGACCGGTGCGCTTGTGTTTGATCCGGTCCTCGATTTCGTTGCGGTAATGGCGGATCAGTCCCTGAATCGGCCAGGCCGCGGCATCCCCCAGCGCACAGATCGTATGCCCCTCCACCTGCTTGGTCACGTCGAGCAGCATGTCGATCTCTTCGGGCTCGGCATCGCCGGTCACCAGCCGGTCCATCACCCGCATCATCCAGCCGGTGCCTTCGCGGCAGGGCGTGCACTGGCCACAGCTTTCGTGCTTGTAGAACTTCGACAGCCGCCAGATCGCCTTGATGATGTCGGTTGACTGGTCCATCACGATCACTGCCGCGGTCCCGAGCCCCGAGCGCTGTTCGCGCAGCCAGTCGAAATCCATGATCGCATCATCGCAGATGCCGTGCGGCAGGCACGGAACTGACGATCCGCCCGGAATTACCGCCTTGAGGTTTTTCCAGCCGCCCCTCACCCCGCCACAGTGTTTGTCCAACAGTTCCCGAAGCGGGATCGACATCGCTTCCTCGACCACACATGGATTGTTCACATGCCCTGAAATCGCAAACAGCTTGGTGCCGGCGTTGTTCGGGCGTCCGAATCCGGCAAACCAGGCGGCCCCGCGCCGCAGGATCGTCGGTGCAACGGCAATCGATTCCACATTGTTGACCGTGGTCGGCGCGCCATAAAGCCCGGCATTGGCCGGGAACGGCGGTTTCAGGCGCGGCATGCCCTTCTTGCCTTCCAGGCTTTCAAGCAGCGCGGTTTCCTCACCGCAAATATACGCCCCGGCACCGTGGTGCAGGTATACGTCGAAATCCCAGCCTGAACCGGCGGCATTCCTTCCCAACAGACCTGCGTCGTAACATTCGTCAATCGCGATCTGCAGCGCCTCGCGCTCGCGGATGTATTCGCCGCGCAGGTAAATATAGGCGGTATGCGCCCCCATGGCGAACCCGGCGATCAGACAGCCTTCGACGAGGGTGTGGGGATCGTGCCGCATGATCTCCCGGTCCTTGCAGGTGCCCGGCTCGGATTCGTCGGCATTGACCACCAGATAGTGCGGACGGCCGTCATCGCCCTTCGGCATGAACGACCATTTCAGACCGGTGGGAAAACCCGCGCCGCCGCGCCCGCGCAGGCCGCTGTCCTTCATCTCCTGGACGATGGCATCGCGCCCTCTGGCGATCAGGTCTGCGGTGCCGTCCCAGTGGCCCCGCGACTGCGCCCCCTTCAGGCTGCGGTCGTACATGCCATAGATGTTGGTAAAGATCCGGTCTTTATCTGCGAGCATGTCTCTCAGTTCTCCAAATTCCGGCGCACGCGCCGGACCTTAATTAGGACGAAAGCCGACCAGGCCATCGCCGCCAGGCACGCCAGATCAAGCAGAAACGCGAAGCGCACCGGCAGACCGAGCCTTCCGCCGAGCCAGGATCCAAACATCCAGGCCAGCATCGCCACGAGGATGACAACTGCCGCCGTCCGCGTCTGTCCTCTCAGTGCCGTGTCCCGCTTCCCGTCCATCACCCTTCCGTCCGTCTTGCCTTTCAGCGCCGCGCCGAACGGCGCCGCGTTTTCGTCAGTAGACGTCGCCGTCGTCAACGCGCTGCGAAAACTCGGTTTCGCCGCCCCCGGCGAGAATCCGGGCCTGTTCAACCCATTCGTCGCGCGTGACCCGGCCCTTGAACCCGTCGAGGTTGTCATCGACCCACGCGACCTCCGCATCGGTCCAGGCCGCGATCTGATCGAAGTGCCAGAACCCCAGCGACTGCAAGAGCGCCTCAAGTTTCGGGCCGACACCCTTGATTTTCTTCAGGTCGTCGCCCGCATCGTTGCGCGGCGCTTCGAGCCCCGCCGGACGCACCGGTTCCGGGCCCGGCACGCCGCCTTCGGGCGCACCTTCCGGAACCGCCTCCGGCTCGCTGAGCATCCGCGCCAACTCGCCGGCCTGCTCCGCCGCCCTTCGCACACTGGCGCTTTCTCCGTCGCCCAGCTTCGGCTGCGCCGGAGCCTCGACCGGCGCCACCCCGGACGCCATCTCCGCCGCCGATTCCGTCATCCGCAGAACCGGTTCGTCGCCGGTGATCCGCTTGACCGTGTCCTTGCCGAATTCCGCCAGCGTCACCGATCCGTTGTAACGGTAGGCCCGCTCGCCATCCCTGAGCGAGGTCAGCCCGCCGGCCGGTTCCGCCGCATACCGCCCTGTCTGCGATCCGGGACGTGGCACCTGCCCCGCCTCGAACGCGTCGAGCACCGCACCGAAATTCTCGACCGTCAGATCCTCGTAATAATCCTTGCCGATCTGCGCCATCGGCGCATTGGAACACGCCCCCAGACACTCGACTTCTTCCCACGAAAACCGCCCGTCCCCGGACAACTCATGCGGATTGGCGGCAATCCTTTCACGGCAGACCGCAATCAGATCCTCCGCCCCGCAGATCATGCACGACGTGGTGCCGCAAATCTGGAAATGCGCAACCGATCCAACCGGCTGCAACTGGAACATGAAGTAGAAACTCGCCACTTCCAGCACCCGGATCGGCGCCATGTCGAGCATCTTCGCCACGGCCTCGATGGCGGGTTTCGTCACCCAGCCTTCCTGCTCCTGGGCCCGCCACAGCAGCGGAATCACCGCGCTCGCCTGACGCCCTTCGGGATATTTCGCAATCTGCCCCCTGGCCCATTCCGCATTGGCGTCAGTAAAGGCAAAACTCTCGGGCTGATCTGTGTGGAGACGGCGAAGCATCAGATGCAGTTCTCCGTAATGAGCACGAGGTTGCCTTCCTCATTGATCTCGGCCTGCCCGACGTCCAGAAGCTGCCGGCTGATCAGGCTCGCTTCCCCGTCGCTGAACCCCGCCTGACCGAGCAGCGCGTCATTGTCCTCCCGATGCAGTTCACAGCCCGCCCCTTCGACCAACGCGACAAAAGCATCCACGCGCTCGGGTGACGGTGAAGCCGTGGACGGGGAAGCCCCTGGCATCAGACTGCAGCCCGCGAGAGCCAGAACCGGCGCCGTCAAAACGAGAAACTTCATCGGTCCACCTCTCCGAAAACAATATCGAGCGATCCCAGGGCCGCCGACACATCCGCAAGCATATGCCCCCGGCAAATGTGATCCATCGCTTCCAGATGCGCAAATCCCGGCGCCCGCAACTTGACCTTGTAGGGCTTGTTGCTGCCGTCGCTCACCAGATAGACGCCGAACTCGCCCTTCGGTGCCTCGACGGCGGCATAAACCTCGCCAGCGGGCACATGGAAGCCCTCGGTATAGAGCTTGAAGTGATGGATCAGCGCCTCCATCGAGGTCTTCATCTGCGCGCGCGGCGGCGGACTGATCTTGCCGCGGGTCATCACCGGCTCGCCCTTGCAGGCATTGAGCTTCTCGACCGCCTGAAGGATGATCCTGGTGCTCTCGCGCATCTCCAGCATTCGGCACAGGTAGCGGTCGTAACAGTCGCCGTTGCGGCCGATCGGGATCTGGAAATCGAACTCGTCGTAACACTCATAGGGCTGAGACCGCCGCAGATCCCACGCAATGCCCGATCCGCGCACCATCACGCCGGAGAACCCGAGCTGCTGACATTCCTCCTGGCTCACCACCGCAATATCGACGTTTCGCTGCTTGAAGATCCGGTTGCCGGTGATCAGGTCCTCGATATCGTCGAGCGCCTTTGGAAACTCCTTCGCCCAGGCTTCGATGTCATCCACAAGGTCCTGCGGCAGATCCTGGTGCACGCCGCCCGGCCGGAAATAGGCCGAATGCAGCCGCGCCCCGCAGGCCCGCTCGTAGAAGATCATCAGCTTCTCGCGCTCCTCGAACCCCCAGAGCGGCGGCGTCAGCGCGCCGACATCCATCGCCTGGGTCGTGACGTTGAGAAGGTGATTGAGAATTCGGCCGATCTCCGAATAAAGCACCCGGATCAGCGAGCCCCGGCGCGGCACCGGCGTTTTGGTCAGCTTCTCGATCGCCAGGCACCAGGCATGCTCCTGGTTCATCGGCGCCACGTAGTCGAGGCGGTCCA
This sequence comes from Alphaproteobacteria bacterium, assembly GCA_030432315.1. Lineage (GTDB taxonomy): Bacteria > Pseudomonadota > Alphaproteobacteria > Rhodobacterales > Rhodobacteraceae > Amaricoccus. Next base: position 7,662 of record JAUIHM010000088.1, on the reverse strand, counting down.
GATACGGCAGGTTCTGCAGGTAGGTCCGGCTCTCCATCAGCTTCTCGGTACCGCGGTGAAGCAGACCGATATGCGGATCGCACCGCTCGACGACTTCCCCGTCCAGTTCCAGCACCAGCCGCAGAACCCCGTGCGCCGCCGGATGCTGCGGCCCGAAGTTGATGTTGAAATTGCGGATTTTCTGTTCGCCCGCAAGCGGATCCGTCAGGTTGCCGTCCATCGCCTACACACTCCTGCCGGTAATCCGCGAAGCGACGATCCAGAGCAGGACGATCAGCCCGAGCGGAACGATGCAGACCAGCGACCAGAGCGGATTGAGCCCGGCCTTTTCGGTCAGCTTCCACATGGGAATGATGGTCAGAACCATCGCAATCAGGAACAGAAGCGTGCCCATCACTTGCCCTCTTTCTTTTCGTCACCCGGAAGGATGTATTCCGCCCCCTCCCACGGGCTCATGAAATCGAACTGCCGGTATTCCTGCACCAGGGTTACAGGTTCGTAGACCACCCGTTTCGCTTCCTCGTCGTAGCGGACTTCGACATAGCCGGTGGTCGGGAAATCCTTGCGCAGCGGATGCCCGCGAAACCCGTAGTCTGTCAGGATCCGCCGCAGATCCGGATGCCCGGAAAACAGAATGCCGTACATGTCGAACACTTCGCGCTCGTACCAGTCGGCGGACTTGAAAATTCCGGTGACCGAGGGAACCAGTGAGCCTTCGCGCACGTTCACCTTTACCCGGATCCGCTGGTTCAGGTGCATTGACAGCAGATGATAGACCACCTCAAAGCGGTGCTCGCGCGCGGGCCAGTCAACGGCAGTGATGTCGATCAGCGTCGTGAACCTGCACGCCCCCTGCTCCTGAAGGTGCGAGATCAGCGATAGCAGTTCCGACGGCACGGTGGTAATCGTCAGTTCGCCATGCACCACTTCGGAGCCGACGATGGCATCCGGCTGGCGCATTGAAATCGTTTCGCTCAGATCAAGCAGTGCTGCGCTGTCCATCACTTCTCTCCAGTCTCACGCGGGTTGCCCCGCGCCGTCCCCCCGTACCCCGAACGCGTCGCAAGGCACCGCGCGCCTCAGCGTACGATGGTCCCGGTGCGACGCATCTTCCGCTGCAGCTGCATGATCCCGTAGAGCAGGGCCTCCGCCGTCGGAGGACAGCCAGGAACATAGATGTCCACCGGTACGATCCGGTCGCACCCGCGCACCACCGAATAGGAATAATGATAATAACCGCCGCCGTTGGCACAGGAACCCATTGAAATGACATAGCGGGGCTCGGGCATCTGGTCATAGACCTTGCGCAGGGCCGGCGCCATCTTGTTGGTCAGCGTTCCCGCGACGATCATCAGGTCCGACTGGCGCGGCGATGCGCGCGGCGCGGTGCCGAACCGTTCGAGATCATAGCGAGGCATCGAGGTGTGCATCATCTCCACCGCGCAGCAGGCGAGGCCGAATGTCATCCAGTGCAGCGATCCGGTACGGGCCCAGTTGATCGCGCCCGCCGTGGACGTCACCAGAAATCCCTTGTCCGCCAGTTCATTCGAGAACCCGGGCGGCAGACCGTCGTCCACTACCGGTGCCCCCGGAAGGCCGGCCGCAGGCTCAATCACCTGGCCATCGATCTTGGTTTGCGACTCGGTGTTCCGGACTACTCCCATTCCAGGGCTCCCTTTCTCCACTCATAGGCGAACCCGACGGTCAGAACGCCGAGGAACACCACCATCGACCAGAAGCCAAACTCGCCGATGTACTGGAAACTCACCGCCCAGGGGAAAAGAAATGCCACCTCAAGGTCGAAAATGATGAACAGGATCGAAACCAGATAGAACCTGACGTCGAATTTCATCCGCGCATCATCGAAGGCGTTGAAGCCGCACTCGTAAGCCGAAACTTTTTCGGGATCGGGGTTGCTCACCGCGACCACCGCCGCCGCGAGTAGCAGCACAAGTCCCAACACGATCGCAAGGCCAAGGAAGATCAGAATTGGCAGATACTCTCGCAACAGGTCTTCCATGGTCTCCCTCCGTCACGCACCGGCGCAACAAATTCCAGTCACCGTCAGACGTTCCGGTTATATGCGGCAGCGCACAAAGGTCAACAGAGGCTTTGCCGCCGGCGCCGCCCGGAAAACCGGTCAATTCCCCAACAAAATCTGACTCTTTTCATCAACAATGACCCTGCCAGCCCGCTCCAGCATATACCGGCCGACGTAGGGGCCCGGTGGCCATCCTCCTTCCGGTTTCTTCCTTCCGCCGTAGGCAAACCAGCTCACCTTGCTCTCTTCCAGCCGGGTGTCGTTACTCATCACCGTTGCCCCGTCCGGCCCTCTGATCTCGAGGTGCTGCACATCGCCCGACTCAACCCCAAACAGGTCCGCCCAGTAGACCAGCGCCGCCGGATCGTCCGCCTTCGCGCCCAGCCGAAACTCACCCGCCCGGGCACGCTCCGCTTCAGGTGCACCGTCAGCGAACCCGCTCACCAGCAGCCCGGTCGGCACATAGGCCAGCATCGCCGCCGCCTCCGGCGACCAAAGCCCGTCCGCTGTCACGCTACAGTCGTTCCTGGCATCCGCCGGCCCGGTAAACGGATCGAAGGCCACGCCGTTCCGGCGCACCTCAAATTCCACATGCGGGAATTCGGCGTTGCCGGACATGCCGATCAGCCCCAGCAACTGGCCGGCTTCCACCTCTTCGCCCGGCTTCACCGCCACACTGCCGAGCTTCAGATGCGAATACTGCGTCTCTACTCCATTTCCGTGTTCGATCACCACGCCGTTGCCCGCTTCCCGCCCCTTGACCACATCAACGCCGATCTCGCGCACATTGACATCCGGCATCTCGTCCCGGGTGGCCCGCACCCGTCCCGCTGCGGCGGCATAGACCTCTATGCCGCCGCGCATGTCCACCAGGTCGCGGGCGCGAAAATCGGTGCCGTCATGGCCGTCGTAACTCAGCCGGCCACAGGCATAATCGCGACGGTCCGGCCCAGGGTCATGGTCGAAATAGTTCTGAATGATGCAGTCCTCCGCCACGGCGCACTGCACCGGCAACTGAAGCTCCGGCAGTCCCAGCGCCAAGGCGGGCGTGAGCGTTCCGCAAACGGTGGCGAGACAGACCAAACCAATCCGAAAGCAAGTCATGCAAACCCCTCCTTCATTCCGACCCCAAAGCCCGGGTCGGCACCGGAAGTCTAACGGATCACATCCCGAATCGCACCGGCCTCAGACGACCGTGCCAATATCCGCGCATCCACCACGGCACCCGGCCACCGGCTTCCATGACTTGCCGTCCCTCCGCCGAGCGACAATAAGGGCGGAAACCCACCACCGGCCCCAGGGGCGCCCCAACCATGATTCCAGTTCTGACGGTCATCGTGCCGACCATGGCCATCATCTCGATCGGCCGGGCGTTTCGCGACCGTGTCTCCGCCGAAGCCTGGCGCGGCATCGACCGCCTGAATTTTCAGCTGCTGTTTCCCTGCCTGATCTTCTCCGCCGCCGCCTCCCGCCCCGTCGCGCTGGAAGACGCGGCCGTGATCGGCGCCGGCGTCTGGATCATCCTCTCCCTCGGCCTCGGCCTCGGCTGGCTGCTGCGCCCGTTCGGCCCTGAACGCTTTCTCGACTTTGCCGGCGCCTGGCAGACCGCCTGGCGCTTCAACACCGCCATCGGCTTCGTCGCCGTCAACGCCCTCGGTAATGCCGCATCCCTGATGTCGGTCGCCATCGGCTTCGCCGTCCCGATGGCCAACGTCTTCGCCATCACCGCGCTGTCCCGCGGCAACGGCCTCGGCCCGCTCGGCGTCGCCGGACAGATCGTCCGCAACCCGTTTTTCATCGCCTCCGTCTGCGGCATCAGCGTCGGCGCGCTCGGCATCTCCCTTCCGGCGGCGGTGCGGATCGGTTTCGACTACCTCGCCGGTGCCGCCATTCCCGTCGCCCTGCTGGCGGTCGGCGCCACTCTCGACTGGTCGGCCCTGCTGCGCCTCAACCGGTTCACCGGCGGCATCACCGCGATCAAGCTGCTGGCCCTGCCGGCACTCACCTGGACCGGTGTCACCCTCGCCGGCCTGCCGCCCTCCCAGGCCAACGTGCTGGTGATCTTCGCCTCGCTGCCCACCGCCTCCGCGGCCCATGTCCTCGCCTCGGTCTACGGCGCCGACCGCACCCTGCCGGCCACCCTGATCGCCCAGTCGACGCTGCTCTCAGCCCTGACCCTGCCGTTCTGGATCCAAATCCTCACCTGACCCGCCACCAAACGCCCGCGCCAGAAACGCCCGCAGTTCCGCCGCCAGCACCGGCTCATAGGCCGCACGGTCAAACCCCGGCGGATCGCCCGCCGGGGCAAATCCCGGCCGGACCATCGCTGGCGGAAACGGCGACTGAAACGAAAAATGACCCGCGTTCTCAACGACCTGATAATCAACGCTCACATCGGACGGCAGCCCGTCCAGCACGATACGGGCATGAAACCCGTCGGTGATCCGGTCCCGCTCCCCGGTGCGCAGGAACACCGGCACCCGCACGCCGCGCAATGCCCCGGGCGCCTGAAACCACGGCACCGCCGGCGCCAGCAGCGCCACCGCCCCAACCCGCCGGTCCCGGCTGACCTCGAACTCCGTCCCGCCCGGCACCGCCGAGGGCACGCCACCGGCCACCGCCAGCGCCGCATAGGCGCCGATCGAATGGCCGATCAGCGCGATCCGGCCGGTATCAACCACTCCGGAAAACTCCGCCCCGGACGACAGACCCCCGATACACAGAACCAGATGTCGCGGCCGGTTGACCAGGTTTTCCGCCGTATGCTCGAGGCTGTTGTCGCTGCGGCTGTTGCCGAGATGCTCGGGCAGCGCCACCACCGCCCCGTGCCGCGCCAGATCCGCCGCCAGCCCCCGGTGCACGAACGGCGAACCGCCGTTACCATGCGAGATCAGCAGCAGCGGCCAGCGCCCCGCGGCAACCGGCGCATCCCGCACCACTTCAACCGGGTAGGGCCCGAACCGGACAACCCGCTCCAGCCCGAGAGCCGGATAAAACACCGCCAGCGGCAGGGTCACTTCCTGCACCGGATCGCGAAGCTCCAGCGCCTGAAACCCCGCCTGCCACACCGTCGCCTATTCCGCCGCTTCCGCGTAATCCTCCAGCGGCGGGCAGGAACAGATCAGGTTGCGATCGCCATAGACGTTGTCCACCCGGTTGACCGGCGACCAGTATTTGTCGACCCGGAACGCCCCCGGCGGATAACATCCCTGCTCACGGCTGTAGGGCCGATCCCAGTCGCCGACCAGGTCCTCGACCGTATGCGGCGCATTCTTCAGCGGATTGTTCTGCGGATCCATCGCGCCGCTCTCAATCGCCTTCGCTTCTTCGGCAATCGACAGCATCGCGGCGATGAACCGGTCCAGCTCCGCCTTCGGCTCAGACTCCGTCGGCTCGATCATCAGCGTTCCGGCCACCGGCCAGGACATGGTCGGCGAATGAAACCCGCTGTCGATCAGCCGTTTCGCCACGTCGTCCACCGTCACGCCCGCGTCCTTGAACACCCTTGTGTCGACGATGCACTCGTGCGCCACACGCCCGTTGCGCGAATAAAGGATCGGCCAGGCTGCGCTCAGACGGCTGGCGATGTAGTTGGCGTTCAAAATCGCCACCTTGGTCGCCTGGGTCAGCCCCGCACCGCCCATCATCAGGCAATAGGCCCAGGAAATCGTCAGCAGCGACGGCGAGCCGTATTTCGCCGCCGAGACCGCCCCCGATCCGACACCAGGCAGAAACTCCGCCAGATGCGCCTTGACGCCAATCGGCCCCATGCCGGGACCGCCGCCGCCGTGCGGTATGCAGAAGGTCTTGTGCAGGTTGAGATGGCTCACGTCCGAGCCGAAATCGCCCGGCCGCGCCAGTCCGACCAGCGCATTCATGTTGGCCCCGTCAAGATAGACCTGTCCGCCATGCGCATGCGTAATCTCACAGACCTCGCGCACCGTCGCCTCGAACACCCCGTGGGTCGAGGGATAGGTGATCATGCAGGCCGCGAGCTTTTCCGAATGTTTTTCGGCTTTTACCCGGAAATCCTCAACGTCTATGTCACCGTTTTCCGCTGACCGGACAACCACCACCTGCATGCCCGCCATCTGCGCGCTCGCCGGGTTGGTGCCGTGGGCCGAGGTCGGGATCAGACACACATCGCGGTGCCCTTCGCCGCGTGCCGCGTGATAGGCCCGGATCGTCAACAACCCTGCATATTCGCCCTGGGCCCCGGAATTGGGCTGCATCGACACCGCGTCATAGCCGGTGATCTGACAGAGTTTGTCCGCCAGATCGTCGATCAGTTCCGCATAGCCCAGTGTCTGCCGCTCGGGCGCGAATGGATGGATGTCGGAAAATTCCGGCCAGGACAGCGCCGCCATTTCCGCCGTGGCATTGAGCTTCATGGTGCAGGACCCGAGCGGAATCATCGCCCGGTCCAGCGCCAGATCCCGGTCCGCCAGACGCCGCATGTACCGCGTCATCTCGGCCTCTGCCCGGTTCATATGGAAAATCGGATGGGTCAGATATTCGCTCGTGCGCACCAGAGCTTCCGGCAGACGGTATTCCGCGTCCAGATCCCGGTCCAGCAGATCGCCACCGAACGCCCGCCACACCGCCTGGGTATGCTCGCGCCGGGTGCGCTCATCGACGGAAATGCCGATCCGGTCGGTGCCAACCCTGCGCAGATTGATTCCTTCCACCTCCGCCGCCTTGAGGATCACGCCCTGCAGCGGACCGCAGTTGACGACCACCGTGTCGAAGAAACTTGCATTCTCGACCGTAAACCCAAGCGACTCCAGCCCCTTGACCAGACGCACCGTCTTGCGGTGCACCCTTTGCGCAATCGCCTTCAGCCCTTCCGGCCCGTGGAATACCGCATACATCGACGCCATCACCGCCAGCAGCGCCTGCGCGGTACAGACATTTGAGGTCGCCTTCTCGCGCCGGATATGCTGCTCGCGGGTCTGCAGCGACAGCCGGTAAGCCCGGTTGCCGCGCGCATCGATCGACACCCCGACGATCCGGCCCGGCATCGACCGTTTCAGCGCGTCCCTGACCACCATATAGGCGGCGTGCGGCCCACCGAACCCCATCGGCACGCCAAACCGCTGCGTCGAGCCGACGGCAATATCCGCGCCCATCTCCCCCGGCGGCGTCAACAGCGTCAGCGCCAGCGGATCGGCCGCCATGCAGGCGAGCGCGTTCGCGCCGTGCAGCGCCTCGATAGGCCCGCTGAAATCATGCACATGGCCATAGGTGCAGGGATACTGGAAGATCGCTCCGAACACCGCTTCCGGGTCCAGATCCGCAAACGGATCGCCGACGATCACCTGCCAGCCGAGCGGCTCCGCCCGCGTGCGGATCACCTCGATGGTCTGCGGATGACAGTGCCGGTCGACGAAAAACGCCGTTGCCTTTGATTTCGCCGCCCGCTGCGCCAGCGCCATCGCCTCCGCCGCCGCCGTGCCCTCATCAAGCAGCGAGGCATTGGCCACGTCGAGACCGGTCAGGTCACACATCATCGTCTGAAAGTTCAGAAGCGCCTCAAGACGCCCCTGGCTGATTTCCGGCTGGTAGGGCGTATAGGCGGTGTACCAGGCCGGGTTCTCCAGGATGTTGCGCTGGATCACCGG
>JAUIHM010000172.1 GCA_030432315.1 Alphaproteobacteria bacterium | reverse complement strand
CTGAAGACTTACCCCAAATCCCTCTCGGAGATGCATAGTCGGTTTGCGCCAATTTTACAAAACGTTTCAGCACAGTTTGCTCATTGATTGAGCAATTGGTTAACGTCAGCGGTGACACCTGCGTCGGCCTGGGGTCCAATGGTGGCAACAGGCCGCCCCCCAAAGATCAGGGACCGGAATCGGCGCAATCTTAACGCGAACCGCAGGTGAAGGTGATCCCGGCCGGCCGTGTGCATGGCCGGGGCATGTCAGGCCCGACCTAAGGACAGGGCTTTGTTTCGGGCGCAATCCGTGCGGCGGGCTGGGTGCCATGGCGGAATCCGTCCCGCGGTCTAGGCCGACTCCACAAAGCAATGGGCCGGGCGGTTGCCGGATTGTCCCGTGGACGCTTTTCACACGCAGCAAATGGCGTAAGAAGGACATCCACGACCGGGATCCGGGCATTCGGCCCACGATGGAGCAAAACGGAAGATGACAACGGGACACGTATTTATCGCCACCAGTCTTGACGGGTTTGTCGCCCGTCCGGACCACCGCCTCGACTGGCTGCTGAAGCGCGACAGCACCGGCGAAGATCACGGTTACGACCGCTTCATCGCCGGAATGGACGGCCTGGTGATGGGACGGACTTCGTTCGAAAAAGTCCTTTCGTTCGACCCCTGGCCCTACAGCCTGCCGGTGACGGTGATGAGCCGGTCGCTGGATCAGGCCTCGATACCGGAACCGCTGCGCGACAGCGTGCAGCTGAGCCGGCAGACACCGGAGGACCTGATGCACTCGCTTGGGGAGCGCGGCTGCCGCCGGGTCTATGTCGATGGCGGCCTGCTGGTGCAGTCGTTCCTGCGGGCGGGTCTGATCGCCGAGATGACCGTCACGCTGATTCCGGTGCTGATCGGTGAGGGCCGGCGGCTGTTTGGTCCGACGGACCGGGACATCGACCTCGAACTGGTCGACACGCGCCGGTTTGCCTCGGGCATGGTCCAGATACACTATCGGGTTGCTGCCTGAGAAAGCCGGACCTGACCGCCCTCTCTTTCGCCATGCGCCGCCGCCGGACCGTCTGCACCCGCTGTCGGGGACTCGACCGGGGTTGCCAAACCGGGGTAGTCTGACCAGAGGGTTTATCCACGCTGACGGGATCGACGCCATGGCTGCCTTTGACCATTCTCTCGCACGTTTCGCTGTCTGGAACCTTGCGGGAAACACGCCCTTCAATCCAGGCGCCGGGATCGGGCCGGGCAGCACCAGGGCAGAAAATCAGGCGAGAGGCCTCGCACTTCTCGACGTCGATTTCATCACGCTGGTCGAAGTCTCTCCGCTCGCACATATTACCTGGCTGAAAGACCGCCTCGCCGATTACGGGCTGACCTATAATGTCACGATAGATCAGCAGCCCAACACGCATCTGCACATCGGCTTTCTGCACAAACCCGGAATTGAGGTGTCGAATGCGCGGTTTGTTCCCGGCTCGGAGGGAAGCTATGCGGGGGGGCGTCAGGCCTATGCGGTCGACGTCGAGATCGGCACCAGGTTCGACGCCACGGTTGTCGGCGTCCACCTCAAATCCGGCCGCGACAGACCGGAGCAGATGCTGCGCGACACGCAATGCAGGGTGATCGGCGACTGGATCACCGATCTGCAGACCCGCGCAGGCTACCGCCGCGACATGCTCGCCCTGATGGGCGACTTCAACATGATTCCCGGCCAGGATGTGAGCAACTTCTTCCATCTCGGCGGCGACGACGTGATGGACTTCGTCTCGTGCTGGGATCTGCAGGACCGCTTCTCGCACATTCTCGGCAAGGGCCGCGCCAACCTGCTCGACGGCTTTGCGGTGTCGCGCAGGTTTTCCACCGATTACGTGCGCGGCTCACTGCGTCTGTTCCCGATGCACTGGACGCTTGACATGGGACGGGAAAGATTCCGGGCGGAGGTGTCGGACCACCTGCCATTCGTCGCATCGTTCAAACTGTTCTGACGAATCGGGCCACGTCCGAATCGGCTGCCAGCGGGTCCGCTCCAGGCCTTCCGCGCCACGAACGGACCGAGGCCTGGCCGGTCGCGGCAGACACCGGACGCCGCATCGACACCGGCCCAACCCGCCGACACCATGCGGCAAAAGGTACAGTGGGACCGGTGCGTTTGGCGCTCATGACGCCGGGGCCGATGGAAATGCACGATGTGCTTGCATTTTTTTCCCGCAGTCCCTATCTGGCGCGCTACCGGAAGACGGGGTGACGGTACCCACCAGGACGTTAGGAAAAAAGACCATGGCTAAGGCAAAGTTTGAGCGGACGAAGCCGCATGTGAACATCGGGACGATTGGTCACGTTGACCATGGCAAGACGTCCCTGACGGCGGCGATCACCAAGTATTTTGGCGATTACAAGGCCTA
>JAUIHM010000087.1 GCA_030432315.1 Alphaproteobacteria bacterium | reverse complement strand
CACGGTTCGATTCCTGGAGAGGCGAATGTCATCTGGACGAGTCCGTCGGCCGGCAAGATCGACATAACCGGAAACACCTGGAGCATTCGGGAATACCGAAGGAGTAATGTTTGGCGGATCCGGCTGAATGGTCAGATTCTGACTCAGGGAAACCTGTTTGATACTGACGGGTACGACCGTGCGAATCCGTTTGATTTTGCGGCCGGGTCCGGCGGCGCAAATGCATTGAAAAATCTTCGGGTTGCGGCCGGAGACATCGTTCAGTTCGAACTCGTGCGGACGTCGGGTTCCGGCGATTTTGCGGCTGTAAATCTGAGCGTCGATCTGGCGCCCGTTCCGGTGCCGGGCACATTCTGGCTGCTGTCTTCTGGATTTTTGGCGGCCGCGGCATTCGGTGGTCTTCGCAGGCGGGCGGTGCTGGTCGGCTGACGGTCAGCGATCCTCCGGCACGGGGGTCAGGTCAGGTTTGGGGAAACCGGTTCGGCGACACCTGCCGAAGGTCCGGTTTGCGCCCGCCAGGCGGGCAGACTTCGGTTGATCTGCGCAAGGAGCCGGATGCAGCTTCGTGTTGACGCTCGCGGGCAGGGTGGGGATAAAGCCCCGGAAGCGCAGGGGGGCGGGTGGAGCATGCAGACGGTACTGGTGGCCAACCGCAAGGGTGGATGTGGCAAGACGATGACTGCGGTGACGCTGGCGTCGGCTTTGGCAGGCGACGGCCACCGGGTGGCGCTGGCCGATGCGGATCCGCAGAAGTCGGCGTTGCGCTGGCTGAAGCGGCGCAGTGGTGAGGATCCGGAGATTGTCGGCGTCGACTGGACCCGTTCAGGCAAAATCGGAGATGTGCCCAAACGCTGCGACTGGCTGGTGATCGATGCGCCGGGGGCGTTGCGGGATGACCGGGCGGAGGCGCTGATCGCCGAGGCGAAGGCGGTGATCTCGCCGGTTCTGCCGTCGGTGTTCGACGAGGACAGCACGAAGCGGTTTCTGCGCGACATCGAGGACATCAAGCGGGTGCGCAAGGGAAAGGTCGGGGTGCATCTGGTGGCGAACCGGGTTCGGCCGCAGCTGAAGGCCACGGCGCGGCTTCAGGCGTTTTTCGGAGGTTTGGGCCAGCAGCCTCTGGCGTGGATCGGCGACCGTGCCGCCTATTCGGATCTCGCCGAGGTCGGGCTGGCGGTTTTTGACAGGCCGCAGAAGCAGTTTGAGCCGATGCGGGCGCAGTGGCGGCCGGTGCTGGAGGTGCTGGGCAGCTGACGGGGGCCGTCGCAGGCGTGTCGCGCGACATTCCGTCCGGTTCGGATGCGGGCCGGGAGCGGCGGCGCCGCGAAGTGCCGCCGCATTGCCGCTCCCGGTGACCGCGCGCCGGCGGTGTTATTCGAAGGCTTTGCGGAACGCGTCCTCGATCATCATTTCGGAATCGACGGTGCAGTTTTCGACCACTGCGGCCTGCAGGGCTTCGGGGGTCATTTCCTGGGACGAGGCCATTTCCGACTGCAGTACCTTGAGGTCGGCAAGCACTGCCATCTGGCCGGCATTGTCCATGGCGGCAAATTCGGCGCAGGCGAGGTCGGCGAGGTCCTGGGCGAATACCGGCGCAGCGAAGGCCGTGACCGCCAGGACGGATGCCAGGGTGAGAGCTTTCATTTTCGTATTCCTTTCAGCGGAAGAGAGCCGCGACGCGGCGGCGAAACTCCAGTCTGGTTCAGGGATGGCGGGCGGCGACTGGACCGCCCGGTCTCAGGTGGCGAAGGGTCACGAAGCGCCGATTCCAACGTTGCCGGCGGCTTTCGGATGCCGACGGAAAGCAGACCCGTCCAGTCGACGGGCGCCGGAGCGTCAGAATGTTCAAGAGGGCAGTTCGTGGTTCGACCACCTGGGAATCCTGATATTCCTGCGCAGGATTTCTGTAAAGAGGTCCCCGCTCCGCTGCCTGTACCACCCACGATTTGGTGAACATGAACCGGATCGGCGATGGTGCCCGCGGGGTGGCGATTGCCGGGGCCGAAGTTCCGGCGGCGTGTTGACCCTGGCCCCGTCGCGGCCTTAACTGCGGGCGCATTGGCGGCCGGCCGAGCAGGGCGCGGTGGCGCAGAGAGGGAGGATTACGGATGGATCTGGGGATCAGGGGGCGCAGGGCAGTGATCTGTGCCGGCTCGAAAGGGTTGGGGCGCGGATGTGCCGAGGCGCTGGCGGAGGCCGGGGTGGATCTGGTGATCAACGCGCGCGGCGCCGAGGCGCTGAACGCGACGGCGGCGGATCTGCGCAGCCGCTTCGGCGTTGAGGTGACCGCGGTTGCCGCGGACATCAAGTCCGAGGAGGGCAGGGCCGAGGTTCTCGCGGCGGCGGGCGATGCGGACATCCTGGTCAACAATGCCGGGGGGCCTCCCCCGGGCATGTGGCACGAATGGACCCGCGACGATTTCATCGCCGCCATCGACGGCAACATGCTGACGCCGATTGCGATGATGCAGGCGCTGCTGCCGGGGATGTGCGAACGCGGCTGGGGCCGGGTGGTGAACATCACCTCGCAGTCGGTCAAGTCGCCGATCCCGGTGCTGGGTCTGTCGAACACCGCGCGGGCCGGTCTGACCGGGTTCGTGGCCGGAACCAGCCGCCAGGTTGCCGGCAAGGGCGTGGTCATCAACAACCTGCTGCCGGGGGTTCATGACACCGACCGCGCGCGCAGTCTCGACGCGGATTATGCCAAATCGAAGGGCATCAGCCTGGAAGAGGCGCAGAAGGAGCGGGCGGCAGCACTGCCGACCGGAAAGTACGGCACGCCGGAGGCGTTCGGCGCGGCCTGTGCGTTCCTCTGTTCGGTGCATTCGGCCTTCATCATCGGTCAGAACATTTCGCTCGACGGCGGGGTGTTCAATTCGACCATCTGACCGGCGCACCGCCGGTGCCGCCCGGGCCGGTTCCGGCAGGGCGGCGGCGGCGTACGCTTGCGAAACCCTCCTGGCGCTGTTAGGTGAGCCGAAGTCCGAGGGAATTGATCGGAAATGAGGTGCGCAGGGTAATGGACGGGCGGCTGGAATTTCGCGATGTCGTCCATGATTACGGCAGTGGCCCGGTGCTCAGGGGCGTTTCGCTCGATCTGGAACCGGGCGGCGTGACCTGCCTGCTCGGGCCGTCGGGCTGCGGCAAGTCGACGCTGCTCAGGATTGCCGCCGGAGTCGAGCGGCCGCGTGGCGGTACCGTGACGGTCGGCGGCCGGGTGATCAGCGGTCCGGGGGTGCACGTGCCGCCGGAACAGCGGGCGATCGGTCTGGTGTTTCAGGATTTTGCGCTGTTTCCCCATCTGACGGTGGCGCGCAACGTTGCTTTCGGCGTGCGCGGGTCGGCCGCAGAGGGCGAGCGTCGGGCAATGGAACTGCTCGAACGTGTCGGCCTGGCCGGTTATGGCGCGCGTTATCCGCACCAGCTGTCCGGCGGGGAGCAGCAGCGGGTGGCCCTGGCGCGGGCGCTCGCGCCACGGCCGCCGGTATTGCTGATGGACGAGCCGTTTTCCGGCCTCGACAACCGGCTGCGTGACGGGATTCGCGACCAGACCCTCGACATCCTCAAAGAGGAGGGCACGACGGTGATGCTGGTGACCCATGAGCCGGAAGAAGCGATGCGGATGGCCGACCAGATCGCGCTGATGCGGGCCGGGCAGATCGTACAGTCCGGCGGGCCCTACAACATCTACAACGCGCCGGTGGACCGGGAAGCGGCGATGTTCTTTTCCGACATAAACGTGATCCACGGGGTGGTGCGGGATTTTCAGACCGATACGCCGTTTGGCCAGTTTCTGACGCCGGGGCTGGCGGACATGGCGGATGTGGAGATCATCATCCGGCCGCAGCACCTGAAAATGGATTTCGACCGCAACGGCAAGGGGCCGCTGCCGACGCCGGAGGACGGGGTTCCGGCGCGCGGCAAGGTGAAACGGGCCCGCTTCATCGGCAACAGCAGCATCGTCGAGATGGTGATGGACCATGACGGGTCCGAACTGAAGGCGACCATTCCCGGGGTGTTCCTGCCGAAGCCGGACACGGCGCTCTGGCTGTCGCTGCGGCGGGACCGGTGTTTCGTTTTTCCCTGCCGCCGGCAGAGTCGGCTGGAAAACCCGTACTATTCCTGACGGGGATGCGGTGCCGTCCGGGGCTGGCGGAAAAGACGGTTGCAGATCGGCGGCGCAGCAACCTGCGGGAGGCAAGGATCGCGCGGCAGCTGGACGTGATCGGATCGATTTCCGGGTACCTCCGGGAAGTTGAGGGCATTCGTGGCCTGTTTCTGAGCGGCGGCCACGGCCACGGCCTCGCGGATGACTTCAGCGACATCGATTTCATCCGCGTGGCGCGGGATGGCCCCGGCGACGGGGGTGCCGGGCACTGGCGCGATGCGGTGGCCCGGACCGGCGAAATCGTCCTGTGGCGGGACCGCACCGTGGCGCCCGGGCTCATCAATGCCATCACTGCCGACTGGACGCGCACCGACGTGGTAATCGTGACGCCGGAGCAGATGGGCCGGCAGAGCAGGGACCGCGTGAAGCCGCTGTTCGACCAAAACGGTACTTTCGACGCTCTGTCGGAGACTGCGCCGGTTGCCGCAGCGGGTTCGGGTCGGCTGGGCTACCATTTCGAGGAATTCAGCCGCGTGCTCGGCCTGCTCCATCTGAACCGGCTGATCAGCAAAGACCAGAAAGCGGATCTGATGTCGCTGCCGGTGGCGGAGCCGGAGCGCGATTCGGTGACCTCGGCCAATCTCGCCTGCGCCGAAGCCTGTCTGCCGCGGGCGCGGCGGATGGCGCGACGGTGCGGCATGGCGTGGCCGGATCGGTTCGAGGCGGCGACGTGGCAGAGGCTCGGCGCCCCCCCCGGGGTGGAGCGGCCCTGTGCGCCGGACTGAGGTTTCAGGCGGCCGGGCGGAAAGATCGCGTTGGCCATTGGGCGGCAACGGCCCGGATCGGCAAACCATAACACCAAATTTGCCCTGTACGGTTGCGATTGGGGTTTGAATGCGCCGGCAAGACGCCATATGTGTGGGGATAACTTGCTTTCCGGGAAATGCAGCGGGAAGCGGATATCCGGGAGACGAGACATGCTCAACAATATTGGACCGGCGGGGCTTTTGCTGATCGCGGTCGTGGTGCTGGTCCTGTTTGGACGCGGCAAGATTGCGAACCTGATGGGTGAGGTCGGCAAGGGCATCACCAGCTTCAAGCGCGGGATCAAGGAGGGTTCCGACGAGATCGAGAATGCCTCCCGTGCGGCCGAGCAGGCCCGGGACGTGACCCCGGAAAAGGACAAGGCCTGAGATTTCTCGGTTACACGCGTCGGAATGGGGCCTGAATCATGTTCGATATCGGTTGGTCGGAGCTGCTGCTGATTGGCATTGTCGCTCTGATCGTGGTCGGGCCCAAGGAACTGCCCGGGCTGTTTCGCACGGTCGGACAGTACATGGGCAAGGCGCGGGGAATGGCCCGTGAGTTTCAGCGGTCAATGGAGCAGGCCGCAGATCAGAGCGGTCTGAAAGAGGCGGCAGACAGTCTCAGGACCGTCAACAATTTCAACGTCAAATCCCCGACAAAGATGGCAAAGTCCCTTGCCGGCCAAGCGATTGGCGGCAAGTCGGAAGATGCCACAGGCGCGGCGAAGCCGGATCCGGATCCGGCACCGGCTGCGTCCGGGCCGGTTGCTGCGGCGGACCGTGCGGTGTCCGGTGACACGGTGGCGGGCGCCGGTGCTTCCGGTGTTGCCGCACCGGCGCCGGGTGAAGAGGCCGGATCGACCAGAACATGACGGACGACATTGACGACACGGCGGCGCCGCTGATTGAGCATCTGGCCGAGCTGCGCACGCGGCTGATCTATTCGGTGCTGGCGTTTGCCGTGTGCATGGTTGCCTGTTTTACGGTCGCCGGACCGATCTTCAACTTCATGGCCGAACCTCTGTCGCGGCTTCTGATCGAGAACGGTCAGGAGCCTGACCTGATCTTTACCGGTCTGCAGCAGGGATTCATGACGCAGATCCGGATTTCGCTGTTCGGCGGCTTCGTGCTGTCGTTTCCGATCGTCGGCTATCAGATGTGGCGGTTCGTGGCGCCGGGGCTGTACCGCCAGGAAAAGAATGCCTTTCTGCCGTTTCTGCTGGCCTCGCCGGTGCTGTTCATGCTGGGGGCGGCGTTCGCGTTCTACATCATTCTGCCGCTCGCTTTCGATTTCTTCCTGAGTTTCCAGCAGTTCGGCGGGCCGGGTCCTTTACCGGGCGAAGCCGGAGGGGCGGCCGGTACGGCCGGTGCGGAGGTGAACATCCAGTTCCTCGGCACGATCAACGAATACCTCGGTCTGACGATGAAATTCGTTATCGCCTTCGGCCTGTGTTTTCAGTTGCCGGTGCTGCTGACGCTGATGGGCAAGGCGGATCTGGTTTCGGCCAGGGGGCTTGGCGAGGTGCGGAAATACGCGGTGGTGGGCATTCTGGTGCTCGCCGCTCTGGTGACGCCGCCGGACGTGGTGACCCAGGTGATTCTGTTCGCGGTGGTTTACGGGCTTTATGAGATTTCCATTTTCCTCGTCAGGATCGTGGAGCGCCGGCGCGAGGCCGATCTTCGGGCGCAGGGGCTTTGGGACGATGAGGAACCGGAGGCGGCGACCGAACCGGCTTCCGGCAAGGACGTATGAGCCGGAAGTCACGAAATCTTGCCCGGATTGCCGAGGCGCTGGAGCGGATGTCGCCGCCGCCGCAGGTTGCGCCGGATCTCGGGGCCGCGGATGCGTTTGTCTGGCATGTGGCGCCGGACCGGCTGGAACCGGTGCCGCATGTCTCCCGGGTCGACCTTGCGCTGCTGGTGGGGGTTGACCGGTCGCGGGACACGCTGCTGGCGAATACGATGCAGTTCGCGCGGGGCTATTCTGCCAACAACGTGCTGCTCTGGGGCGCGCGGGGCATGGGCAAGTCGAGCCTGGTCAAGGCCGCCCATGCGCGGGCGGCGATGGATGTGCCGGGACTGAAACTGATCGAGATTCAGCGCGAGGACCTGCCGAGCATCGGCCGGCTGCTGAACATTCTGCGCGGGTCGGACCGTCGGTTTATCCTGTTTTGCGACGACCTGAGTTTCGACCGCGATGACAGCCACTACAAGTCGCTGAAGGCGGTGCTGGATGGCGGGATCGAAGGGCGGCCGGAGAACGTGGTGTTCTATGCCACCTCGAACCGCCGGCATCTGATGCCGCGGGAGATGATCGAGAACGAGCGGCAGAGCGGCGTCAATCCCTCGGAGGCGGTCGAGGAGAAGGTGTCGCTGTCGGACCGGTTCGGGCTCTGGCTTGGATTTCATGCCTGCGACCAGGATGATTTCCTGGCGATGATTCGCGGGTACTGTGACGCCTATGAGATCGACATTGACGACGCGACCCTGCGGGCCGAAGCGGTCGAGTGGAGCCAGACCCGCGGCGGGCGTTCGGGTCGGGTGGCGTGGCAGTATGTCACCGACCTCGCAGGTCGTCGGGGCGTGCGGCTGGGCTGACAGCGCGTTCCAGGCAGCCGCCAGTTTCGACTCCGGCACGGATTGACGAAGCGGCTGACACCGGTGATTTGACCGGGAACGGCCATCAACATTGCACCCGGCTTTGGGGGCGGTCCGTCGTGGCGTATTGAGTCACGCCGGGCGGGATGGCGGGCCGCCTGACCGGGGGGCAGGCCCGCGCCGCTGGATCAGCCGCCGACGTAGGGGGTCGGGTCGACGCTGTCGGTGCCGCGGAAGACGTCGAACTGAAGTTCCGGTTTGTCACGCGGCGCGACGGTGCCGATGGTCTGCCCGGCGCTGACCGTATCGCCCTTTTTCACCGTGACGTTGGACAGGGTCGAATAGGTGGTCATCAGGCTGTCGGGATGGCGGATCAGGACGATGGTGCCGATGCCGCCGAGTTCATCGGAGATCAGCGCCACTTCGCCGTTGGCCGCCGCCTTGACCGGGGTGCCGGCGGGGACGGAATAGCCGATGCCATTGGGTTTGGCGGGATTGTATTTCCGGGTCACGCTTGCGGAAACCGGCGGGCTCAGCCGTCCGCCTGGCGGGGTACGGTACTGGCCGAGATTGGGCGATTCCGGTTCGGTCGCAGTGGCGATGTCCTGGGGCAGCGGTTCCGACGCGCTTGGCGGCGGGGTGATCGGCGTGGTCTGGCCGGGCTGGTTGGTGGTGGCCGCGGTTTCCGGCGCGCTGGAAATGCGGTTGGCGCCGGAGACGATCGGGATCAGCAGTTCCTGGTTTTCCCGGACCATCAGATCCGGTCCGAGGCCGTTCCAGGAGGCGAGGGCGGTGACCGAGACCCCATAGAGCCTGGAGATCGAATAGGCGGTCTCACCGGCCTCGACCCGGTGACGGACCGGGTCGATCAGCGGGTCGGCCTGTGCCGCGGCGGTCGGGGCGGCGGCGGGTGCGGCGGTGCGGGGTTTGGTTCCGG
Source organism: Alphaproteobacteria bacterium (assembly GCA_030432315.1). Taxonomy (GTDB): domain Bacteria; phylum Pseudomonadota; class Alphaproteobacteria; order Rhodobacterales; family Rhodobacteraceae; genus Amaricoccus. Next base: position 4,502 of record JAUIHM010000087.1, on the reverse strand, counting down.
CGGCATCGATGGCGGCGGAGGCGCTTTCCGGAGACCAGGCGAGTGGCGCGGCGGTGACGGTTTCGGTACCGAAGGCGTCGACGGGGCGCGGGACGCTGGCGGGCAGCAGCAGCACTTCGCCCTCGCGCAGCAGGTGGTTTTCCGGCAGGGCGTTGCGGGTGGCGAGTTCGGCCGGCGTCGTGCCGACGCGGCTGGCGACACTCGCCATGGTGTCACCACTGCGGGCCACCGCGACCTGGTAGGTTGCGTAGGTGATGACGCCGCGCGAATCCGGTTCGGCATTGGCGACCGGGGTCGCAGCCGGGGCCGGAGCGGAGGAGGAGCCGCCGAGGCCGGAAGCGCAGCCGGCGAGCACGAGGGAAACGCCCGCGAGCAGTGCCAAACGGCCCATCGTCCGTCCGTTGGATGCGGTGCGCAGCAAAACCATCAGATATCTCCCGGATATTCGTCCCACCTGTCAGTCCAATACGTCATGTGCGACGCCTTCGACAAGTGGTACGAAGCGCACGGATCCGAGATCGGTGTAATCGAGGCCGGTTTCGGTTTTGACGATCTTCACCAGGGTCTGCACCGCCTGGCTCTGGCCGACGGGCAGGATCATGATGCCGCCCGTCCGCAGCTGGTCGAGCAGGACCCGGGGCGGATCCTCGGCGGCGGCGGTGACGATGATGCGGTCGAACGGCGCCTGTTCCGGCAGGCCGAGCGAACCGTCTCCGTGGACCACGGTAATGTTGTGCAGGTGCAACGTCGTCAGGCGTTCGCGGGACTGTCGCGCGAGACGGCGGTGGCGTTCGACCGTGTAGACCCGGCGGGCGAGACGCGACAGGATCGCCGCCTGGTAGCCGGAGCCGGTGCCGATCTCGAGCACCTTGCAGCGGTTGTTCAGTTCCAGCGCCTGGGTCATCAGGCCGACCACCGTCGGCTGGCTGATGGTCTGGCCGCAGGAGATCGGCAGCGGCGTGTCCTCGAACGAGCGGTCCTGGAAAATGCCCTCGACGAAATCGCGCCGCTGCAGTTTTTCCATCGCATTGAGCACGGCGGCGTTTGTGACTCCGCGCGAGCGGAGCGCGAAGACAAACTGCATCTGGTGCTCGAATTCTTCCATCCGGTTATGCCTGTTCGAGAAGGTCCGAGAGCGGTGTGAGCTGGCTGCGGTCTGTAAGGTCCGCGGTCAGCGGCGTGACCGTGACGTATCCGTTCCAGCATTCGCGGCTGTCCGAACCGGGTTCGGATTCGTCATTGCCGCGGCCGTGGGTCAGCCAGAGGAATCGGCGGCCGTTGGGGGCGGTCTGCGGCTGGACGCCGAAGGGCGCGCCGGGGCGGTGCCCCTGGAAGGTTGCCTTCACGCCGCGGACCTCGCCGGCAGGCAGGGCCGGGAAGTTGAGGTTGTAGAAGTTGTTGTACCTTTCGCCGGTCCAGCTGGCGCCGGCGAGAAGTCTGCGGATCACGTCCGGGGCGTGTGTGCGGGCGGCGTCGAACGGGTCGGCGGCGGTGGCGCTGCCGGGCCCGTAGTACTGCGACATCGCGACCGCGCGGTAACCGTGCAGCACCCCTTCCATGGCGCCGCCGATGGTGCCGGAGTAGAGCGTGTCCTCGGCGACGTTGTGGCCGCGGTTGACGCCGGAGAGGATCAGATCGGGCGGGGTGTCGCGCATGATGTCCTCGAGCGCCGCCAGCACGCAGTCGGCGGGCGAGCCTTCGACCGCGAAGTGGCGTTCACCGAGATGTTCGATGCGCATGGGCCGCACGTAGGAGACGCAGTGCGACACGCCGGACTGCTCGAACGCCGGGGCGACAACCCAGATTTCCCCGTCCGGCCCGGCGACGTTTATGGCGATGTCCCTCGCTGCCTGGAGGCCGGGCGCCGAAATGCCGTCGTCGTTGGTAATCAGAATGCGCATGAACCCTCCACCGGTGCGTCAGGCCGAATTCCGGCGGTTCCGGTCAGGCCGTTCTAGGCGAACCGCGCAGCGCCGTAAAGCGCAAGCGGCCCCAGGGGTGGATCAGAACCGGGCGATGGCGCCGATATAGAATCTGGTTTCCAGACCGGTCCGGGTGGTGTCCGTGGCGACGCCTTCGAGCTGGCGGGCGATTTCCGGGGTCAGGGTGAAGCGGTCGTTGATGTCGATGCGCGCGCCGATGCCGGTGGAGGCGAGGGTTTCCCACGGCTGTCCGTCACGGTCTTCGGATTTGTCCCGGGCGCGGCCGTAGTCGCCGAAGGCGTAGAACTGCACGGCGCTGACCGCGCCGCCGAAGCTCTCGCCCAGCATGTTGCGCCGCAGTTCGATACGTGCGCCGTAGCCGCTGTCGCCGGACGTGTTGCCGGGGGCGAAGCCGCGGCCGATGGTGCCGTTTCCGAGGGTGAAGCGTTCGGTATTGGGCATCACGTTGAGGGCATACTGGCCGATCGCTTCGCCGAAGATGTCCCAGCCGCTGTCGCCGATCCGCTGCAGGCGGGAGAGGCGTGTGGTGAACTTGGTGAAGTCGAGGTCGCCGGCGGCGGGGCCACTGGCGGAATTGGTGGCGCCGGCGACGTCCGCCCCCTGGTAGAAGCCGACCGTGACGAGGTTGACGCCGCCAAACCCGTCCGCGAGGTCCCAGGACCCTTCGATGTCGAGGATCACCAGCCGGTCGGTGGTATTGACGCGGGAGCCTTCGAAGTAGGTATTGTTGACACTGTTGCGAAAGCTGACCCCGGCGCGTCCGAACAGGTTCTGCGACCGGGTGCGGATGAAGGGCACGATCATTCCGACCCGCAGGTCGGTTTCATCGGTGGTCACATCCAGCGTGTCGGGCGACCCGGCCTGGGCCAGATCCGGATCGGCGCGCGAGAAGTCGCCGCGCAGTTCCAGCCGGCCGCCGTCGAACACGGTGCCCGCGAGGCTTTCGATCGGCAGGTCGAGGGTGACATTGGCGAGGGCGAGGGAGGTGCGGTTGGGCGCCAGCGCCAGCAGCGTGTCGAGGCGTTCGTTCAGCCCCAGAAGGTTGTAGGACCGGGTGCCGGCGCTGACGGTCCATTCACCGTAGAGCCGCGATCCGCGGTTGTCGGCGGTGACGAAATACGACACCGGTTCGGGTTCGATCAGCACGGTGAGATCCGCCGCGCCGAAGGTTGTCGGCGAGGGTTCGAGCACGGTTTCAACCGCGCCGCCGAACGTGTCGCGTGCCAGCAGCACTCCACGTTCGAGGGTGGTGATCTTCATCGGTTTTTCGTCGGGCAGCGGCGCGAACATGGCGGTGGCGCTGCGGCGCTGGTTGGGGGCACCGCCCTCGATGCCGACCGTATCGACGAAGCCCTCGACGACCAGCACCTCAACCACCCCGCCGGTGACGGTCTGCTGCGGCAGGATCGCCTGGCTGAGCACGTAGCCCCGGGCCCGGTAGGCGGCGCCGATTTCCGCCGTCACCTGATCGAGCGTTTCGATGGTCACGCGGGTTCCGATCAGGTCGGCCCAGATCGGCGCCAGTTCGGCCTGCGTCAGCGCGGTCGCCCCCCGCAGGGTGATGCCGTTGAGCAGGAAGCCCTGTCCTGCGGTGGAAGGCGGCACGGCGGCGGGGGCTGCATCGGCTGGCGGCGCGGCAATCTCGTCTTCCGGCAGCGGCGGGACGCCGAGATCGGCGGGCAGGAACTGGCCCGGTGACTGGGCGGCTGCACCGGTTGCCAGTGCGAGCAGGAGGGATGCCCCGAGAAGCGATGCGTGCTGCATTACTGGACGTCTTCCGTGGTGGTTGACCAATAGGATTCTGTGAAGGTCTGCAGGCTGCAGTCTGGCGTTCCGGCCAGGCCGCGGTTGACTGCGCCGCGACAGTCGGTGTTTGCGGCGCCCTCGTCCGGGCTGCCCGTGTCGCCGTCGGCAGTACCGGCGGCCGGGAGAAATCCCTGGGTTCCCGTCGTCGGCGCAGCGATGCCCTCCGGGGCGAACTGGACGATCTCGCCGAGGGAATAGGTGAGGTCGAAGGTGTTCGAGACGGCCGGCGGTGCATCAAGCACGGTGGTGCGGAAGCTGGCGTCGCCCGGTGTCAGGGGCGGTACGCCCCGTTCGGTGGGTTCAAAGAAGAATCCTGCCGTCAGGTCGGCGGTTGGTCCGGCGGGAGGCGTCGGCCCGACCGGCGTCCCGGCGGCGACCGTCAGAATGCCGTCGGTCCAGGTGAGGACGTAGTTGGCGGACGACTGTCCCGAAGGGGTGATCCGGTAGCTGCCCGCCGGGCTGTTTGTGGTGGCATCGGTGCTGAAGGCCAGAACACCGGTGAGATCCGCTGCGTCCTCGCCGTTGACGAAACCGGCGTAGCTGGCGGTGAAGGCCGGGTTGGCGGCGCCGTAGCTGCGGGCGGCGTTGTTGGCGGTGACCGTGAGGGATGCCGGATCGACGGTCAGGGTGCCGTCGACATACGTGATGGCGTAGTTGGAGGCGGACTGGCCGGCGGAGGTGACGGTGTAGGTGCCGACGGGGCTGGCGGCGGTGGCCGGGGTGGTGATGGAGAGGCTGCCGGCCAGGTCGGAG
>JAUIHM010000086.1 GCA_030432315.1 Alphaproteobacteria bacterium | reverse complement strand
AACCTTCCATTTGAAAACCTTTGGGCTGGTTGTCCCGTTGGCCTTTCGGTGATGGACCACATAGTCGAGCACGATGTCCTGATCATCGGTGCCATCGGAGCGCAGGTCGGCGATAAACTCAACTGCCGTGCCGAAAACGACTTCCGGCGTCTGCACCCGAAAATCCTCCAGGCCCAGTTCGGCCGGGCCATAACCCAGCGCAAGCAGGGTCCGGGCATGCGACTGTTTGACCAGCGTTCGGCAGGCATGCCTCACCAGCCGCAACCGCTCTTTCGGGGCATCCCTCAGCCAGTCCAGCGCGACCTCCGCCACCAGGTCGGGATGATCCTTGGAAATATCGTTGAGATTATTGGCGACGGAACGTCGGACATATTCCTCCGGGTCGTCCCGCAATCGGGTCAGCAGAGGGATCAGCGGCGTCGGGTCGGCAATAAATCCAGTGAGCTGCATGTTCCAGGGCAGGCGCGGGCGTGAGCCCTCGGAGGCCAGCCGGCGCACATGCATGCTGTCATCCGCCGTCCAGGCGTGCAGATATTTCAGTGCCCGCGCCGGCTGCGCGGCGATGAACGGACGAACCGCCCCTTCCGAGGTGAAACGTTTGGTCATTTCCGCCAGCACCTGCATCGAGCGGTCAAACGCGCCAAGTCCCCTTGCAGCCACGAAATCGGCCATCGGCATGACCGCCCAACCCCGAAGTCCTGCGGCCTCCGACGTTGCTGTGGCCGGACCGTCGGTCTGCTCCGGATGGAGTGCGGCCAGCATCAGATCGCAGGCCGTATCGAAATCCGCCGGCAAATACTGCTCAAGCGCACGGGTAATCTGCGCAGACCGCTGTTTCAGTTCGAGCGCGTCGAGCCCGTCTGCGGCGGTCGCGATGAACCCCCGCCGATCAAACGCTGGATCCTGCCGCTGCAAATGCGTGCCGATCGCTTCGATCAGCGTGGTGTTGAACAAATTTTTGAACGGTTCCGGCATGACGGCATTTGGCCATGCCTGTCCCGAACACGCAACTGTCATTCCCGGCGCGGCGAGCCGGCGCTATGCTCTGTCCCGTGTTGATGCGGGACATGAATGATGCTTCTCCGGGTTCTGATTGCCTTGATCCTGCTGACGGGCATCGCCACGGCGGCACCCTGGAGCATCGATCCGGAAACGGCGATCTCCGTGGACGTCAAATGGACCGGTGGCACGGTCCGGGTCGCTTTTCCCGAATACTACGGCACCATTGCCTTCGACGAATCGGCTCCGGAGCAGGCACACGCACGGATTACCGTGTCGGCGGGCCAGGCAACAACCGGCATTGCGCCGGTCGATTCACTGATGCGTGGCGAAGGCTACCTCGACGCCGCCCGCCATCCGGAAGTGACGTTTTCCCTCGACCGCCTGACCCAGACCTCACGAAGCACCGCTGACGTCGCCGGCCGCCTCACCCTGCGCGGCGTGACCCGCCCGCTGGCACTGAAAGCAACGGTGCTGCGGTACGGCCCGGCGAAGGATGACCCCGCGCGGTTTGAAGCCGGCTTCGACCTCACGGGCGTCATCGACCGCTCGGATTACGGCTCGGTCGCGGGAAGCCCTGACATCGCCACCATCCTGCCAATTCACATCAGACTTCTGATGCACTCGAACGAATAGCGTTCGCGGTCTCCGGCCCATCGGCCCCGGAGTTTTGGTATTGGATCGTACCGAACGAAATGCCGGGAGGTAGACAGGCGTTTGCCAAGACGGACTTTTCGAATCCTCGACAAGATCGACACTTTCCCGGGCAAGCCTTCGCAGCACGCATCAAAGGATTGGCCATTGCCAGCGGGGGCACCCGCAGGGATCATGGCATTGACCCTGCGGCTCCGGTGACCGGCGCGACGCCGCCAGGGAAGTTCCACAGTGGGCCCGCGTAATATGGAGGCCACTTGAGGAGGTCGGCATTTGCAGACGAAGAACTCAACCGAAAGCTGGGGATGGCCGACACGCATGCTCCACTGGGTGGTGGCCGGGCTGATCCTGTTCCAGCTTGGCCTCGGCGTCTACATGACCGGCGCTGTCGATGACCTGCTGCAGCGGTTTTCCCTTACGCAGACGCACAAGAGCTGGGGCTTTGTCGTTTTTGCGCTGGCGCTTGTCCGGATCGCCTGGCGACTGGTCAACCCCGCTTCCCCCGCCAAACCCCCCGCCATGCCGGATTGGCAGTGGCGGATTGCGGAACTGACCCACGTCCTGCTCTACATGCTTATACTGATCCTGCCGCTGTCCGGCTGGGTTAATGCGGCGGCGTCCCCGAATCAGGATCTCCTGAACATGCAGAACATGGTGTTTGGTCAGTTTCCCCTGCCTGACCCCTGGGTTCCCGGGGTCAGCGCGATTGCGGATACGGCCGCCCGGACGCATGCGGTTTCGGCGCTTCTTCTGGCGTTGCTGCTGCTCGCCCATACCGGCGCCGCCGTCAAACATCATCTTGTGGATCGTGACAGCGTATTGCGGCGGATGACCTGGGGCGGTTGACATTCTGAAGTTGATACCGCTCCAGGTTGCGCCGATTTACTTTCTCTTTACTACCAATGGTTGCTACCGCATGTGCGAAATTGCGCAGTTTGACACAAAAAAAGATCCTGCGTTTAGTATCTACACAATCCCACAAATACTGTATGGTCAAATTCTCCAGAATCAACATTCCGGATAACATTGATCATGAAGCATAGAACTTTCGAATATTCCGCACTGGCGCTGATCGCCTTCAGCAGCGCCTCCATGGCTGAGACGCAGCTTGAGCGCGGAGAATACCTCGTCCGTGGCATTGCGGGCTGCGGGAACTGTCACACACCGCTGGGTCCCGACGGGTTTGACATGAACTTGGAACTTGCCGGCCGCCTGGTCGAGCAGAACGAGGCGTTCACTGCAGTTGCCGCCAACATTACGCCGGCGGGCCGGATTTCCGGCTGGAGCGATGCGGAACTGAAACGCGCAATCCGGGAGGGGATCCGCCCTGACGGGAGCGTGATTGGACCGCCGATGCCGTTCTCGATGTACCGTGGCCTGTCCGACACCGATCTCGACGCCATCGTCGCATTCCTGCGCACGCTGCCGCCGATCGAAAACGACCCGGGCATCTCCACCTACAACATCCCGCTGCCGCCGGCATGGGGTCCGCCCGTAGACACCGTCGCCGATGTTCCTGCAGGGGTTACGGTGGAGTATGGCGCGTATCTGGCCGGGCCGGTCACCCACTGCCTCGAATGCCATACACCGATGGGACCGCAGGGACCGATGCTGGAAACCGACCTCGGACGTGGCGGTTTTGAATTTCCCGGCCCGTGGGGCGTATCGGTTTCCGCCAATCTGACTTCACATGCCGATGGTCTTGCCGAATATTCGGATGAGGAGATCGCAGCGATGATCACCGAGGGCAAACGGCCCGACGGCTCCGACATGCTTCCGCCAATGCCCTACAGCTACCTCGCGCACATGAAGGATGACGACGTGGCTGCGATTCTGCTCTACCTGCGCAGCCTGCCGCCACTGCCCGACGCTGGGTGATGGAGAACGCAGAACAGCCGGCGAAATCCGCCGGCTGTTGTTGCGCGTCACCTGCTGCCGTCAGACGGTTACGTCCGGTGTACGGCGCGAGTTCATGAACTGATCGAATTCGGCGCGGTCCTTGGCCGAGCGCAGTTCCTCAAGGAAGGAGACAAAGGCGTCACGCTCTTCTTCCAGGCGCTTCATCGTCTCTTCGCGGTACGCGTCGAAGGCCGAGTTTCCGGTTGAGGCCGAACGGCGGCCATGACGAAGATTCTTCCAGTTGCTGCAATCCATTCGCTTTCTCCCGATCATGTAGAACAATATGCCCAGCCCAATGGGCCAGAACATGACGAACCCGAGTACCATCGCAATAATCCATGCGGGTTTGCCACGCGCGTCCAACCAGTCGCGGGCCTGGCCCAACATTCGGGCTATTGTGTCCATGATGCGCTCCTTTCCATGTTAATGTTAATTACATTCACATAGATTGTATGTCCTGATCTGAATGTCAATCCGTCGGCCTGAAAAAATGTAAGGCCTATTAACATTCACTTTTTGGCATACAGTTCGAGGCGCGGCATACCCGGATTGCGCAACTCCGCATATGCTGCCAGTGTCCGGACCGGGGAGGTTCCGAGATGTCGCCTGAAACCGTTCAGCAGATGAAACGTCGCGCCGACTGGCTGCGGGCCAACCGTGACCGGCTGACGATCGACGCCGACATGCATCCGACAGACCCGGACGCAGTCCCGGCCGAATGCGCCAGACGGATGGCCGAGAACCCTGACTATTTCCACACCCGTCCCCTGCTCAGCACCAATCTGATCGGCAGGCTCGATGCCGCAGGCATCGACGCCGGACTTTGCTGGCAAAATCCGGCGATGGTACCCTACACCTCTGACCAGGCGGAAAACGCCCGGCTGCTCACGCTCTCGAACCGACGTATCGCGGAACTCGCCGCCCGGCACCCGACGCGGGTGATCCCGGCGGGCTGGACGGATCCCAAAGCCCTCGGCGTCTCCGCCGCGATAGCCCTGGCCCGCAAATGCGTCAGCGACTTCGCCATGAGCGTGGTCAAGATGAACCCGGCGCAAAACGCCTATCCAATCGACGACCCCATGGTCCTCCAGGTGGTCGATGCCATCGTCGAAACCGGTGCAATTCCAGCGTTCCACTTCGGTGCGGACACCCGTTATACCCCGACCGAAGGGCTGGAGACCGTCGCCCGACGGCACCCCGGTCACCCGGTCATCGCCGTCCACATGGGCGGCGGTGGCGGACATTTCGTCGACTCTGAACCGACCTACCTTTCGGCCCGCGCCGCCGGCCTGCGCCATCCGAACATCTTCTATATCCTGAGCGCAAAACGCGACGCCCATTTTGTCAGCGACCTGATCGCCTATTCTGCTGCCGGTGCGCCCTTCTGCAACAACATTGCCTGCGGCTCGGACGCGCCCTATGCCGATCCCGTGTTCCATTTTGCAGGCTTCCGCGCCCTGTTTGCCGACCTTGCCAACGGTGCTACACATCCCGATCCGCGCCTGCGCGCCAATCCGGGGCTCTTTGACCACCGGATGGTCCGGAATTACCTCGGCGGAAATTTCGCCGACCTGATCGTCGCCGCGCACGACCGCATCCTCGACCGTCTCTGACCCTACGGGATCAGTCCCAGCCCGCGCAGGTAGATCGCCGTTCCACTCTCCAGCATCTCATCCGCCGAATAGGGTGCCCGCGATCCTGGCGCGCCACGGCTGAACAGTTCGACGACCCCGTGGCTCAGGGCCCAGACGTGATTGGCTACCATGCCTGCCGGTGGACGACGCTCCGGCGGAAGGGTCGCGGCGAGCATTTCCGCACCGCGCCGCAGCACTCCCATTGCCCGCTCCGTCACCATGGCCAGTTCGGAGTTCCCGGAAATGGAGACACCGCTCTCGAACATGGCGATGTAATACCCCGGGCTTTCGCGGGCAAAGTCGAGATAGGCCCGTCCGGTCGCCATGAATGCCGACAGAACCGATGGCCGCCCGTTGTTGAACGCCGCTTCCAGCCGGTCCGCGAACATTTCGAATCCGCGAAGTGCGACTTCCTCGATCAGCTCCTCGCGGCCACGGAAATGCCGGTAGGGCGCAGCCGCACTCACGCCGGCCTGACGCGCTGCCTCGGCAAGGGTAAAGCCCTGCGGACCCTTCGCCTCGATCAGGCTCAGCGTCGCCTCGACCAGCGCCTGACGCAGATTTCCGTGATGATAGGAGCGTCGCCCGGACGCGGTTTTCTCATCCATGGCCTGATCTAACGATGCGCCTGTCGCAGAACAAGCTCTCCTGTTTCCAACCCGTCAGGGTCAGGAACCCTCGCCAAAGCAGTTGCCGATCAGGTCCTGCAACGCCTGAGCCAGTTCCTGTTCCTGCGGCCCGGTCACTTCCACGTCGATAACGGTGCCCCAGGCCGCGCCGAGGCTCATCAGGCCCATGATCGAGTCCCCAGGAACCTCGGTTCCGTTCAGACCGACAGTGACCCGGGCTTCGTGTGCGTCCACAACCTCGACGAATTTCGCCGATGCCCGCGCATGAAGACCCTTTGTGTTCACAATTTCCTGCTGAAACCGCAAATAGAATTCCCCGCCTTCGGCCCCGTCCCCTGGCCGGACCGTCGCGTGACTATCCGAAACCCTGCAGGCTGTTGATGTATTTGCGCCCGGAGGTCAAGGCCGAAGCGACCGCGTCGTCGATCGGCATGTTTCGCGCCTGGGCCAGCTTGATCAGCATCGGCATGTTGACGCCATAGAGAATTCTCTGGTTCGGCTTGGTACAGGCGCACACCGCGAGGTTCGACGGCGTACTGCCAACGAGGTCGGTGACCACGATCACGCCGTCGCCCTGATCGACACCGGCAACCGCCCGGTTGATCTCTTCCTGCTTTTCCGGAACGTCATCATCCGCCTCGATCGGAATCGCGATTGCGCCGGGCTTCTTGCCAACCACATGTTCCATCGCTGACAGGTATTCCCGGGCGAGCCCACCGTGCGCGACGATGACGATCCCAATCACGAGGCAGTCACTCCATTCCCTGAGGTAGCGGTCCCTGCCACTCGCTCAAGATCCCGATGTCGAATAGATACCCGCCATCCGTCCTGCGCAAGCGTTTTCGCCAGCTCTTCGACCAACGTCACCGAACGGTGACGGCCGCCGGTACATCCAAGCCCCAAACTGAAATAGCTTTTTCCCTCGGCCTGATAGGCCGGCAGCAAAAACCTGAGCATGTCCACCAGACGTTCATAAAACGGCTCATACGAACTGTCCGCCTTCACGAACTCCCGAACGGCCCCGTCCCTCCCGTCCCTGGGCCGCAGGTCCGCATCCCAGTGCGGATTGCGCAGGAACCGCACGTCCATCACCATGTCGATGCCGCGTGGCGTACCCCGCTTGTAGGAAAACGACTGCAGGCTTACTGCCAGCTCGCCGCCTGTGTCCTCCGGCGCGAACAGGCGTGCCATCTCCGCGCGCAGCTCATGCGGTGTCATCAGCGTCGTATCGACCAGCGCATCCGCCTGCAGCCGCAGCGGCGCGAGCAGACGCACCTCGCGGTCGATGCCGACCAGCGGCGATTCCGTCGGGCTGAGCGGATGGCGGCGCCTGGTTTCACTGTAGCGGCGGATCAGCGTTCCCGCATCGCAGTCGAGATAGACCAGAACCGGCGCCGACTGCGCCTGCGCCTCAATCTCCGCCAGCGACGCCAGCAGCCGGTCAACGGCGAAATCCCGGTTGCGCGGATCGATCCCCACCACCACCGACCGGGTCAGCGGCGGACCGGAGACCAGTCGCGGCAGCAGCGAGATCGGCAGGTTGTCGATCGCCTCGAACCCGAGGTCCTCCAGGGCGTGAATGGCCGTCGTCCGACCTGCTCCCGCAGGACCGGTAACGATAACCACATCATATCCACGTCTGCTACCCTGTCCGTCCGACACAACCGCTCCGCATTCCGAATGCCGACGGCATTCATGTTCAGGTGATCCGCTTCAGGCCATTCTTCATCAGAATGGTCAAGATTGCCTCAATATTTGGCACGCCCCGACCAAAAATCAATTGCACTGCAACATCGTGACAGCGGATTGTCTCAGCCTGTGGCAGACGCGTGTCAGGTTCCCGATCGAGATCGACCACCAGCCTCAATTCCGCGCCTTCCACCGACGCGACTTCAAGAATGCCCACGCCGCGGGCCTCGATCAGCCCCCGAATCGGTTCGGCCGCTCTCATGTACACCCGGTCGGCGCTTCGAAAGAGGACAACCCTGTCATCCGACACCAGATCGGCGCCAAGTGCCATTAAACGCAGCGCCAGACCCGATTTTCCTGCCCCTGCTGCGCCGGTAATCAGGAGTCCCGCCCCGCCGAAGCTGACCGCGGTCCCGTGGACGCTGTTTTCGTTCTCCGACCGACTCAACATGGTGCTCCGCTATTTTTGCAGCACGCGCGGTTCCATTTTGGTCCAATCGAACGCAACCGAACGCAAATAACAACATCCGGAAACAGGAATGTCATATTTTCTTGATCCTCGCTTCCCATTAAGCATGTCGACCCGCATCAATCCCGTCACGGCCATGTTATAGAGAATTCCTGAACCTCGCCACTTCGCACATGCAGCATGGGCTCGCGGCGAACATGTTTTTGGATCTGGATTGCCCGGAAACCCGCGGCATACCAGTACGGGAGTTAGGAAGCCAGTATGACCACGCCGACTGTAAATCCGGACCTGACGTTGGAGGCAACGGGCCTCGATGGTGTCGCCCATGCGTATTACAATCTGCTGGAACCGGCCCTGATGCAGGAGGCCATACGGCGCGGCGAGGGCGAGATGGGTCAGGGCGGCGCACTGCTTGTCACTACCGGCAAACATACCGGCCGGTCGCCCAAGGACAAATTCTTCGTTCGCGATTCCGGCAGTGCAGACCAGATCTGGTGGGACACCAACGGATCCATGGCTTCGGAAGATTTCGACCGGCTGCGGGACGACATGCGCGCGCATGTCCGGGGACGTGATCTGTTCGTACAGGATCTCTACGCCGGCGCGGACCCGGAGCACAGGCTGAACGTGCGCGTCATCACCGAACTGGCCTGGCACGGACTATTCATCCGCCACCTGCTGCGCAGGCCCGAACTGCCCGAACTGGCCGGTTTTGTGCCGGAATTCACCATCCTCAACTGCCCGGAGTTCAAGGCCGACCCGGACCGCCATGGCTGCCGCTCTGAAACCGTGATCGCCATCTCACTGGAACAGCGGCTGATCCTGATCGGAGGCACCGCCTACGCGGGCGAAAACAAAAAGGCCGTGTTCACGCTGATGAACTACCTGCTGCCCGAGAAGGGCGCGATGCCGATGCACTGCTCCGCCAACCATGCCCGGGGCAACCCGCGTGACGTGGCGGTGTTTTTCGGCCTCTCCGGCACTGGCAAGACCACCCTCTCCGCCGATCCGAACCGGGTGCTGATCGGCGACGACGAACATGGCTGGTCCGAAAACGGCATCTTCAACTTCGAGGGGGGCTGCTACGCCAAGACCATCAATCTCTCGGCAGAGGCCGAACCGGAAATCCATGCCACCACCACCCGTTTTGCCACGGTCGTGGAAAACATGGTTTACGATCCGGTCACCCGCAAACTGGACTTCGCCGACGACAGCCTGACCGCCAACACCCGCTGCGCCTACCCGCTCGACGCGATCTCGAACGCATCGGCCGCCGCCCGCGGCGGCATGCCGCGCAACATCATCATGCTGACCTGCGACGCCTTCGGCATCCTGCCGCCGATTGCCCGGCTGACACCCGCCCAGGCGATGTATCATTTCCTGTCCGGCTTCACCTCCAAGGTTGCCGGCACCGAACAGGGTGTCACCGAACCGCAGCCGACCTTCTCGACCTGCTTCGGCGCGCCGTTCATGCCCCGCCGGCCGGAAGTCTACGGCGCGCTGCTGCGTGACAAGATCGCCGAACACGGCGCAACCTGCTGGCTGGTCAACACCGGCTGGACCGGCGGCGCCTACGGTACCGGCCGCCGAATGCCGATTGCCGCCACCCGCGGCCTGCTGACCGCCGCCCTCGACGGCTCGCTCAATGAAGCGCAGTTCCGCCGCGATCCCAATTTCGGCTTTGAGGTGCCGCTGGTGGTCCATGCGGTCGATACGGCGCTGCTCGATCCGCGCGGAACCTGGGCGGACCCGGCTGCCTACGACATTCAGGCGGCCAAGCTGGTCAGAATGTTCTGCGAGAATTTCGCCCAGTACGAGGCACATGTCAGCGACGACGTCATCGCCGCCGCCGTTCGTGCCGCCTGACCGCGACCTGCGGCACCGCGGGGCGGAAGCGGCCTAAACCCGCGCTTCTCCCGGGCGCCGCGCCAGGGCCACGCGGTTGCGTCCGGCCTCCTTGGCGAGATGAAGAGCACCTTCCACCGACCGGAGGGTCACTTCGATGTCAAACGGCGCATCCGACGCCGGCATCACCGCGAGGCCGCCACTGACGGAAACGTCCATTGGCGGCCCGCCACTGGTCAGGGACACCGGCTGACCGCATATGCTCTCGCGCAGACGGGTGGCAATCGCCGTCGCCTGTTCAAACGTCACTTCGGAGAACACCGCAAGAAAGCTGTCGCCGCCAATGCGCCCGATCAGGTCATGCCCGCGACACCGCCTGACCAGACGTGCGGCGACCTCTCTCAGAACCCTGTCGCCTGCTGCCGGACCGCAGGCATCGTTGATCATCCGAAAGCGGTCCACGTCCAGAAGCAGCACCGCGGCGCCGCTGGTTCCGCTCCGCGCCCGTGAAATCAGCCTGCCGCTGCGCTCGAGCATCGCATCGCGGGTCAAAACCCCGGTCAGCGGATCATAGCCGGCGCGGCGCTCCATGTCATGACAGCTCGCCGCCAGTGCCTCGCTCAGCCGCGAAATCTGCAGTGCCGACCGGCGCAACTCGGTCTCATCCATTACGATCGCCGCCAGTGCGTCGAGCCCATGCATCTGCTTCGAGTCGATCCGGCGCGGCTGCGAGTCCATGCAGGCAAGCGCGCCAATCACATGACCGTCCTGAGTGGTCAGTGGCACACCCACGTAAAACTCGATCTTCATCCCATCCAGATGCAGTGAATGCTGCCGCACCTCCGGCTCCAGGCTTACGGCCTCGACCAGGTACGGCCGCCTTTCCGCCACCACCCGGTCACAGTACCCCTGTCCCCGATCCATCTCGCGGTTGGTCACGGCACCATCCACCGATTTGAACCAGATCCGGTGACCGTCGACAAAACTCACGACCGAGACCGGCACGTTCAGCAGATCGGCCGCCAGTTTGGTGATCCGGTCGAACGCCCCCTCCGGCGGCGTGTCCAGAATCCCGCAGCGCCGCAGCGCCGTCAGTCTGCCGAGTTCCATTCCATCATCAAATGCCACGATCAGCGCCCCCATGCACCCGTCAACCCGGTCCCCAGCCTGGAATGCCAGCGTTAAGACCCTGTCAACGGATTGCCCGAAGATGCGGCGGTACGGGCAGTAAAATCAGCCGGTTTTGCTAAAATTCATCCGACCGGCGCCGTCGCGCCCCAACCACAAGGCACCGGACGGGTAATTCAGCGCCGCGGCTTCACGACCGAAAACACCGGTTGACAGACAACGGGAAAATTGACCGACCGGGAGATGAAACAGTATCTGTGCACCTCGCCGTGCAGCCCACGCGCAACGCCAAGGTCGGCGCCGGCCTCGACTGCGATGCGCGGGTGCAGCGTCGCACTGACAAACCGTCCCGCTCCGTCCGCACTGGTTTCACCAACCCCGACCGGATTGTCTACATAGGCGCGGACGACAATTGCCGCAGCGCTGGCCAGATGCAGATACCACAGCATGTGACAGGCAGAGAGCGCCGCCAGCAGCATGTCCTCGGGATTGGCCAACCCCGGATCACCACCAAGCATGGGGTCGTTGGAACAGCGGATCACCGGCTTGCCGGGTGTCCGCACTTCCCAGGTCCGGGCATAGCCCCTGTATGACCGCGTTCCCTGACCGAGATCCCCGGTCCAGACGATCCTGGCCGTATGCGCTTCACCCGCAGCCAATGCCACGCCCTCCCGTCCAGCTCTACCGCCACCGCAAAATTGCCGGTATTGGCGAAGAGCGCAACGGCTCTCCGCTACCACCTGCGCAACCAAATGTAGCCCGGTCGCATGGCTAATTTTATTTCGCCGGAGCGCGCAACGGAAAAGCAATCTTGCGCGATTGACCAGGACGTCAGCGCAACCTAAACTGAACGCAGTTGCAGCAATCGATTCCGCGCCGCACAAGAGCGGGTCGCGAAAGCAGGAAAGGTTTCACCCCATGAACCAGGAAACCGGCCACCTTTCGCCGCAGTCACCCGTCCTTCCCGACCTGCTCACTCTCAGCGCCGACGCCGCCGCCGCAGCGGCCGCGCTTCGCGAAACCGCCCGCGCCGGCCTGCGGACCCGCCTTGCCACCGATGGGCGGATCTCAAACTCCGCCCTTGAGGCCGACCAGTCCGCGGCCCATGCCCTGTCATGGATCGCCACCTACGCCGAGGCCCTGAAAGAAATGCACGGCTGGGCCAAAATGCTTGAATCGGAAGAAAAATTCGGCGAGATCGAACAGCTTCTGCTCCAGATCACGTTCGGCGAGTACCTCTGCCAGCTGCATGGCGGCATTCCGATGTCCCAGGGCGAGATCATCCGCCCCCAGGACGCCGGCCTCAGTCAGAACGACCAGCAGGCGCTGATGATACCCGCCGTCATTGCCCTGACCACGCACGGCAACACCGACGCCGCCCGCAAACGCCTGGTCGAACTGATGCAGGTGCGCGACGGCAGTGCAACATTCGGCGAGACCGGCCTCGACGACGAATACACCATGATCCGCGACCAGTTCCGCCGCTTCGCCGATGACCGCGTCGTGCCCCACGCCCATGAATGGCACCTCAGGGACGACCTCATTCCAATCGAAATCCTCGAGGAAATGGGCGAACTCGGAGTTTTCGGCCTGACCATTCCCGAGGAGTACGGCGGTTTCGGCATGTCGAAAACCGCGATGTGCGTCGTCTCAGAGGAACTCTCGCGCGGCTATATCGGCGTCGGCTCGCTCGGCACCCGCTCTGAAATTGCCGCCGAACTGATCCTCTGCGGCGGCACCGAGGCGCAAAAACAGCAATGGCTGCCGAAAATCGCCAGTGCCGAAATCCTGCCCACAGCTGTTTTCACCGAACCCAATACCGGCTCCGATCTCGGCAGCCTGCGCACGCGTGCCGTGCGCGACGGCGACGACTACGTGGTGACCGGCAACAAGACCTGGATCACCCATGCCGCCCGCACCGACGTCATGACCATGCTGGTGCGCACCGACCCGAAAACCGACAATTACGCCGGTCTCTCGATGCTGCTGGCGGAAAAACCCCGCGGCACCGAAGAGAGCCCGTTCCCCGCCGACGGGATGACCGGCGGCGAGATTGAGGTCCTCGGCTACCGCGGCATGAAGGAATATGAGCTTGGCTTCGACGGCTTCCGCGTCAGCGCGACAAACCTGCTCGGCGGCGTCGAGGGCCAGGGATTCAAACAGCTGATGCAGACCTTCGAGAGCGCCCGCATCCAGACCGCCGCCCGCGCCATCGGCGTCGCCCAATGCGCCATGGAACTCGGCCTCAAATACGCCCAGGACCGCAAGCAGTTCGGCAAACCCCTGATCGCCTTTCCCCGGGTCTATGCCAAACTGGCGATGATGGCCTGCGAGATCATGGTCGCCCGCCAGCTCACCTATTTCTCCGCCCGGGAGA
>JAUIHM010000085.1 GCA_030432315.1 Alphaproteobacteria bacterium | reverse complement strand
TTCTCGACTACTATCGGCTGTCGGCGGACGCGCGGCTGCTGTTCGGTGGCGGGACGGTCTATGGCGGCACCGATCCCGCCGACATCCGCGCCAAGCTGCTGCCCAATCTTGCCAAGGTGTTTCCGGCGCTCGCGGGCGTGAAGATCGATTATGCCTGGTCGGGCAACTGCGCGATTTCCTTCAGCCGGGTGCCGCAGATGGGACGGCTCGGACAGCAGACCTATTTCGCCCAGGGCTACAGCGGTCACGGCGTGGTCGGCAGTCATCTTTTCGGCCGGATACTCGCAGAGGCGGTGCACGGCGATTGTGCACGTTTCGATGTTTTTGAGCAGGTTCCGTGGATTCCGTTTCCGGGCGGGCGCAGGTTTGCTGTTCCCTATTCCGTCCTCGGTTCCTGGTGGTATGGATTGCGGGATCGCCTTGGCGTTTAAGAGAGAATCAACGGGGATGAGACAATGAAGACAACGACGACGGGCCTGACGGCGCTGGCTCTGCTGATGACTGCTGCCGGCGGCGCCCTGGCGCTGAACATCTACAACTGGTCGGATTACATTGCCGAGGACACGATCGAGAAGTTCGAGGCAGAGACCGGGATAGACGTGACCTATGACGTCTACGATTCGAACGAGGTTCTCGAAGCGAAGCTGCTGGCGGGGTCATCGGGATATGATCTGGTGGTGCCGACCTCGGATTTTCTGCGGCGGCAGATCAACGGCGGCATCTACATGCCGCTCGACCGTTCGAAGATCCCCAACTGGGACAACCTCGATCCGGCGATGATGGAGCGGGCGGCGGCCTATGATGAGGGCAACGAGCACGCGGTTATCTACATGTGGGGCACCAACGGCATCGGCTACAACGTCGACATGGTGCGGGAACGTCTGGGCGAGGACGCGCCGACCGACAGCTGGGACCTGATCCTCGATCCGGCCAACGCGGAAAAGCTGGCGGATTGCGGCATCACCATCCTCGACTCGGCGACCGAGGTGCTTCCGGCGGTGCTGAATTACCTTGGGTTCGATCCGGGATCGTCAGATCCGGATGAGCTAGAGCAGGCGGCGGCGGCGATCGAAGCCATCCGCCCCCATGTCCGGTATTTTCACTCGTCGCAGTACATTTCCGATCTGGCCAATGGCGAGGTCTGCGTGTCGATCGGCTTTTCCGGCGACGTGTTCATCGCTGCGGACCGCGCAGCGGAAGCCGGGCAGGGGGTGGAAATTGCCTATATCATCCCCAAGGAAGGCACGCTGCAGTGGTTCGACATGATGGCGATCCCGGCGGATGCGCCAAATCCGGACGAGGCGCACGCCTTCATCAACTTCGTGCTCCAGCCGGAGATCATGGCTGACATCACCAACTACGTTTACTATCCGAATGCTGTTCCGGCCTCGAAGGAGTTCATCGATCCGGAAATCACCGAAAGCGAACAGATCTATCCGCCTCAGAATGTGCTCGACAATCTGTTCCCGTCGCAGCTTCGCGATGCGCGCACGGACCGGACAATGACCCGTCTCTGGACGCGGATCCGCACCGGGCAGTAGGCCTGACGAAACGCATTCCGGTGCGCGGTCATTCCGCGCATCGGGAGTCGATCAGCCTCGGGAGGGACCATGGAAACCGCACCCCTGCAAGGAGCTGCCACGACGAAGCCGTGGAGAGAGGGCACGGAGGAGCCGTTCGTCCGCATCGGCCGGGTGACCAAGAAATTTGGTGACTTCACGGCAGTCAACGACGTGTCGCTCGACATCTACAAGGGCGAGCTGTTCTGCCTGCTCGGCGGGTCGGGGTGCGGCAAGTCGACACTGCTGCGGATGCTCGCCGGGTTCGAGCGGCCCACCGAAGGTACCATCAGCATTGATGGTCAGGACATGGGGCAGCTTGCGCCGTATGACCGGCCCACCAACATGATGTTCCAGTCCTATGCGCTGTTTCCGCACATGAGTGTGGAAAAGAACATCGCCTACGGGCTGCTGCGCGACGGGATGAAAAAGCCGGAGGCGATGGAGAAGGTCGCCGACATGCTGCGGCTGGTGCAGCTCGAAAAGTTCGCGGCGCGCAGGCCGGATCAGCTTTCGGGCGGACAGCGGCAGCGGGTGGCGCTGGCGCGCAGTCTGATCAAACGGCCGAAACTTCTGCTCCTTGATGAGCCGCTCGGAGCTCTGGACAAGAAGCTGCGCGAGGAGACGCAGTTTGAACTGGTCAACATTCAGGAGACGCTGGGCATTACCTTCATCGTCGTCACCCACGACCAGGAAGAGGCAATGACCCTGTCGACCCGGATCGGGGTGATGGATGCGGGAGAGATCGTGCAGGTGGACGAGCCGCCGGCGATCTACGAGCATCCGGCATCGCGGTTCGTTGCCGATTTCATCGGCTCGGTGAACATGTTCGAGGGCCATGTGACCGACGATGAGCCGGACTACATCCGGATCAGTTCGCGCGATCTCGGACAGGACATTCACGTGGGGCACGGCGTGTCGTGTTCGATGGGACAGCGTCTGTGGTTCGCCATGCGCCCGGAGAAAATGCGCCTGACCCGGGAAAAGCCGGAGGGGGTGATCAATGCCTTTCCGGCGACGGTCCAGGACGTGGCCTACATGGGCAACCTGTCGGTTTACCGCGTGAAGCTGCGAGGGGGGCGGGTGCTGAGTGCGACCAGGGCCAATCTCACACGGCACGAGGAGGACGGGATTTCCTGGGATGAGGAAGTCTGGGTATCGTGGGGCGACACCGCCGGCGTGGTGCTGACCCAATGACCGGGGTGATCGACCGCGTTGCACCGTTGCGCTGGACTGCCAGGGGGCTGAAATGGCTCGGACTCGACGGGCGCGGCCTGGTGGTGGCGGTGCCTGTGTTGTGGCTGCTGGTCTTTTTCCTGATCCCGTTCCTCGTTGTGGCGAAGATCAGCGTCAGCGAAGCGGCGATTGCCCTTCCGCCATACCTGCCGATTTTCGACTGGGACGGGATTGTGGCGACGATCACGCTCAATCTCGGCAATTACGGGTATCTGTTTGAGGATCCGCTCTATCTCCGCGCCTACATGTTCTCGATCCGGGTGGCCTTCGTGTCGGCCTGCATCGCGATCCTGGTGGCCTATCCGATGGCGCTCTTCATTGCCAGGTCGCCGGAGCCGCGGCGGTCGGTGCTGCTGATGCTGGTGATCCTGCCGTTCTGGACCTCATTCCTGCTGCGGGTCTATGCGTGGCAGGGGTTCTTGCGCTCCAATGGTGTGATCAACAATTTCCTGATGTGGACCGGCCTGATCGACCAGCCGCTGGTGATGCTGCAGACCGATTTCGCGGTCTATCTGGGGATCGTCTATACCTATCTGCCGTTCGCGATCCTGCCACTCTATGCCAACCTGGTCCGGCTTGACGGCGCGCTGCTGGAGGCATCGGCGGATCTGGGGGCGCGGCCATGGGCGACCTTCGTGCATGTGACGCTGCCGCTGTCGTTGTCGGGGGTTCTGGCCGGGTTCATGCTGGTGTTCGTACCGGCGATCGGTGAGTTCGTCATTCCTGAACTGCTCGGCGGGCCGGATACGCTGATGATCGGGCGGGTGCTCTGGAGTGAGTTTTTCTCAAACCGCGACTGGCCGGTGGCCTCGGCGGTGGCGGTGGCGATGCTGGTGGTGCTGGTGGTGCCGATCATGCTGCTCCGCACGGTACAGTCCCGGTCGGAGGACGGATGATGCGGCGGTCTCCGGTTCTTCTGACGGTTTGCATCCTGGGGTTTGTTTTCCTCTACGCACCAATGGTTTCCCTTGTGATCTTCAGCTTCAACGAGAGCAAGCTGGTGACCGTTTGGGGCGGGTTTTCGACCAAGTGGTACGGGGAGCTGTTTCGCGATCCGCAGATCCTGCAGTCCGCGTGGATCAGCTTTCAGGTGGCTTTCGTGTCGGCTTCGCTGGCGGTGGTTCTCGGGACGCTTGCCGCATATGTGCTGATGCGGTTCGGCCGGTTTCGCAGCCGGGCGCTGCTGACCGGGATGGTGACCGCGCCGCTGGTGATGCCGGAGGTGATTACCGGGCTGTCGATGCTGCTGCTGTTCGTTTCGCTGGAGCAGTTTGTCGGCTGGCCGAAGGGCCGGGGGATGACGACGATCATCATTGCGCATGTGACCTTCTGCATGGCCTATGTGGCGGTGGTTGTGCAGTCGCGGCTGTCGGGGATGGACCAGAGCCTCGAAGAGGCGGCGATGGATCTCGGCGCGCGGCCGGTCCGGGTTTTCTTTGACGTGACGCTGCCGGTGATTTCCCCGGCGCTGGTGGCCGGTTGGCTGCTGGCATTTACCCTGTCACTCGACGATCTGGTGATTGCCAGCTTCGTCACCGGACCGGGTGCATCGACGCTGCCGATGGTCATCTTTTCCAAAGTGCGGCTTGGTGTCAGTCCGGATATCAATGCGCTTGCGACGATCATAATCTGCATTGTGGCGCTCGGCGTGGCCATTGCCACGTTCCAGCTGCGGCGAAAGAAGTAGAACGCATGACGGATTTGGGGAAACCGCAGGGCGACGCCGCCTTTCGCGCCGACGACAATCACGCCCGCTGGGCGGAAATGACCTATGGTGGGGCGCTGTCGTTTCTGCGTCGCCGCTACACCCGTGATCTGACCGGGGTGGACGTGGTGGTGATGGGGATTCCGTTCGATTCCGCGGTGACATACCGGCCCGGGTGCAGGCTTGGGCCGAGGGCGATCCGGGCGGCTTCGGTGCAGTTGGCGGAACTGAAGGCGTTCCCGTTCGGCATTGATCCGTTTGAGGCCCTTGCGGTGGTGGATTATGGCGACTGCATGCTCGATCCGCACCATCCGGCGGGGGTTGCGGAGGCGATTGAGGCGCAGGCGGCGGAGATTCTGGTCAGTGGTGCGAAGCTGCTGAGCCTCGGTGGCGATCATTTCATTACCTGGCCGCTGCTGCGGGCGCATGCTGCAAAACATGGTCCGCTGTCGCTGGTTCAGGTCGATGCCCACGGCGATCTTTGGCAGGACGATCCGGCCCGGATCGACCACGGGACGATGATGGGCCGGGCAATTGCCGAAGGTCTGATTGATCCGGCGCGCTCGATGCAGATCGGCATCCGCACTTGGAGTGACGACGAAATGGGTCTTGAGGTGTTGAGCGCGCCCTGGGTGCATCGCAACGGCATCGAGGCCGCAGTGGCGGCGATGCGGGCGCGGGTCGGGAACGGGCCGGTGTATCTGTCGTTCGATATCGACGGGCTCGATCCGGCCTTTGCCCCCGGTACCGGTACGCCGGTGCCGGGCGGGCTGGCATCGTGGCAGGGGCTGGAGATTGTGCGCGGGATGGCCGGGCTGAACCTGGTGGGCATGGATGTGGTCGAGGTGTCACCACCGTTCGACCATGCGGAGATCACGGCAATCGCCGCGGCACATCTTGCCCATGACTGGCTCTGTGTGGTGGCGCAGAGCGGCGAAGGCATTTGAAATCCGGATCGCTGCGGGTCATGCTGGCCGCAGGGGCAGAGCCGGGACCGCACGGGATGTGGCGGATCGACAGGAGCGGAACATGCGGCAGGATTTGATGGAGACGACGCTTGGACGGCTTCCAGGCCATTTTCAGGAGTGGCTGGCCGGGCGGCGGATCGAGGAGGTTGAGTGCGTGATGCCGGACATCGCCGGGATTTCGCGCGGCAAGGCGATGCCATTCGCCAAGTTTTCCCGGTCCGACAACGTCTATCTGCCGCGGTCGATTTTTTATCAGACGATTTCCGGCGATTACGTCGACATGGCGATCGACAACCAGTGGACCGAGTCCGACATGGTGCTGCGACCGGATTATGAAACGGCGACTGCGGTCCCCTGGGCGGATGATGTCACGGTGCAGGTGATCCACAACGTCGAGGATCCGGACGGAACGCCCTTTGGTCTGGCGCCGCGCAATGTGCTTCGGCGCGTGTTGGCGCTCTACGAGAAAGAGGGCTGGCAGCCGGTGGTCGCGCCGGAGATGGAGTTTTACCTCATCAAGCCGAACCTCAATCCGAACGAGCCGATCGAGCCGCCACTCGGTCGGACCGGGCGGCAGATGGTCAGCCGGCAGGCCTACTCGATGTCGGCGGTGGACGAATACGGCAAGGTGATCGACGACATCTATGATTTCTCCGAGGCCCAGGGATTCGAGATTGACACGATCATTCAGGAAGGAGGCGCCGGCCAGGTGGAGATCAACTTCATCCACGGCGATCCCCTGAAGCTTGCCGATCAGGTATTCTGTTTCAAGCGGACCATTCGTGAGGCGGCGCTGCGCAATGACTGTTTCGCCACCTTCATGGCCAAGCCGATGCAGGAGGAGCCGGGCAGTGCGATGCACATTCACCAGTCGGTGGTGGATGTAAAAACCGGGCGGAACGTTTTCACCAATGAGGACGACAGCCCGAGCGATCTTTTCTACGGCTTTCTTGGCGGGCAGCAGATGCATTTTCCCTCCGTCGTCTGCATGTTCGCGCCCTATGTGAACAGCTACCGACGGTTCGTGCCCAACGGGTCGGCGCCGATCAACCTCGAATGGGGGGCGGACAACCGCACAACCGGGCTGCGCATTCCCATCGGCTCGCCGGCGTCGCGGCGGGTTGAGAACCGGATCGTCGGCATGGACTGCAATCCCTACCTTGCGCTCGCGGCGTCGCTTGCCTGCGGGTATTTGGGCATGAAGGAAGGTATGACGCCGCGGGATGCAGTGCGCGGCGAGGCCTACAAGAACGCGCGGGCGCTGCCGCGGGATCTGCTGACGGCGCTAGACCTGTTTCAGGACTGCCCGGAAGTGACGGAGATCCTTGGGGCGGAGTTCTGCGACGTGTACCGGGCGATCAAACGGGACGAGATCGAGACGTTTTTGCAGGTGATCAGCCCGTGGGAGCGGGACCATCTGCTGCTCAATGTCTAATGGACCTGCTGACGGCAAATGACCGGCCCGGGGAATATCCCGCCAGCTGGTACGCGGCGACGGCCAACGGCATGGTGGCGCGACCGGCGCTGTTGGGCGCGGTGCGCGCGGATGTCTGCATTGTCGGCGCTGGGTATACCGGGATTTCGGCGGCGCTGCACCTGGCGGAGGCCGGGATGCGCGTGGTCGTTCTGGAGGCAAACCGGGTCGGCTGGGGGGCCTCGGGGCGCAACGGCGGTCAGGTGGGGTCGGGGCAGCGGCAGGGGCAGGCCTGGATCGAGAAGCATTTCGGCAAGGGGCCGGCCCGGGCGCTCTGGGACATGGGCGAGGCGGCGAAGCAGATCGTGCGCGAGCGGGTGTCGCGGCATCGCATCGACTGTGATCTGAAACCGGGCATAATCGAGGCGTCGCACAAGCCGGGCTGGGTGGCGGACTACCATGAAGATGTGGAACGGCTGCGCGGCCGCTACGGATACGATTCCATTGAGCCGCTGGACCGCGCGGGAATTCGGGCGGCGCTTGGCACGGAGGCGTATTTCGGCGGGGCCTACGACCGGGGTGCTGCACATCTGCATCCACTGAACTATGCGATGGGGCTGGCAAGGGCAGCGGAGGAGGCGGGCGCGGTCATTCACGAGATGAGCCGCGTCACCGGGATTTCGGGCGGGGAGTCGAGCCGGGTCACCACCTCTGCGGGATCGGTCGAGGCGGATTTCGTCCTGCTGGCCTGCAACGGCTATTTGGGGGATCTGGCGCCAAGAGTCGCCGCGCGGGTGATGCCGATCAACAATTTCATCATTGCCACCGAACCGCTTGGTGAGGCACGCGCGCGCGAGTTGATCCGGGACGATGCGGCGGTGGCGGATTCGCGGTTCGTGGTGAATTATTACCGCATGTCTGCGGATCACAGGCTGCTGTTTGGTGGTGGGGAGACCTATGGATACCGGTTTCCCCGGGATATCGCCGGTCTGGTCCGGCCGCGCATGCTGGGCATTTACCCGCAACTCAGGGAAGTGCGGATCGACCATGCATGGGGCGGAACCCTGGCGATTACGGTGAACCGGATGCCGGCGTTTCAGCGGCTTGGGCCGGGCGTTTTCTCCGCGGCAGGGTATTCGGGGCACGGCGTGGCGATGGCGAGTCTTGCGGGCGTGCTGCTGGCGGAAGTGGTGCAGGGCACGGCGGAGCGGTTTGACGTGTTTGCATCGCTGCCCCAGCCGCGCTTCCCTGGGGGCGGGGCCCTGCGGGCGCCGCTCCTCGCCCTGGCAATGACATGGTACGCGATGCGGGATCGGCTCTGAGCGATCAGGAGGATTCCGCGCTGTGCAGTTCCGTGAACTGATTGAACGCGTGGATCGCGTCGGCTGCGTACATCAGTGCCGGACCGCCGCCCATGTAGACCGCCACGCCAAGCGCTTCTTCCACTTCTTCGCGGGAGGCTCCGAGTCTGACGAGCGCTTTCATGTGAAACCCGATGCAGCCATCGCAGCGAGTGGCAACTCCAATCGAGAGAGCAATGAGTTCCTTCATCTTTTCGTCAAGCGCGCCCGTGGCCGTTGCACCCTTGGCCATTGCGGAAAAGCCCTGCATTGTGTCGGGGATGTTTTTGTGCAGGGTGCGGATACCGCCCACGATGCGCTCGGTTATCTCTGGGTAGGATTTTGACATGGTGCGGTCCTTCCGTGACGCCATGAGGCTGTAAATTACTGGTGGGTTGAAAAGTCAACCTGGAGGGAGCGTCGCGTGGAGGTATGGGTTTTGCTGGCCGTTGGCGCGGCGTTCATGCAGAACGTCCGTTCGGCACTGCAAAAGACGCTGACCGGACGGGTGAGCGTTCTCGGAGCCGCCTATGCGCGGTTTGTGTTTGCCGCGCCCTGGGCCATACTGCTGGTGGCCGGTATTTCGATTGTGGGAGGGCTTGCCCTGCCGGGGGTCACCCGGGCGTTCGTCGGATGGACGGCGATCGGCGGGCTGTGCCAGATCCTTGCGACCCTACTGCTGCTGCATCTGTTTACCCTGCGCAATTTTGCCGCCGGAAATACTTTCGCCAAGACCGAGACGGTTCAGGCGGTGCTGATCGGCCTTGTGCTGCTGGGAGACCGGGTGTCCGCGGCGGGTATGGCCGGGATCATGGTCAGCCTGGTCGGGGTGATGCTGCTTTCTACCCAGAAGGGGGTGCCGGGGGGAATGTTCAACCGGGCGGCGGGAATTGGGATCGCTGCCGGGGCGCTGTTCGCCCTTTCCGGAGTCGCCTACCGGGCAGCTGGCATGGCGCTCGCCGGCGGCGGGCCGTTCCTGCAGCGGGCGGCGTTCGCGCTCGCCTGTGTGACGGTGTTCCAGACCCTGGTGATGACGGTCTACATGCGGCGCCGGGCGCCTGGAGAGATCATGCGCATCCTGCGTCAGTGGAGGGTTGCCGCGCCGGTCGGCATTGTCGGGATGCTTGGTTCGTTCGGATGGTTCGCCGGTTTCGCCCTGGCATCGGCGGCCCACGTAAAGGCGGTGGGGCAGATCGAACTGCTGTTCAGCTATATCACCGCCGTGGTGGTGTTTCGCGAACGGCCGACAACGCGGGAGACGGCCGCAATTGTTCTGGTGGTGACGGGGATCCTGCTGATCGTGCTCTATGGATGAGTGGTAAATGACGATTGCAAAAGGGAGATGGACATGAACTGCGTTTTCATTCAGCTCAGGTGCAGTCCGGGCAGGACATACGAGGTGGCGGACGCAATCTATGACCGGGAGTTTGCATCGGAGCTTTATTCCACCTCCGGGGAATACGACCTGATCATGAAGGTCTACATCCCCGAATCCGAGGACATCGGCCACTACATCAACAAGGTGATTCTGGACATTCCCCATATCGACCGCAGTCTGACCACGCTGACTTTCAAGGCATTCTGATGGGGCGCGACTGGGATGACGCCTACGCAAACGGGGCGCATATCCCGGGAGGGGTAGCGTTTCCCGAGCGGTGGGCGAGGGAGGCCGCGGTATTTCGGGACGGATGCGCCCCGGAGAGGTTTCGCGGCAACCTTCGATACGGGCCGCATCCCCGCGAGGTGCTCGACCTCTTTTTGCCGGACGGTGCGCCGCGCGGGCTGCTGGTGATCGTTCATGGCGGATACTGGCTGCGGTTCTCGCAGCGGGACTTTTCGCATCTGGCGGCGGGGGGGCTGTACAGGGGCTGGGCGGTGGCGATGCCGGGTTATCCTCTGGCGCCGGAGGTGAGCGTGCGGGACATTACCCGTTCGATTGCCGCCGCGATCAGCCAGGCAGGCCAGGTGGTGCGGGGTCCGATCCGCCTGACCGGGCATTCGGCGGGCGGGCACCTGGTCGTGCGTCAGGTTTGCGCAGACACCGGCCTTGATGCGCGGATCCTGCACCGTGTTGCCCGGGTCGTGTCGATCAGCGGCGTGCACGATCTCCGTCCGCTGCTGATGACGGCGATGAAGGACGGTCTGCACCTGGATGACGAGGAGGCGGCGGCCGAGAGCCCGGTATTGCTCAGACCGCTGGATGGGGCGGATGTGCATGTCTGGGTGGGCGATGACGAGCGGCCGGAATTTGTCCGGCAGTCAACGCTCCTTGCCAATATCTGGAGCGGGTTCGAGACGCGGATGGCCCAGACAATAGTGCCCGGGCGCCACCACTTTGACATTATCGAGGGGCTGAGTGACGGCGGATCAGACCTGGTCGGAGTCCTTCTGGAGGATTGAACCCTTCGCGTCGGTCATGTGGCCAGACCGCCTTCGGTTTCGAGGAAAGCGACGATTTCCGGTATGCCAACCGCTTCCCGCATGTTGGTGAACAGAAACGGCCGGTCGCCGCGCATCTTGCGGGAATCCCTGTCCATGACTTCGAGGGATGCGCCAACATAGGGGGCGAGGTCGATCTTGTTGATGATCAGCAGGTCAGAGCGGGTGACGCCTGGGCCCCCCTTGCGCGGGATCTTGTCGCCGGCGCAGACATCGATGACGTAAAGGGTGATGTCGGCCAGTTCCGGTGAGAATGTCGCCGACAGGTTGTCGCCGCCGGACTCGATCAGGATCACGTCGAGGTCGGGGAATTTCCTGACCATTTCATCAACGGCGACAAGATTTATTGAGGCATCCTCGCGGATTGCCGTATGGGGGCAGCCGCCGGTCTCCACCCCCATGATCCGTTCGAGCGGTAGAGCCTGAGCGCGCATCAGAAACTCCGCATCTTCGCGGGTGTAGATGTCGTTGGTGATGACGGCGACGGACCAGCGGTCGCGCATGGCTTTGCAGAGACGGTCGGTGAGGGCGGTTTTGCCGGCGCCGACCGGGCCGCCGATGCCGACGCGCAGGGGACCATTGGGTGATTTCATGAACGGTAAAGCCTTGTGTACTGGGTTTCGTGGAGCATTGATGCGAGATCGGCGCGAACGGCCGAGCCTCCGATATCTTCCGCTGTGGCGGCCGCGGCCCGGGAAGCGACGCTGGCGCAGAGCGGCAGCAGCGACGCGGTGATGCGCTGTCCGTCGGTCTGCCCGAGAGGGATCAGCCGAACGCCCGCAGAGACGATGTTGGCGGCGAAGGCCTGTACCGACAGCGTCAGAACCGGAACCAGTGGCAGACCGAGTTGCCTGGACGCGTGACCAACGGCCACCGGATAGGGCATGGGTGGAACCGTGATGTTCCAGACCGTGGAAACGGTTCGGGCGAACGCCGCGCCCTGGGCCACCGATTCGAGGTGCCGTTCTGCAGAAGGCGCGAGCGCTTCGGCCAGTTCAGCCATTGGGACCGGGTCGGTCGCGTGCCGGCTCTGCGCCAGCAGCACCGCGTCGGTGTGACCGGCTCCGTGTTCGAGCAAATCGACAATCCAGGCCTGCAGACTGCCTGCATCGTGGACCTGGCCTGCTTCGACGGCCCATTCGAGACCGTGGGAATAGGAAAAACCGCCAACAGGAAACGCGGGTGAAAACCACGACTGCAGGACCTGCATGGTCCGGCCGTCAACCGAAGGCGCGGCGAAGTCAGACGGATCATGGACGGGCGGGGTGGGGCCAGACACCTGTTCAGGTGGCCGCCTGGCGCCGGTCCGGGGAATGACTGTGGTCATGGATGTGATCGGCGTGCGCCCCGGTGTGCGGATCGTCGGTTGCCGCACCGTGGTGATGTCCGTGTGTGCGCCCGTGGCCATAGGCGCCTCCTTCCGGCGTGAAGGGCTCCGTGACGTCACGAACTCTGGCGCCAAGGCGGGTCAGCATGTCGCCAATGATCCGGTCCTCGCGGATCAGAATACGTCCGGCTCCAATCTGGGCCGGGGTGTGCCGGTTGCCCACATGCCACGCAAGCCTCGCAAGGTCCGCGCCGTCGGCAGTAACCTCGATGAGTGGTTCAGAGGCGGCGGCAACGGTGACAAACGTCCCGTCGGTCGTTTCAAACGTGTCACCGGCGTTGAGCGAAACGGTTTCCGGAAGGTCGATGAAAAGGGAACGGCCGCTGTCGGTAGTCACGCGCCTGCGGCGCAGAAACCGTCCCTCGTAGTCCAGGGTGACGCTGTCACTGGCCGCCCCGTCGATTGCGTGGCGGTGCAGTACATGCGTCGTCAGTGTGATCATTGCGTTCCCCGCTGTTCGTCTGGTGCCTGCCCAGACTAACACGCTCTGCGGCGGGTGCGAGATCGAAAATGAGGGTGCTGATGCGGGGCGTTGGCCGCAATGCGTTTTCCGGCGTCCCGATGGGAAACGACCGGCGTGTTCCGCACATTGCGGCAGGACGCCGGGGCAATTGGCCTCAACGGGTTCTGTCGGATAGAACAGGCCCTGGCGTGGATGCCTGGACCCGTTTTCGAATCAGTAGTAGCCCTTGTCGGAGAATGCGCGCTGGACGACCTGTTCGCGTGTCAGGCCAATGTCACGCAGATCCCGGTCCGAAAGGGCCAGCAGCCGGTTCGCGTCGCGGGCGGCGCGTCCTTTTGCGGAGTTCATTTCGAACCATTCAATCACTCCGGCGAAAGTGTGGCCGAGGCGGTGGTGCAGGTGTTGCCCGGTGTGGTGCTGTGCCAGGATGGTCATGATGAAGGTTCCCGGTGTCTTTTTCCGCGTGGCGGTCCCGCACAGGATACGGGGCCGCGTTGTCGCGGTGCGCAATGGCGAATACAGGTTCAGCCGTAGTAATAGGGAGCGAATGCGTGCCTGACGATCTTGCCGCGCTTAAGGCCGCGCGTTGAAAGCTGGCTGTCGCTGAGCGAGGCGAGTTTCCGGCAGGTTTCGAGAGCAGCGGCTCCGCGGCTGCTGTCTGCAAACCAGGTCACAATCGCGGTGAGGGTTTCTCTCAACGATCCCGGGCCAGAGGTCCGGCGCGGGTCGGTTGATGGGGCAGTCATAGCGGTCTCCAAATATCGTCGTCCGGCGTTGTACCGGTTGACGGCAAATGGACCCGGTGACTGTTGCGGACAACCGGCACTGTTGCATTCCCGGTATGTGCCAGACGCAGTGCGCGCGGGATCATCTTCGTCGGTACGGGAACCTTTAGCGCCATCCTGTAGGGTGAAGTGCCTGAGTTTCAGGTACTTCACCCGACCAGGGTTGATGTTTGCCGCACCAGGGCGCCGCCGATCAGTCCTTGCCGAAACATAGGCGGTTCCACTGGGTTCGTTCATTCGGTCCGGCGGGCGGCGAGAAACAGTAGCCGGGGCCCATTCGGCCGGCTGCGCCGCCGGAGGGAGCCATGCTGCCGGGGCCGCCGGTTGTGCAGGCAGACACCACCATGGTCAGGAGGGCAAGAAGGGCGGCTGTTCTGGTCATTGCTGGGGTCCTGTCGATAATGGCATTGAGGTGGCGGGTGTCCGGATTGAGCGGAATGGGGCTGTCGGGATTTATGGCTGACCACTTTTACTTTAGCTGCATTCGGGGCGG
>JAUIHM010000084.1 GCA_030432315.1 Alphaproteobacteria bacterium | reverse complement strand
AACGGGAACAACGGCAACAACGGCAACAACGGGAATAACGGCAACAACGGCAACAACGGGAACAACGGGAATAACGGAAACAACGGCAACAACGGGAATAACGGGAACAACGGCAACAACGGGAACAACGGCAACAACGGGAACAACGGCAACAACGGAAACAACGGCAACGGCGGGAACAACGGCAACAACGGGAACAGCGGGAGCAGCAACGCCGGTGGCAGCAGCGGCGCTGCGGCGGGTGACGGCGGTGGCGCAACGCGGTCGCCGTATACAGACAGTCCCGACGCAGACAATACCGAGTGGCGGGCGGCTGGCGGCATGACGACGCGCAGTGTGGCGCAGGAAACTGTCGACGTGCCGCCGGTTGACGAAACGGGATGGGATGCTCCCCAGCCGCCAAATGCGGCGACCGCGCAGCGTATACTTCTGTCGACCGGCGATGATCCGTCCGTGTTCAGGCCGCGTGAAATTACCGCGCTCGGTCTGGACCGTCGCAGCAGGCAGGTCCTTCGCGGTCTGGGTTTCCGGATCCTTTCAGAGTACCAGAGCCGGGCGCTTGGCAACCGGACCATCGCGCGAATCGAAACGCCGGCCAATACTGCCGCCCCGATAGCGCTGACGATCGCCCGCGGCCGGCTTCCGGAGGTTACATTCGACCTCAACCATCTCTACCGTCCAGCGCAGCGCATGCAACCGGTGCCGGTGCGGTACGGGCCGGAAGTGGTTGGCCTTGTCGATGGCGCGGGGTGTGCCGTGACGCCGAAAATCGGCATGATCGACACCGGTGTCGCCAGGAACCACCCGAGCCTTCGCGGGGTGCCGATCAGCCGCCGGAGTTTCGTGCCGTCCGGCGGGCGCCCCAGCGTCGTGCACGGAACGGCGGTTGCCAGTATACTGGTCGGCAACCTGCCTGGAGTCGGCCCGCTGGTTCCCGGAAGCCGCCTGTATGCGGCGGACGTTTTCTCATATGAAAACAATTCAGTACGATCTGACGTTACGGCAATAGTCAGAGCTCTCGACTGGATGGACCGCAACGGCGTCAAGGTGATCGGCATGTCGCTGACCGGGCCGGCGAACGAGCTGCTGGAAGCGTCGGTGCTTGCTGCGGCGCGGCGCGGGCAGATTCTGGTGGCGGCGGCGGGCAATGCGGGGCCGGGTGCGCCGCCCGCCTATCCTGCGGCCTACGCGCCGGTGATTTCGGTTGCGGCCGTAGATGCGCGCAACCGCCCCTATCCCGGCAACAACCGCGGCGACTATCTGGAGATTTCCGCGCCCGGAGTGGACATCTGGGCCGCCAATGCCGGGGGCGGGGAGAGTTTCTGGACCGGCACCTCTTTTGCTGTGCCGTTCGCCGTGGCGGCGGTTGCCAGGGATCTGGGGACGGGCCGGTCGACGGACATCAACAACGCGCGGGCCTCGCTTGCCACGTCCGCTCTTGACCTTGGCGCCCCGGGGCGCGACCCGATTTTCGGCTACGGGCTGCTGCGGGTCGGTTCGTGTTCCTGAGGCGACGCGGCCTCGCGGTGGAGCGGTTCGGGTTTGACACCATGCGCGGGGCAGGCGACGCTGGGGTGAGGACAGTCGGGCAGGGAGACGGGTGGTGAGTTTCAGGGCAGTAGTGGTCGAAAAGGCCGAAGACGGACGGACCTCCGCATCGGTGAGGCAGCTGGAGGCAGGCGATCTGCCCGAGGGGAATGTGACGGTTGCCGTTTCGTACTCGACCCTCAACTACAAGGACGGAATTTGTCTCGGATCCGGCAGGGGCCTGGTGCGCAGCTGGCCGCATGTGCCCGGGGTCGATTTCTCCGGGGTGGTCGAGGCGTCGGACGATCCGCGCTACCGGCCTGGTGATGCGGTGGTGTTGACCGGCTGGCGGGTTGGAGAGAGCCGGTGGGGCGGCTATTCGCAAAAGGCGCGGGTGCAGGCCGACTGGCTGGTGCCGCTGCCGGAAGGCTTGACGGCCCGGCAGGCGATGGCGGTTGGCACCGCCGGATTTACCGCCATGCTGGCGGTGATGGCGCTTGAGGAGCACGGGCTTACGCCCTCGGACCGTCCGGTGCTGGTGACCGGTGCCGCTGGAGGGGTCGGTTCGGTGGCGGTGTCGCTGCTGGCGCGGCTCGGCTACAGGGTGGCGGCGGTAACGGGGCGGCCGGAAGCGTCGGACTATCTCACGGATCTGGGTGCGACGCAGATCGTGCCGCGCGCGGACCTTTCGGAGGCGGGTGAGCGTCCGCTGGAAAAGGAGACCTGGTCGGGCTGCATCGATGCGGTTGGCGGGATCATGCTCTCGCGGGTCTGCAAGCAGATTGCCTATGGCGGGTCCGTTGCCGCGGTCGGACTGGCAGGCGGCGCCGAGACGCCGATGAACGTCATGCCGTTTCTGCTGCGTGGCATAAACCTGTTGGGGATCGACAGCGTCATGCAGCCGTTTGAGGCGCGGCAGAGGGCGTGGCGGCGGCTGGCGGAGACACTCGATCTTGACCGGCTGGAAAAGATGATCCGACCCGCCGGGCTGGCCGATCTGCCGGAGCTGGGGGAGAAGATCCTGCGGGGCGGGATACAGGGACGGGTCGTTGTCGACGTGAATGCCTGACCTGGCCGGAGGTGACGCGGCCTTTCGGGGCATCCGTCCGCAGGACCGGGCGGTTGGACACGTTTTGCGATTGTTGACTCCTTGGTGGATTGGCGCAAAAATTCCTTCATTGTGTTGAGGGGGATGGAGCGGCTGCGGCGTATTTGGCGCACGGCGGGAGGCTGATTGTGGTGCCTGCAGAGACGGTTTTGACAGATATCAAGGGTGCGTCCGGACTGCCGAAGTGGTTTTCTGCCGCCTATGAGGCGCTCAGGGGGATCGAGGCGGGCAGCATTGACATGATCCTGCCCGACGGGCGCCGTTTCCGGGTTCAGGGCAGGGAGCCCGGGCCTGAGGCGGAGCTTTCGCTGAAGCACCCGGGGCTTTTCGCAAGGGTGGCCAGGGAGGGGGAACTGGGATTTTCCGAGGCCTATCTTGACGGCTGGTGGGATACGCCCGACCTGCAGAAACTTCTCGACGTTCTTCTCAGCCGGACCGACTGGGTGCGGCGGACCCATCCGGCGGCGGTTTTGGCCGGGATTTACCGCCGGATCTGGCACTGGACCCGGTCCAACACCCGGACCCAGGCGAAACGCAACATTTCCTACCACTATGACCTCGGAAACGATTTTTACGGCAAGTGGCTCGACCCGACGATGACCTATTCGTCGGCGATCTTCGACGATCCGGCCGAGGAACTTTCCCGGGCGCAGACGCGAAAATACGGCCGGATGTGCGATACGGCCGGTGCGGCGCCGGACCGGCATCTGCTTGAGATCGGCTGCGGCTGGGGGGGATTCGCGGAGTTTGCGGCACGCGAGCGCGGGGCCAAGGTGACGGCCCTGACCATCAGCCGTCGGCAGCAGGAGTTCGCGCAGAAACGCGTCTTTGAGGCGGGCCTGGCGGAGCGTGTCGCCATTGAACTTCGCGACTATCGCGACGAGGCCGGGAAATACGACGGCATCGCCTCGATCGAGATGTTCGAGGCGGTCGGCGAAAAGTACTGGCCGGTGTTCTTCGAGGGTATCCGCGAGCGGTTGAAACCCGGCGCACAGGCGGCGCTGCAGGTTATCACCATCCAGGACGCAATGTTTAACAAATACCGTAAAACTGTTGATTTCGTGCAGAAATACATTTTTCCCGGTGGGATGCTTCCGAGTGTCGGCGAACTCGACAGGCAGATCACGCGCGCCGGGTTGCAGCGCGGCGAATATTTCGGTTTTGGTCAGAGCTATTCTCAGACGCTGCGTCAGTGGCACGGCGCGTTCAATGAGGCGTGGGACGACATCCACGCCATGGGTTACGATGACAGGTTCCGACGGATGTGGAATCTTTACCTGACATCCTGTGCCGCCACGTTTCAGTCCGGTGCGACGGACGTGGTGCAGTTTGGACTGCGCCGCGCCACCTGACCGCGTTCCGCCCCCTCGTTACCCTTTGTCGGCAAGGCGGCGGCTTCGCCGGTGCCGCCGTCGCTTGATGGTTCGGTGCCGAGCGGATAAGCACGGCCCTGAGAATGACCCCGGATGGCACGGAGAATGGAATGATACTGGCTGGGAACGTACCGGACGCCGTTGGCAACACGCCGCTTATCAGGCTGCGGCGGGCATCCGAAATGACGGGATGTGACATTTACGGCAAGGCGGAGTTCATGAATCCGGGTCAATCGGTGAAGGACCGCGCGGCGCTGTCGATCATTCGCGATGCGGTGGCGCGGGGGGAACTGAGACCGGGCGGAACCATTGTCGAGGGAACCGCAGGCAATACCGGGATTGGCCTGGCGCTGGTCGGAGCGGCGCTCGGATTTCGAACCGTGATCGTCATTCCGGAAACGCAGAGCCAGGAAAAGAAGGATATGTTGCGGATCTGCGGTGCAACACTGATCGAAGTGCCGGCGGTTCCCTACAGGAATCCCAACAATTACGTCAAATATTCCGGCCGGCTGGCGGCGGAGCTTGCGCGGACCGGGACCGAGGGCGCGATCTGGGCCAACCAGTTTGACAATGTCGCCAACCGCCAGGCGCATATTGATACGACTGCTCCGGAGATCTGGGAGCAGACTGGCGGGCGGATTGACGGGTTCATCTGCGCGGTGGGATCGGGTGGCACGCTTGCCGGGGTCGCGGAAGGCCTTCGCCGCAGGAAGCCGGATGTGAAGATCGGTATTGCCGACCCGGACGGATCGGCTCTCTATCAGTATTATGCCCACGGCAGCCTAAAGTCGGAAGGCAACTCGATTACCGAAGGCATCGGCCAGGGACGGATCACGGCCAATCTCGAAGGGCTTGAGGTAGACATGCCCTACAATGTACCGGACGATGAAGCGATCCCGCTTGTTTTTGACCTTCTGGAACACGAAGGTCTGTGTGTGGGTCCGTCGACGGGGGTGAACGTTGCCGGAGCGATCCGGATGGCACGCGACTTCGGACCCGGCAAGACGGTGGTCACAGTTCTTTGCGATGTCGGCACGCGATATCAGTCGAAACTGTTCAACCCCGGGTTCCTTCGGTCCAAGGGACTGACACCGCCGGCCTGGTTCGCAAAGTCCCCCGCCGACATGCCTGACGTGATGGAGGCCTGACGGTTCCGCCATGGCAGGAATCCGGGCCCTGGGATTTGTGAGGTGCGCGGCCTGGATGCGCGCGGCGTCTGTCCTGCTGTTTGCCGTCGGGATGCTTGTCTGGACCACGCCGGGCACGGGCCAAACCGAAACGGCCGGGAGTGAGGCGGCCCAGACCGGCCCGGCCCCTCGGGACACAGCAGAGGGAGCCACGCCGATATGGGATCAGGTGGCAGCGAATGCCGAGCGGCTGCTGGCGGATCCGGACCTGTCCAAGGAAAGGCTTGAAGAACTGCGCTCGCAGGTGATTGCGATCCGCAGCGAAGCGGCGGACCGGCAGATGCGGGCCCAGGTCGAAGCCAATGAACTGACAAAACGGATTTCTGCGCTCGGTCCGGCTCCGGCGGAGGGCGTCCAGGAATCCGCAGAAATTGCCGACCGCCGCGCCTTGCTCGAGGACGAGTACCGCCTGGCCATGGTTCCGGTCCTGCAGGCGCAGGAGGTTCAGGAACGCGTCGCCACGATTGTTGCGGAAATCGACCGCAGGCTTCTTGCGAAAATTTCGCAGGCGCTGCTCAAGCATGGTCCGACCCCGCTGCTGCCGCGCAACTGGGTATTCGCCGCGCGGGAACTCGGGTCCCACATACAGTCGTTTGTGACGCAGACCATGGCGCAGTTGCGGGTGTCGGTTGCTGCCGAGCATTTGTTGCAGCGGCTGCCTCTGAACGTTTTTCTTGCCGGAATCGGTGTTGCGATCATTCTGGTCAATCGCCGCTATGTCGGCGTCTGGGTCGAAACCTGGCTTGAACGGGCACGGCACCCGCGCTCGATTGCCTGGGCTCTCGCGATGCGCAATCTGACCCGGATCGTTATCCCGCTGCTCGGTGGTGGCATTATCTTTTCCGCTTTCAATCCGAACACGCTGCTCGAACAGGGGTCGTTTGCGGATTACTTCGGGGTGCCGCCGTTTGTCTGGTACCTGATCGGCGCCGGCTGGCTGAGCGGAAGCTTCTTTGCGCCCCGGTCAGGTGCGTTTCGTCAGTTGCCGCTCAGCGACAGCGAAGCAAGGATTGGCGCGCTCACGACCCAGGCGATTGGTGTGGTGCTGGCGCTGGTCAGTCTGCTGGTTTCTCTGTCGCTGCACTGGAAGCTCGCCGATGCGACCAATTCGGTTCTGTTCTTTCCGCTCGCCGCAGCAGTGTCGGTCTGTCTTTGGCGGCTGGCCGGCACCATCCGCATCATCCGCAGCCGGGTGGAACAGATGGAGCATGCCGCGGCGCCGGATTCGCCTGGCCGGATCGGTCAGAAGTTCCTCGAGCTGCTGACAGGGTTTGCCCTGCTCGGAGCTGTGGTGATCCCGCTGCTTTCCATAGCGGGATACTTCAACGCCTCCTTCTACCTGTCGGGCGTGATCCTGATGACGTTTTTCATCATTGGCGCGTCGCTGGTCGTTTTCGATCTGCTGAACAAGTCGGTGTCGCTGATCGTCTCGAGCGCCGGGTCGGACCAGGACGCCGAAAGCGGGTTCGGACCCGTCATCGTCGGGCTGGTGGTAATCGTCGGCGCGCTGCACCTGCTGGCACTGGCCTGGGGTGCAAGGCCGGAGGATATTGCCGAAATCTGGCGGATTCTCCGTGAGGGCATGGTGGTTGGCGGCGTGCGGGTTTCCGCTTCCGGCGTGCTCAAGTTCATTCTGGTCTTCTCGCTGCTGATCGCGCTGACGCATCTTGTTCAGGCGCTGTTGCGGGCAATTGTTCTGCCGCGGACCCGGTTCGATGCCGGGGGGCGCAGTGCCGTTCTGACCGGCGCGGGATACGTCGGCAAGTCGCTCGCCGTGCTGGCGGCGGTTTCGGCGGCGGGATTCGATCTGACGAGTATCGCGATCGTTTTCGGGGCGCTGTCGGTTGGTATCGGCTTCGGGCTTCAGAACATTGTCTCGAACTTCATTTCCGGCATCATTCTGCTGATTGAACGGCCGATCAAGGAAGGAGACTGGATCGAGGTGGCGGGGTTCGCCGGCTATGTGAAAGGCGTACACGTCCGATCGACGGAGATTGCAACGTTTGACCATGCCAGCGTCATCGTGCCCAATTCCGACCTGATCGCCGGCACGGTGCTCAACCGGACCCATTCCGACCTGTCGGGGCGGGTGGCGATTCCGATCGGTGTCGGTTACGGCAGCGATCCGCGTCACGTCGAGCGGGTGCTGATCGGGATCATTGAACAGCATCCGCTGGTCCTGGTGGAGCCGGCACCGTCGATCGTGTTCATCGGCTTTGGTGCGGATTCGATGAACTTCGAGATTCGCTGCTATCTTCGGGACGTGAACTTTTCGCTGACGGTCAAGTCCGACGTCAATTTCGACATTGTGAAGCGGTTTCGCGAGGAAGGGATTGAAATACCGTTCCCGCAGCGCGATCTGCACATCCGCAGCATCGAGGGGCTCGACAAAATGCTGGGAGAAATGAAGAAAGACGGCGGCAATTCTTGACAAAGGTCGCGCAGTTGACGATAGAGCGCCCCTACCGACCCGAAAGGGCGGCTGGAGACGTGAGCAAAGCGCGCAGTTCGCAGGCGTGGGAGCGACCCACACAACACCGGGAAACCGGGGCCGCAGGACGCGGGTAGTATGGATAAGGAAACGCAGATGTTCGCTGTAGTGAAAACCGGCGGCAAGCAGTACAAAGTGGCCGTAAACGACGTCGTTTCGGTCGAGAAGCTTGTTGCTGAAGCCGGAGAAACCATTGAGTTCGATCAGGTTCTGATGCTCGGTGGCGATACCGTAACCGTAGGCGCGCCGCTGGTGGCGGGCGCGACCGTAAAGGCGGAAATTCTCGACCAGTACCGTGGTCCCAAGGTGATTTCGTATGTGAAGCGCCGGCGCAAACATTCCTCGCAGCGCACACGGGGACATCGCCAGTCGCTTACGCTGGTTCGGATCACCGACATCGTAGCGGCAGCAGCGGCAAAGCCCAAGAAGGCTGCAGCCAAGAAAACAACCGAAACACCGGCAGAAGACGCCGGGCTCGAAAGCTGAGGAGCGCGCAATGGCACATAAAAAGGCAGGCGGCTCGTCCCGCAACGGTCGCGACAGCGCAGGGCGCCGTCTGGGCGTAAAGAAATTTGGCGGTGAAGCCGTCATCCCCGGGAACATCCTGATCCGACAGCGCGGCACGAAGTGCTTCCCCGGGACCGGTGTCGGCATGGGCCGTGATCACACGATCTTTGCGACCGAAGAGGGGTTTGTGACCTTCTCAAAGGGGTTCAAGGGACGTACGTTCATTTCGGTTCGACCGGCGGCCCAGGCCGCAGAGTAACGCACCAAACCAATCGTTTTCCAGAATGGGTCGGCCGGTTGGTCGGCCCATTTTGCTTTCAGGACGGGAATACGGCATGAGCGAGCCGATTTCAGAAATCCGCACCCTAGAAACCGGCCGCTGCCGGCTGCGCCCGCTTGTCGAGTCGGATGCCGGGGTTCTGGCGCTCTATGTCAGCGATGCGCGCGTCGCCCGCATGACGCGGGACATTCCGCATCCCTATCCGCCCGGAACGGCGCAGGCCTATGTCGAGCGGCACGGTCGCGGGGCGGGACCGACCGCGGTCTGGGCAATCGATCTGAGTTCGGATGAAAGCAACGGTTTGATCGGGATCATTTCGCTTGCTCCGCAAGATGGTTCGGAGGCTGAGGTGACCTTTTGGGTTGCGCCGGCCTGGTGGGGCACGGGATATGCCGGGGAAGCGTTGGAAGCGGTCGTTGCCGAGGCGCGGCGACGGTCGCTCACTGCGCTGACGGCGGAAGTCATGCAGGACAACATTGCTTCGGTGAAGGTATTGACGCGTATCGGGTTTGGCTACGTTGGAGAGGGCAGCATGCATTCGGTTGCGCGAAATGCCGTGACTCCGACGTTCCGATACCGCATGGAACTGGTCTGAACGGGCCCGGGGGATTGATGCGATGAAGTTTCTGGATCTGGCGAAGGTCTACATCCGGTCCGGATCGGGCGGGCGCGGATGTGCGAGTTTCCGCCGGGAGAA
Organism: Alphaproteobacteria bacterium; assembly: GCA_030432315.1. GTDB lineage: Bacteria > Pseudomonadota > Alphaproteobacteria > Rhodobacterales > Rhodobacteraceae > Amaricoccus. Next base: position 4,753 of record JAUIHM010000084.1, on the reverse strand, counting down.
GTTTATCGAGTTCGGCGGTCCCGACGGCGGCGACGGCGGCAAGGGCGGTGACGTCTATGCCGAGGCCGTCGACGGTCTGAACACACTGATCGACTACCGTTACCAGCAGCATCATTTCGCCGCGAACGGCCAGCCGGGCAGGGGATCGCAGCGGACGGGCAAGAGCGGTGACGACGTGGTCCTGAAGGTTCCGGTCGGGACGGAAATCCTTGAGGAGGACGGCGAGACAACCGTCGCCGACCTGACCGAAGTCGGTCAGCGGGTACTTCTGGCGCGGGGCGGAAACGGCGGGTTTGGCAACCTGCAGTTCAAGACAGCAACCAACCAGGCGCCGCGCAATGCCAATCCTGGCCAGGAAGGGGTCGAGCGGACTCTTTGGCTCAATCTGAAACTGATCGCGGATGCCGGTCTGGTCGGACTGCCGAATGCGGGCAAGTCGACGTTCCTGTCAGCGACCACCAACGCGCGGCCAAAAATCGCCGACTATCCGTTTACGACCCTGCATCCGAATCTCGGCGTGGTGTCGGTGGATGATACGGAGTTTGTTCTGGCGGACATTCCCGGCCTGATTGAGGGGGCGCATGAAGGCAAGGGGCTTGGCGACGCGTTTCTCGGCCATATCGAGCGGTGCGCGGTTTTGCTGCACCTCGTGGATGCGACCTCCGAGACCGCGGTGGAGGATTATCATGCAATTGACCGCGAGTTGGAGGCCTACGGGCATCTCTTGCACGACAAGGACCGGATTATCGGCGTGAACAAGACCGATTCCCTTCCGGAAGGCGGCGCGGATGAACTCGCGGCGACGCTGCGCAGGGAGACCGGTCTGCCGGTGTACCTGCTTTCCGGGGTGACGGGGCTGGGGGTTCGGCCGGTTCTGCGCGCGCTGCGCACGAAAATCGAAGCCAGCCGGCGCAGCGCCGGGGCCGTGGCTGACGGGGATGCGGAATGGTGCCCCTGACCTCGGCCGAGTATCTGAAGCGGGCCAGTCGGATCGTCATCAAGGTCGGTTCGGCGCTGCTCGTGTCCCACGATGACGGGCGGCTGCAGATCGCGTGGCTCGAGAGCCTCGCGGAAGATGTCGCGCATCTGCGCTCCCAAGGGAAGCAGGTGGTGCTGGTCTCGTCCGGCTCGATAGCGCTGGGACGGCGGGTGCTTGCGCTGCCTGAGGGGGAACTGTCGCTGGAGAAAAGCCAGGCGGCGGCGGCGGTTGGTCAGATCCGGCTGGCGCGGGCCTATGAGGCGGTACTCGGGCCGCATGAGATTACCACGGCGCAGGTGCTGGTGACGCTGGAGGACAGTGAGAACCGGCGCCGCTATCTCAATTCCCGCCGCACACTCAAGACCCTGCTCGATCTTGGCGTCGTGCCGATCGTCAATGAGAACGACACGGTGGCGACCGACGAAATCCGTTACGGCGACAACGACCGGCTTGCGGCGCAGGTGGCAAGCATGGCGGGCGCCGACGTCCTTATACTGCTGTCGGATGTGGACGGGCTTTACAGCGCCGATCCGCGCACCGACCCGAATGCGCATAAGCTGTCGCACGTGGCCGAGGTCACGCCGGAGATCGAAGCGATGGCCGGCGGTGTGGGCAGCACGCTCTCGCGCGGGGGGATGCGGACCAAGATCATGGCCGCGCGCATCGCGTCGCGGGCGGGTTGCGCCATGGCGATTACCCGTGGCGATCCGCTGCGCCCGGTGCAGGCGCTGCATGACGGTGCGTCTTGCACATGGTTTGATGCGGTCGGCGATCCGGAGGTTGCGCGCAAGCGGTGGATTTCAGGCATGAAGGCCCGCGGACAAATTCACGTCGATCAGGGTGCGGTTGATGCGTTGGTCAACGGCAAGTCGCTGCTCTCGGCCGGAGTGCGCAACGTGACGGGAAAATTCAACCGGGGTGATCCGGTGGAGATCCTCGCGCCGGGCGGACAGGTGGTGGCCAAGGCGCTGGTCGGTTACGATGCCGACGAGGCACGGATAATCATGGGCCACCGTTCCGACCGGATCGCCGGGCTGCTGGGGCACGCGGGTCGGGCGGCGATGGTTCACCGGGACGACATGGTGATGCAGAAGGGGAAGCGAACATGAATGCTATGGAACGGATCAAACCGCTGATGCAGGAAATCGGTGCCGCAGCGCGCGAGGCATCGGCAACACTGGCCGCCGCAACCCCGGCGCAAAAGGAAACGGCGCTCAATGCTGCGGCGGACGCCATCTGGGCCGGCCGCGCGGAGATACTGGCCGCCAATGCGCTCGACATGGCCGCCGCTCGGGAGAAGGGGCTCGGTGCGGCGATGTTGGACCGGCTGGAACTCAACGAAGGCCGGGTGGCGGCAATGGTCGAGGGTCTGCGCTCGATTGCCGGGCAGCCCGATCCGGTCGGCACGGTGCTGACCGAGTGGGACCGTCCCAGCGGTCTGCACATTCGCCGCGTTCGCACCCCGATCGGCGTGATTGGGGTGATCTTCGAAAGCCGCCCCAATGTAACCGCCGATGCGGGCGCGCTTTGCCTGAAATCCGGCAATGCGGCGATCCTGCGCGGCGGTTCGGAAAGCGTGAATTCCTCACGGGCGATTCATGCGGGTCTGGTGGCCGGGCTGGTCGCAGCCGGTCTGCCGGAGACGGCCATTCAGCTGGTTCCGACCACGGACCGTGCGGCTGTCAGTGAAATGCTGACCATGACCGAGTATATCGACGTGGTGGTGCCCAGGGGCGGCAAGGGGCTGGTCGGACGTGTCCAGCAGGAGGCGCGGGTGCCGGTGTTTGCCCACCTGGAGGGCATCGTCCACATCTATGTCGACAGGGCTGCGGATATCGAGAAGGCGCGGCGGGTAATTCTCAATGCCAAGACCCGGCGGACCGGGGTTTGCGGTGCGGTGGAATGTCTGCTGATCGACCGGGCCTTTTTCGAGGCCAAGGGCGCGCCGTTTCTGGCCGATCTGGCGGCCGCCGGGGTGGAGATCAGGGGTGATGACACCTTGCAGGCGCTTGCCGGTGTCGTGCCGGCCGGAGAGGCGGACTGGGGTCGTGAGTTTCTCGACATGATCGTTTCCGCCCGGGTGGTTGACGGCGTGGAAGGTGCAATCGCGCACATCCGCAGATACGGGTCAAATCACACGGACTGCATCCTGACCGAGGATGATGCGGCCGCGGAAGTGTTTTTCAGCCGGCTGGACAGTGCCATTCTGATGCGCAACACCTCAACGCAGTTTGCGGATGGCGGCGAGTTCGGCATGGGGGCGGAGATCGGCATTGCTACGGGCAAGATGCACGCCAGAGGACCGGTCGGCGCGGAGCAGCTGACCAGCTTCAAATACATCGTTGAGGGGGACGGTTTGATCCGTCCCTGAAGGTTCTGAATTCAGCCGCGCCAGGTGCGGATCGGACCGCAGTCCATGTGGACGAAGTTCGAACGTCCGTAGGTGCCGACTCCGCCGCCATTGCAGGCCTTGGCGGCACCTGCGATCTGGTTGATGCTGCGGCTGCGCAGACGGATGTCGGCGGCCATGGCGCGCATGTGGTAGGAGTTCTTGGCGGCGCCCCTGAGCATTCGGTTGGTCTGGGGGGTGCGGTAGCCCGAAATCATCAGGTAGGGTTCGTTGGTCTCAAGGAGGCCCTGGGATGCAGCGAGAATGTCGAGATTGCGCGGATCGTATTCCCGCACGGCATTCTGTCGCCAGTCGCGCATGAAGTAGCTGACTTCCTTCATGACTTCCTTAATATAGCGACCGTCCGCGTAGTAGACCGTATCAATCGCTTCGCCTGTACGCTGGCTGTACATGCTGATGCGGCGTACATCGCCGCTGCGGCGAAGGAAGCCTGGTGCCTTGGCATAGACCGGAGCTGCCGCTACAGTGCACAGGCCTGCAAAAATGCCCAATACACTTCGCCGCGACGGACGCAATTCTTCACTGTCCATTGTTTTACTGCCTCAATTTTCTGCTCTCGAGCGACTTGACGCGCTTCTGCTCCATTATTGCCACAGAGCGTCCGTATTTCCAAGTCCTCATTGCCATTCTGGAACGTCGGCAGTTTTCCGCCAAAGTGGTTAATCCGGCGTTATCGGATCGGGGGATAAAGTCAAATTATGCTAAAGTTCCGTTCTTGTTTGGAAGTGGTCCGCGGGATACAATCAGACCAGAGCAGAAAAAAATTGAGGCGGATATGAACTCTTTCAAAGATGTGGGCCTATCGCTCTCGATTGCGGCGCTGGTGGGCTGTCTGGCCGGTGGTGCGGACGCCCAGGGCGTTGCGGAACCGGTCATGACCACGCCTGGTGCCGGTGTCATCGGGGTCGCAGAGGCCGGCGGTGCCTTCGGCTCCGCGGTGCGGGCGGAAATCGCCGTTCTGGGTCCGGAGCAGCGCAAGGCGATTGACGGATTTTACGCGGCACGGGGCTACGAACCGTTCTGGTCGGGCGCGGACGATACGAACCTGACCGGCCTGATGGCCATGCTCGATGAGGCCGACATGCAGGGGCTGCCTTATCTGCGTTACAGTCCCGATGCCCTGAAACTGCTCGCCGCAAGCCCGGCTCCGGAAGACCGCCCGGTTCTGGAGATCGCTGCGACGCGGTCCTATCTCAAGTTTGCCGGAGATCTGACTGCGGGGTACCTGAAACCCGCGTCGATTGACGAGGAAATTGCCATCAGGCCGCGCCGGCTTTCCGATCAGGTGCTTCTGTCCCGGCTCGGTTCCGGCGAGGCCGTGCAGGTGGTTCTCGCCGGGCTTGAGCCCGCAGACCCTTCGTATC
>JAUIHM010000083.1 GCA_030432315.1 Alphaproteobacteria bacterium | reverse complement strand
CCGGCCAGTCGCTGTTGACGGTAAACAGCAGATAATCGCGCATCATTGCCATCATCTCGGTGCGCATCGGTTCCGGATAGACCTCCATTTCGGCATAGAGCGCCCCCAGCGTGGACGCCTCCTGCAGAATGCTTTCCCGAACCTTCTCGTTGCCCTGATATGCTGCGACGGTCAAAAGCCCGAGAAGCAACCCGTAAAACAGACTGAAGCCGGAAGTGGCATATCCCAGCGACTGGTTGAAATCAGGCCCGGTGCCGATCAGCAGACGAAATACCGGTTTTATCACCAGAAGTCCCACCAACATGGCGACCACTGCCACGCCGGAGAACATCACCGCGAGATCCCAAGCAGGCACAAAATAAACAAAATCCGGCACAAGTGCCCCCAGTGCGCATCACGGCAATCCCCGCAGTGAAAAGACACCAGCCCTTTGGGCTTTGCAATGATCTTTTCTTCGTCGCAGTTGCCGGAAAAGATTCGGTTGGACGACACCGACAGGTCTGTCCTATTCATGGGCCCCGCATCCGCGGTCAGGGGGGAACAAATGATCAGGTTGGTCGTAGCGGTGACAGCGCTGACCTTGGCGGGGGCGGCAGCGGGGCAGGATATGGACTTCTTTTCCATCGGTTCCGGGAGCGTCTCCGGCAACTACTTCGCAAGTGCCCATTCAATCTGCGACGATGTAAACAGAGCCGATACCGGTAATCTGCGGTGTAGTCCTGAGCCGACCAACGGTTCGCTTTACAATCTGAAGATGCTGCGTGAAGGCGAACTTGCACTCGCCTATTCCCAGTCGGACCTTCAGCGCCAGGCGCTGGAGGGCACGGGTCCATTTGCGTCCGACGGACCGGACCCCGCCCTCAGAAGCGTGGCGTCACTCTACTCGGAAACGGTGACGGTTCTGGCGCGGCCGGAACTCGCAATCAAGGCCGGCAGTGACCTTTTCGGGCGGCGCGTCGATATCGGTCCGCCCGCATCCGGCCGGCACGCATCGCTCCAGGTCATCCTAGATCAGACCGGGTTTGACCGATCGCATTTCACGGACCTGCTCGAACTCACCACCGACCGTGCGATCACCGAACTCTGCGCCGAACGGATAGATGCGACGGTGCTGATCGTAGGGCACCCCAGCCGCGACATTGCCCGGGCCCTGTCAACCTGCGACCTGGAACTCGCGCCATTCTCCGGTCCGGCAATTGACGGACTGCTCGGATCGATCGAGGAATACGCACCGACAACCATAAATGCCGGCACATATCCCGGGCAAACCCAGGACATTTCAAGCTATGCCGTACTTGCCACTGTCGTCACCCATGCGGGAACCGAGGACAGACTCGTACGCGCCTTCACGCTGGCCGCACTGAAACAAATTGTTGAAATGGCAGAACTTATAGGCGTCTCACGGGAAGAAGCCCTGCAGGCAGCAAGACGAGGACTCAGCGCACCGATGCACCCGGCCGCGGAAGCAGCCTTCGAGTTGATGGCCCGGGACGGCTGACCGATCTGGGTCACCTTGATGCCAACGGGGCCGCCAGACGGCGACCCCGAGGCCAGTGCAGCAGATTACTGCGGCAACGCAGCGAATTCTTCTTCCGAGATCATGCCGTCGCCGTCCGCATCAAGAGCGGCGATCGCAGCGGCATCCGCATCGGGCATTGCCGCCGTAACCTCTTCGACCGTCACGGAACCATCGCCGTCAGCATCAATCTCAGCAAAGGTTGCTGCGAAGGATGCAGCCGGGATGAGGAGTGCTGCGGTGGCGAGACCGAGAATAGTCTTCTGCATGATGTGTCCTTTCCAGAACGTTGCTTAAAGGTTCAGGCCGCGTCTTGCGACCAGTGATCGGCGCCAATCACGGTACAAATGTGGCGCTTCCAATGGACTTTTCAACGGGGCTTTATGCACTCCGACCGCACCAAGCCATTTTCCGCCAGGAGACTGACAAAAAAATGTTTTTAGTCATTATATCAAACATTTAAAGATCCTTTCTCATGTAACTGGTTCGCGCGACTTTGCGCAAATTCTCGATCAGAAATTACCACTGGCGGGTTCCCGCGCAAACTGCACTCGGCGGGCAACCGCCATCGGTCACGACTCACCCCTCGGGCGACCCGTGGCGGGCCGGATTCAGCCCGGCAACACATTTCAGGGTGCTTCAGTTCTGGATAGGTCTTGCGCCCCAGGGCAGTCCAACTATAACCGCGTCGATTTGCGTAACCGGAACGAATCCGAACCCCCGAGCCGACCCTTTCGGTACCGGGCCAAACAATGCAGGGCCGACATGCCAAAAAGAACAGACATCAGCTCGATCCTGATCATTGGAGCGGGTCCCATCGTCATCGGCCAGGCCTGCGAGTTTGACTATTCCGGCGCCCAGGCGTGCAAGGCGCTGCGGGAAGAAGGCTACCGCGTCATCCTCGTCACTTCCAATCCTGCGACGATCATGACCGACCCGGAGATGGCGGACGCAACATATATCGAGCCCATTACTCCCGAGGTCGTTGCCCGCATCATCGAGAAGGAGCGTCCCGATGCGCTGCTGCCGACAATGGGGGGCCAGACCGGACTGAATACCTCACTTGCCCTGGCGGACATGGGGGTTCTTGACCGGTTCAATGTGGAGTTGATCGGCGCCAAGCGCGAAGCCATCGAAATGGCCGAAGACCGAAAACTCTTCCGGGAGGCAATGGAACGCATCGGCCTCGAAAATCCGAAAGCGACCATCGCAGAATCCATTGAACAGGCGCTTGCGGCAATTGACCATGTGGGGCTTCCGGCAATCATCCGTCCGGCGTTCACCCTTGGCGGTACCGGCGGCGGTGTCGCCTACAACCGTGAAGACTATGAGCGGATCTGCAGATCCGGCCTCGACGCATCCCCGGTCTCCCAGATTCTGATCGATGAGTCCTTGCTTGGCTGGAAGGAATTCGAGATGGAAGTGGTTCGCGACCGGGCGGACAATTGCATCATTATCTGCTCCATCGAAAACATCGACCCGATGGGTGTTCACACCGGTGACAGCATCACCGTCGCGCCGGCCCTGACCCTTTCCGACAAGGAATACCAGATGATGCGCAACGCCTCGATCGCGGTGCTGCGCGAGATCGGCGTTGAAACCGGCGGATCCAATGTCCAGTTTGCGGTGCATCCTGAGACCGGGCGTCTGGTGGTCATAGAAATGAATCCCCGCGTGTCACGGTCCTCGGCCCTCGCGTCCAAGGCAACCGGGTTTCCAATTGCCAAGATCGCCGCAAAGCTGGCCATCGGCTATACGCTCGATGAGTTGGACAACGACATCACAAAGGTTACCCCGGCGAGTTTCGAGCCGACGATCGACTATGTCGTAACCAAGATCCCGCGTTTTGCCTTCGAGAAGTTCCCGGGCGCCGAACCTGTGCTTTCCACGGCAATGAAATCCGTCGGTGAGGCCATGGCCATCGGCCGCACCTTTCACGAAAGCGTTCAGAAGGCGCTCTGTTCGCTGGAAACCGGTCTCACCGGATTTGATGAAATCGAGATCCCCGGCGCTCCGGACCGCGCTGCAATCGTCAAGGCGCTGAGCCGACAGACCCCGGATCGTCTGCGTCTTGCAGCCCAGGCCATGCGCCACGGACTGACCGATGATGAAATCCATGACGTCACCCGCTTCGATCCCTGGTTCCTCGCCCGCATACGCGAGATCATCGACGTTGAAACCGAACTGCGTGAAAACGGCCTGCCCCGTACCCGGCATGAACTGCAGCGGGTGAAAATGATGGGCTTTTCCGATGCGCGCATCGCCATTCTGACGGCCCGCACCGAAACCAACGTCCGGGTGGAACGTCAGCACCTTGGGCTGTTTCCCGTATACAAACGGATTGATACCTGTGCCGCGGAATTTGAGGCGCAGACTCCGTACATGTATGCGACCTACGAATCCGACGCGATGGGGTATGCGGAATGCGAGGCCCGTCCAACCGACCGCGAGAAGATCGTCATCCTCGGCGGCGGTCCCAACCGGATCGGCCAGGGGATCGAGTTTGACTACTGCTGCTGTCACGCATGTTTCGCGCTGACCGAAGCCGGTTACGAAACGATCATGATCAACTGCAACCCGGAAACCGTATCGACCGACTATGACACGTCCGATCGCCTCTACTTCGAGCCGCTGACGCTCGAAAGCGTCCTTGGAATCCTGCGCAAGGAGCAGGAGAACGGCAACCTGAAGGGCGTCATTGTCCAACTCGGTGGCCAGACCCCGCTGAAACTCGCCAATGAACTTCATGACGCAGGCATTCCGATTCTCGGCACCACACCGGATGCCATCGACCTTGCAGAGGACCGCGAACGCTTTCAGCAACTCCTGCACCGGCTTGGCCTCAACCAGCCAAAAAATGGCATCGCGCGGTCCGGCGCGGAGGCGGAACGCGTAGCCGCGGAACTTGGCTACCCTCTGGTGATCCGGCCGTCCTACGTGCTGGGCGGCCGTGCCATGGAAATCGTACGCGACGACGCCCAGCTTCAGCGCTACATCAAGGAGGCGGTGCAGGTTTCCGGAGAAAACCCGGTGCTTCTCGACAGTTACCTGACCGGCGCGGTTGAGGTCGACGTGGATGCGCTCAGCGACGGTACCGATGTCCATATCGCCGGTGTGATGGAACATATCGAGGAAGCGGGTGTGCACTCGGGCGACAGCGCCTGCGCCCTGCCTCCCTACTCGCTCTCGCGCGATGTGATTGACCGGCTCAAGGACCAGACCCGCGCCATGGCTCTCGGCCTCAATGTTGTTGGATTGATGAACGTGCAGTTCGCGATTCAGGGTGAAGATATTTTTGTTCTGGAAGTGAACCCGAGGGCGTCCCGTACCGTGCCGTTCGTAGCCAAAGCCGTGGGATCGCCGATTGCAGCGATCGCGGCCCGGATCATGGCCGGCGAGAAGCTCGGTACGTTCGACCTCAGATCGCCGGAAACGCAACACGTATCGGTGAAAGAGGCCGTTCTGCCGTTCAGCCGCTTTCCGGGTGTCGATACCATTCTTGGTCCGGAAATGCGTTCGACCGGAGAGGTCATGGGAGTGGACACGTCCTTCTCCCGCGCGTTTCTCAAAGCACAGCTCGGCGCCGGCACGGCTCTTCCCGAAGCTGGTACGGTGTTCATCTCCGTCAAGGACAGCGACAAGAACGCCCTGACGCTGGAGGCCGCGCGGATCATGGCGGATCTCGGGTTCTCCGTTGTCGCGACCGACGGCACCCAGAAGTTCCTCGCCGCCAACGGCATTGCCGCCAACCGCGTCAACAAGGTTTACGAGGGCCGGCCACATATCGTCGACCAGATCAAGGACGGCGGTGTGCAGATCGTCTTCAACACCACCGAAGGCAGTCAGAGCGTGTCCGACAGCCGCGAGATCCGGTCGCTGGCGCTGTTTTCGCGCATCCCTAATTTCACCACCGCGGCGGGTGCCCGTGCCGTGGCCATGGCGATGCGAAACCGGCTTGAGGGCGAACTGGACGTTCACGCAATCCAGGAACTCTGATCCTGCACCGTTCCGGAGCGGGGCCCCTCCTGAGGTTCGGCTTACGGCACCTGAACGGTTGGCACCATGAGTGGAACAACGATTCTGCGTCCGTTGGTAACGTCTACTGCGGCCCCAACGGCATGATCGGCGGAAAACCGCCTGCTGATCAGCTCCGGCCGCCCGCCGGGGCTGCGGAACTTTGTCCATTATTATCATTGTTTTACAGTATTCGCTTCACGACTCGTAACAACAAACTTCGATTTTGCGAAAATACTTCGAAAAACGGCCGAAATGTAACAATTGCCATGGAACCTGGGACTTTGTTAATCAGCGCTCGAGCAGATTGAGCAAAACAACAACCGGAGTTACGTGTTGCAGCCTAAAAAACACTTTGCGGCGCTGGCATGCGCCCTTCTGGTTCTCGCAAACTGTACTCAGACCCCGGCCAGCGTCGAACCGCCGGTCGCCGAAAAGCCCGAACCTTCCAGTTATCCGGTCAACTCGCGTGATGCCTCGTGTCTCGCGGAAGCAGTCTATTTTGAGGCGCGCGGCACCGGAGAGAAGGGCACACTTGCCGTCGCCCAGGTCGTGGTCAATCGGGCCAAAAGCCCAAAGTTCCCCAATACCATCTGCGGTGTCGTCGCCGACCGGTGTCAGTTCTCTTACCGCTGCGACGGACGGTCCGACGTACTTTCCGTAGCCGAAGACAGACGTCAGGCCGTTGAAACTGCACGGAAGGCGCTTTCGGGAGCACCCGACATCACCAATGGCGCCTTGTTTTTTCACGCGGCGCGGATGCCCCCAGGCTGGTTCAATACACTTGACAGGGTCGGACAGTTCGGCGGGAACATATTCTACCGATAGCGTCGGTCCCGCCCTCAAGGCGGCAATACTCGATTGCGCTGCCACAAGGGACTTGTATCATCCGCCCGGTCACATATCCAAAGCGCGGGGCTTTTTTCTGGCGGAAGACCCGCGCAGGAAGCAACCGCTTCCCACACTGAAACAGCAAACCTGCGGAAACGCGACCTGATGCGACCGGTTGGATTCCGCGTTCTCGTACTTGAGAACCTGACCCGCATGTGCTTTTGTATTCTCTGATCCAGATAAATCAGGGAGTTATTAATGTTTCATCGCACGAGTCTCGCAGCAGCGGCAGCTGCAGCACTTGTTGGAGGATTGTCAATAACATCCGCGGCAAGCGCTGAAGAGTTCATCACAATTGGTACCGGTGGCGTCACCGGTGTCTACTATCCGACCGGCGGCGCGATCTGCAGACTGGTCAACAAGGGCCGCAAGGAACACGGAATCCGCTGTTCCGTCGAATCCACCGGGGGTTCGGTATACAACGTCAACACCATCCGCGACGGTGAACTGCAGTTTGGCGTCGCCCAGTCCGATATCCAGTTCAACGCCTACAACGGGTCCACCGGCTTCGAGGAGCAGGGACCCTTCGAAGACCTGCGGGCGGTGTTTTCGGTTCACCCTGAACCGTTTACCGTCGTTGCCAGAGCAGACAGCGGCATAAAGACCTTCGATGATCTGAAGGGCAAGCGTGTCAATATCGGCAATCCAGGCTCGGGGCAGCGCAGCACGATGGAAGTCGTGGTCGATGCCAAGGGCTGGACGATGGACGATTTTGCTCTCGCGTCAGAGTTGAAAGCAGCAGAACAGTCTGCCGCCCTCTGCGACAACCAGATTGACGCGATGGTCTACACGGTTGGCCACCCCTCCGGCTCAATCCAGGAAGCAACCACGGCCTGCGACTCGGTCCTCGTTGCAGTCGACGGTCCGGTGATAGAAGAGTTGATAAGTGAATATCCCTACTACCGTGCGGCGGTCATTCCGGGCGGTATGTATCGGGGCAACGATGAAGATGTTCCCACCTTCGGTGTCGGTGCGACATTCGTGACCTCGACTGCCGTTTCAGAAGAAACCGTATACCAGCTGGTCAAAGCAGTGTTCGAAAACTTCGACGACTTCAAGAACCTGCATCCGGCATTTGCCAATCTCACCCAGGAAGAAATGGCAACTGCCGGTCTGTCGGCACCGCTGCATGACGGGGCTGCCAAATACTACCGCGAACAGGGGTGGATCGAATAATCACCCGCTGACAGACTCCGGGAGCACGCTGTGCTCCCGGACCCTTTGAGACCCAAGGCATGGATGACTTTGGCCCGGGACAGCCTTCACCAGCGCATTTCCCTGGCAAACAACGACAAAACCGCAGGAAGAACCGGAGACAGGGAATGTCAGAGAACTCACCGCAGAACCGTGCGCTGACCGACGAGGAACTGCAGGATCTCGTTGCCTCGTCAGATTCCGGCGGCCGGAATCCAGGTGGTGCCGTTGCGACGTTCCTGGCGGTGGTTGCCCTGACCTGGTCGGTGTTTCAGGTGGTCCTCGCCTCTCCCCTCTCCAATCAGCTTCTCCCTGGCAGCCTGATCAACAATTCCAGACAGGTGCATCTGGCATTTGCCGTATTCCTCGCCTTCATGGCATACCCTGCGCTGAAATCGAGCCCGCGCAGCTACGTTCCCATTCAGGATTGGGTGCTGGGCGTGGTCGGTGCGTTCATAGCCCTTTACGGCTACATCTTCTATGACAAGATTGTGGCAAGTGGCGGTCTCGCCGACGATACCGACAAATGGATCGCGCTTCTCGGTCTGCTCATCCTGTTTGAGGCAGCGCGCCGCGCCCTTGGCCCGGCAATGGCGATCATCGCGACCATTTTTCTGATTTACGTCTTTTTCGGATCCGCCAGCTGGATTCCCGAAGTCATCCGCTGGAAGGGCGCGACACTCAAGAAGGCGATGAGCCACATGTGGATCACGTCCGAGGGCGTGTTTGGCATCGCGCTCGGGGTTTCCACCAAGTTCGTATTCCTGTTTGTTCTGTTTGGCGCACTGCTCGACAAGGCTGGCGCCGGCAACTACTTCATCAAAATGGCGTTTGGTGCCCTCGGGCATCTGCGCGGCGGTCCGGCAAAGGCCGCCGTTGTCGGTTCAGCGGCAACCGGGCTCATTTCCGGCTCATCCATCGCCAACGTGGTCACGACCGGAACATTTACAATTCCGCTGATGAAGCGGGTCGGTTTCACTTCCGAACAGGCCGGCGCGGTTGAGGTCGCGTCATCCGTAAACGGACAGATCATGCCGCCCGTCATGGGCGCCGCCGCCTTTCTGATGGTCGAATATGTCGGGATCTCCTACGTCGAGGTCATCAAACACGCGTTTCTTCCTGCGGTCATATCCTACATCGCGCTGGTCTATATCGTCCACCTTGAGGCGGTAAAACGCAACATGCCGACCCTCGGCGACAGGGTGACGTCAATGGGACGCACCGTCGGCGGCATGGCACTGTTCTTCGTCGGATTTGCAGGTCTCTGCTACGGCGTTCAGTATCCCGTCCGGCTCATTGCCGGAATGGTGCCGGAGGGCGCGGGCTGGGTGCTGGCAGCGCTTGTCTTTGTCGCCTATGCGCTCCTTCTGTGGCTCGCATCCACGGGGCCCGACCTCGAGCCTGATGATCCCAATGCACCGGATGTCACGCTGCCGGTGGTCGGCGAGATCTACAAGAGCGGTCTCTACTACCTGCTGCCGATCATCGTCTTGGTGTATTTCCTGATGATCGAACAGAAGTCTCCGGGACTTTCAGCGTTTTGGGCGACGGCCCTTCTGTTCGCCATTCTGCTGACTCAGAAGCCGCTTAAAGCGATCTTCAGGGGCGAAGGCGGGACAGCAAACGCGTTCATCTCCGGTGTCTTCGATCTTATCGGTGGAATGATCGACGGCGCCCGTAACATGATTGGCATCGGCCTTGCGACGGCGACCGCCGGAGTTATCGTCGGAACCGTTACCCTGACTGGAATAGGCCAGGTGATGGCGGACCTCGTGGAGTTCATTTCCGGCGGAAACCTAATCCTGATGCTGATCCTGGTCGGCGTGCTCTCGCTGATCCTCGGCATGGGATTGCCGACAACCGCGAACTACATTGTGGTTTCCTCCCTCATGGCAGGCGTGGTGGTTGAGCTTGGTGCCCAGTCAGGCCTGATCGTGCCGCTGATCGCCGTGCACCTGTTCGTCTTCTATTTCGGGATCATGGCCGATGTGACGCCGCCGGTCGGCCTCGCCAGCTTTGCGGCGGCGGCGGTCTCCGGGGGGGATGCAATCAAGACCGGATTCGTGGCGTTCTTCTACAGTCTCCGCACCGTCGCCCTTCCCTTCGTTTTCATTTTCAACACCGATCTGCTGCTGATTGATGTCACACTTTTCCAGGGCATACTGGTGTTCATCGTCTCAACGATCGCGATCCTTGTCTTCACGGCAGGAACCATGGGGTATTTCTTCGTCCGCAACCGCATCTATGAATCTGTTGCCCTGATCCTGATCGCGTTTGTACTGTTCCGCCCGGACTACTTCATGAACCGGATCATGCCTCCGTTCCATTCCATTGATCCGGTTGAACTGACAGCCGCGATGGATGATGCGGCGCCGGGAGAGGAAGTGCGCATTGTCGTTACCGGTCCCGACTTCCTGACAGGCGACGACAAGCAGACCACTCTTGTCATCGTCGCCGGAGATGAAGCGACGGGGGCTGAAAAGCTGGAGGCCCAGGGCCTGACGGTGATGGAAGAGGACGGGGAGCTGATCCTGGAAGAACCCTTCCCCGGCACACCCTTCTTTGACACCATGGGGGGATACGACTTCTACGGGGACACACCGGTTACGGTGACCTCGGTGAAAACGCCCGCCAGCCAGTTGCCAAAGGAACTTCTGTTCATTCCCGCGCTGCTGCTGCTGCTGCTGGTCTGGTTCGGCCAGAAGCGGCGCATGCCAGAGGAACAGTCCGCCCTCGCCTAGCGCAACAGGCAGACCAAGACAGGCACACAGGTGGCAGGAACACTCCCTGCCCCCTGAAAGCCAATTCAGCCGACCGGCAGTTATCGCACGCACATCCGGATATGCATTGAATGTCGTTGCGCTGCTGCCGATTCAGGTCCCGGTCACCCGTTCCTGATCCATGCGCAGCCGGTTGATTTCACCGACAATTCCGTCGACCAGTTCCGAGGTCGGACGGGCGCCGTCGACGCGCATGATGTGGCATTGCAAAGTCGCCAGCCATGCCTCGTGACGCACCAGACTGCGCCCGAGACGGTCCCCATGATCGTAGCGCGATGCCCAATCCAGAAAGGCCGAGTTCCACGGGCTGCGTGAGTCGCCCGAGGAATAACCCTCGCTCTCGATGCGGGTCCTTTCCCGCGCGCGAAGCCGCTGCATGCGGACTTCGGTGTGGGTCCGGACGAACACCACATGATCGAACATCTGGCTCACCGGCCCACCCCAACTCTCCAGGGCCCCGCTCAGGACCCACGCGGGCCGATCCAGGAACATGGCCTCCATCAGTTTGAGGCGCTCGGATATTTTTCGCTTCTCGCGATAGGGAGGATCGCTGGGACGCCAGTAGTAGTCATCCGTGTCGTGAAACGGGATCTCCAGCCGGGAGGCCAATGCCTGACCGAGCGTGGTTACGCCCGCTCCGGATGCGCCTGTAATGTGAATGCGTCGTTTTGAGAACATTTTTCGATCTTAAGGCGAATCTGACACTTGGGCAAAGCGCGAAGTCTGCCGGACTGCGGTCCTGCGTGGCGGCGCGGAAACCGGATGTCGCCGCCTTCAGCACTGATAGAAAAACTGGCATGGAAACAGGCAGTTGAGAAATTTCTCCGGCACCTCATCTGCGCCCTTCCGGCTGCGGAGTCAGGCCCGCGGCCTGCTGGCGGCGAATCTCCGCTGCGGCGGCGGAGACGGTCTGCCGGCGGCGCGGCGATGCCGGGTGCGTGGTGAGAATCACCGGCCCTCCACCGGAGGCAAGAGCGGGTCTGCCGAACACCTGCGCACCTTTTTCGGGGTCGTATCCGGCGCGGGCGGCAATGAAGGCACCCAGATAATCTGCTTCCAATTCATAGGTTTGACTATAGGTTCTTGAGCCGACGAAGGCGCCGAGGTCGAGTGCCTGCTGGATGTTTTCCGTCGTCGCGTAGGCCCCTCCGGCGGATGCGGCCAGCCCGCCGAGAACCAGTGCCCCGAGCATCGAACTTTGCGCCTGACGGTCGAGATGCGAGGCGATGTGGTGTCCGGCCTCGTGGGAAATGACGAAGGCAATCTCGTCATCCGAGCGCATCTGCGACAGGAGGCTTGCCGTCAGCACGATCACCGGACGCCCGCGTTCGTTGCGGGTCTGAAAGGCATTTGGCGGACTCTGTGGGTTGTCGTCAAATAGGATAAGAAAATCGCAATAACCATTTGACGAAGATGGATATTCCTGTCGACAGAATTGTTCGGCACGCGGCTCGACGCGGGCTTTCACCCGGTTGAAGTCGCTCCGGGTCCGGGCCGAACCGGCAACGGAATCCGGCATCGTCGGGACCGGGCCGGTGGCGGAGGGGACGGTGTAGGTGGTTCCGCAGGCGGTGAGCAGCAGCAGGGTGGCGGCGAGTAGGGCTTTGCGCATGGAAGGCTCCGGTTTGCGGGGAGTTTGCCGCATTTGCGGGCGTTGTCCAGCGGCCAGTCGCCAAAGGTTAATCGACAAATCCGGATGGCAGCGGGATACCCGACCGATACCCATTAGATACCCGACCGATACCTACGGATTCGACCCCGCGCCAAAAGTTAACGTCCGGATCGGACCGGATGTCAGCCAGACCGGGCGAACGTCCGCTCGCCCTTTTTCAGAACCGTTGCCGGTGCGGGCCCCCGGCGCGGCGGGCGCGCAGCCAGGCGGCGGGGCGGCCGTCGGTGATCGCCAGTCCGGACGCGATCAGACCGAATCCGATCCAGGCCGAGGGCGCGAGGCGTTCGCCGAGAAATAGGTGACCGAGGCTGACGGCGACCGCCGGAATCATGAGGGTGACCAGCATCAGGTTCGCCGCACCCGCCCGGGCCAGAATCCGGAAGTAGAGCAGATAGGCCAGCGCCGTGCAGGCGACGGAAAGCATCAGCAGGCTGAGCCAACCCGCGAGCGAAATCCGTATCGACGGTACTCCGTCGACAGCCACTGCAACCGGGATCATGATCAGCGCGCTGCCCGCAACCATGCCGAAGGCATTGAGCAGCGGCGGATTGCCACCAAGCATCCGGCGGCCCCAGACTCCCGCAACCGAATAAGAAAGCGCCGCGCCGAGAATTGCCAGCTGCGCCAGATTGCGCGGATCAAGGCCGGTCAGTGTGCCTGGCCCGATGATGACCGCGACGCCGGCGAGCCCCGCCACGGCGCCGCCGATCTTTCGTGCCGTCAACGGCTCGTCGGGGAGCAACGCGCCGGCGACCACGGCGCCGAGTATCGCCGTCGTGCCGTTCAGGATCGAGGCAAGGCCGCTGCCGACGGTCTGCTGCCCCCAGAAGATCAGCGAGAACGGCAGGGCGTTGTTGAGGGCTCCCATCACAAGAAATGCCAGCCAGACGCGGGGGGAGCGCGGCAGGGCGATACCGTGCATCCGCAACACCGCGTAGAGTACCGGCACCGCCCAGACGACCCGGTGCAGGGTAACGGTCAGCGGCGGCACCTCGCGCAGGGCGATGGCGGCGAGAAAGAACGATCCGCCCCAGACCGTTGCCAGCATCAGCAGCAGCAGGCCGGAGGTGAGATCGATGGCTTGGCGCGGAGCATGTGTCATGGCCGGACACTGCCACCGCGCTGCGGTCAGGGCGACCCGAATCCTGCGCATATTCCCCTGAGGAGCCGCGCGGCGCTCAGTTTCCGGTCGACCCGACCCTGACCAGATCGTCCGGCTTCCAAAACTGGTCGAAGAGTTACACACCGGTGCCGTAGAGCCGCAGCTTCAGCCCCTCGACCGTCTGGATCCAGTTCGACTCCGGTGCGCCCTCCGGCGGATCGGGGCCGAGCCAGATGACCACGGATCCGTCCTCGTTGGTCACGACGTCGTTGAAGCCGTTGATCGAAGGCATCTGCTGATCGGCTGCGGTCATTGTGCCGTCGGTGGTGTTGCAGGCCGTCACCGCCCGGGGCAGCGCGACGGGTGGATTGGCCGGCAGATGCAGCCGCCACCTCAGGGAACCGTCGAGAAATGCGCCGTCTGCGTTACGCAGGGCGAAAGGGTATTTCGAGTCCGCGCCAATGGCACGCATCACCATGGCCGGGGCCGACGAACAGGCATGCTGGAACTGTTTTGCCCGCCTGTGGCCCGAAGCCGGTGTCGTGCAGGGAGGCAGCGCAAGCCGCACCCCGGCGGCAGAAAGGCGTGCTGCCGGTCCCGCCTTCTGAAGTCACCCTCCGGCCACTGGGGCGGTCCAGAA
Source organism: Alphaproteobacteria bacterium (assembly GCA_030432315.1). Lineage (GTDB taxonomy): Bacteria > Pseudomonadota > Alphaproteobacteria > Rhodobacterales > Rhodobacteraceae > Amaricoccus. The sequence continues at coordinate 488 of JAUIHM010000083.1, read as the reverse complement.
ACCGCACGAGTGACAGACCAGCCACCGCGGAAGTGGTGTCCGGAGCGAACCGGACGGCGCAGCACCGCTGTTGTTCGCACCTGACGGGGCGGGGAAACCGCGCGGTCCGGTCCTGCACCGCCGGACCGGACCGCGCGGGAGCGGATCAGGCGTCCTTGGGCAGTTCGATCATCACCTGTTCCTTCGCGAGGGCCAGGAATTCTTCCATTTTTGCACGAACCGTCGCCTCGTCGCTGTGGCTGCCGAGATCGGCGACGAGTTTGCGTACCACGTCGTCGTGACCCGCTTCCTCGAAATCCGCCTTGACCACCTCAAGGGCATAGGCGGTCGCGGCCTCGTCTTTTTTGCCGAGGATTTCGGCGGCCCAGAGACCGATCAGACGGTTGCGTCGGGCGACGACCTTGAAGCGCACGTCCTCGTCATGCACGAATTTGTTCTCAAAGCCTCTTTCGCGATCCTTGAAGGAATCCATGGACGCCTTTCCTTTT
>JAUIHM010000171.1 GCA_030432315.1 Alphaproteobacteria bacterium | reverse complement strand
CGGACGACAGGATCGTCGCAACCTATCGCGAACACGGGCATGCATTGGCGCGCGGCGTTTCGATGAACGCCGTTCTGGCCGAGATGTATGGCAAGTCCGAAGGCTGTTCGGGGGGGCGTGGTGGCTCCATGCACCTGTTTGACGCCAAGACGAACTTTTATGGCGGCAATGCGATTGTCGGGGGTGGCTTGCCACTGTCCGCCGGGTTGGCCTTGGCTGACCGGATGCGCGGCGAAAAGACCGTTACCGCATGCTTCTTTGGCGAAGGCGCCGTGGCCGAAGGCGAGGTCCACGAAACGCTCAACCTTGCCAAGTTGTGGAACCTGCCCGTCCTCTTCGTGTGCGAGAACAATGGCTATGCCATGGGGTCGGCACTCGACCGCACGGAGGCCGAAACGGATATCCACCGGAAGGCGGCGGCCTATGGGCTTGAGGCCCATCAGGTGGACGGAATGGACGTGGTTGCCGTTGAAGTGGCGGCGCGCAAGGCGATCCAGTCGATCCGCGACACCGGTGCCCCCGTCTTTCTGGAGTGCAACACCTACCGCTTCCGCGCACACTCGATGTTCGATGCGCAGCTCTATCGCGAAAAGGCCGAGGTCGACGAATGGCGCAACAAGGGGCCGATCGTCCGGTTCCAGTCCTGGATGCTGAAAGCCGGCCTTGCACATGCCGAAGACATCGACGTGATCGAGGCCCGCATTCAGGCGGAGATCAACGAGGCCGTTGCCTTCGCGGAAGCCGGGACATGGGAACCGGTGGAGCATCTCTCAGCGCATGTTCTTGGCGATGCCCCTCCACCGCCAGCACCGGCGGACCTGTCTGGCAAGACCGGTGAAGTGACCTATCGCGAAGCGGTCAGGCAGGGCATCCGCGATGCGATGATCCGCGATGACCGCGTTTTCCTGATGGGCGAGGATGTCGGGGCCTATGGCGGCTGCTACGCTGTATCAAAGGGCTTGATGGATGAATTCGGCGAGGACCGTATCCGCGACACGCCGCTTTCCGAATCAGGCTTTACCGGCGCGGGGATCGGGGCCGCCGCAGCCGGCATGCGCCCGATCGTTGAACTGATGACGGTGAATTTCAGCCTTCTGGCGCTGGACCAGATCATGAATACCGCTGCCACGATCCGGCACATGTCGGGCGGGCAGTTCGGGGCGCCGGTCGTGATCCGCATGGCGACAGGGGCGGGCAAGCAGCTTGCCGCGCAGCATTCGCACAGTCTGGAAGGCTGGTACGCGCATATTCCGGGCCTGACCGTTCTGGCCCCGGCCACGGTCGAGGATGCGCGCGGCATGTTGTGGACCGCGCTGCAATGTCCCGATCCGGTGCTGATCTTCGAGAACGTCATGCTCTACAACATGACCGGCCAGATCGATGAGGCGGCAGGGGCGGTTGATATCACCAAGGCGGCCGTCCGCCGCAACGGCACGGATATCACCCTGATCACCTATGGCGGATCGCTGTTCAAGACGCTGGCCGCTGCCGAAGATCTGGAAGCCGACGGCATTTCCGCAGAGGTGATCGATCTGCGCACGCTTCGCCCCCTTGACGATGCAAGCATCATGGCCTCGCTTGCCAAAACCCGCCGGGCCGTGATCGTCGACGAGGGCTGGCGCACGGGGTCCCTTGCGGCCGAGATCATGGCACGGATCATGGAGCAGAGCTTCTGGTCGCTCGACGGGCCGCTGGCACGGGTCTGTTCCGAAGAAGTGCCGATCCCCTATGCCAAGCACCTTGAGGACGCCGCCATTCCACAGGTGCCCAAGATCGTTGCTGCGGCAAAAGCCGTGATGGGGCGCTGAGATGGGTGTGTTCAAGATGCCCTCGCTCGGCGCCGACATGGAGGCCGGCACTCTGGTCGACTGGCTGGTGCAACCCGGCGACAAGGTGAACAGGGGCGACGTAGTCGCGGTGGTCGAGACACAGAAAGGCGCGATCGACATCGAGACCTTCGAGGAAGGCACCGTGCACAGCCTGGTGGCAGAGATTGGGCAGGAACTGCCGGTTGGCGCACCGCTGGCCGTGATCCTGGCGGAGGGCGAGACCGCGCCGACCCATGCAGAACAACCGCAACCAGAACCGCCAATGATGCCTGAACCCGCCGCACCGCCAGAGCCGGACATGGCCGCTGGCGCACCCGCTGCGGCCCCCCGGATGGTCACGCCACCGCCCGGACAACCGGCGACGCAAGCCGGTGATCGGGCCGTGTCCCCTGCTGCCCGGGTTCGCGCGAAGGAACTGGGCATCGAGCTGTCCGCCATCCACGGTTCTGGCCCGAACGGTGCCGTGGTCCTTGCCGACATCGAACCGCCGGCCCCCGCCCCTGCAACACAATCGTCAGCACCGCCCCGGCGCATCGAGTCCCCCAGAGAGGAAATGCGCAAGGCGATTGCCGCCGCGATGGCCCGGTCAAAGCAGACGATCCCGCATTTCTACCTGTCCCATACGATCGATATTCAAGCGACGACCGACTGGCTGGCCGATCACAACAAAGGTGCAAGCCCTGCTGATCGGATGATCATGAGCGCGCTCTTCGTTCGGGCCTCGGTGCTGGCTGCCGAAAAGGTTCCGGTGTTGAATGGGCGCTATCTGGAAGACGGCTTTCATCCGGCTGACACCGTGAACCCC
>JAUIHM010000170.1 GCA_030432315.1 Alphaproteobacteria bacterium | reverse complement strand
CCGGGCGGGACGTGCGGGCGGCACAGGCGGCTTTGAAGCACCATCTGACGGCGGCCCTGGAACGGGCGATTCTGACCAATCTTCACACCGTCTGACGCGGCCGCGCGGGTATGGCGACACCGGTTCCGCCGCGGCCGGCCCCGGTGCTGCGGGGCGGATGCACGCAACTCCGTGCCTGCCCCGGAGCCTGAAATTTCGGCAGTGACGACGCCTGTCCCGGCCTGCGGCCGCAATACACTGCGTTTGGCGTTGACTGACGGTTCAATAGCTGTAGGTTGAAATTTCAAAAGGGAGGAAAAAATGCAAAATCGGCGGAGTTTTCTGAAATCCGGGGCGGCTGTGACCTCGCTGGCGATGTTCGGCGCCGGGGCGGCGCGGGCGGCGGCGGAAGTCAGTTACTGGCACCACTTCACCAGCCAAAGCGAAATGGCCGGTCTTGCTTCTGTGGAGGCGATGTTCGACGCGACCGGAAACTCGGTCCGTTCCGAAGGCATTCCCAATGCGGACTACATGTCCAAGGTCACGACGGCATCGGTGGCGGGAGGGTTGCCCGATTCGATGATGGTGGTGACGGACCGGCTTCCTGACATCGCCGCACTCGGTGCGATTCAGCCGGTTTCCGACCGGATCGACGGCTGGAAATATCAGAACGACTTCACCGAATCGGCGTGGGACGGGATCTCGCTTGACGGGCAGATCTACGGGGTTCCCGCATTTGCATTCGTGAACTGGGGATATTACCGCAAGGACTGGTTCGAAGAGGCCGGGATCGGCGTTCCCGATACGCTGGAGGAATTCCAGGAGGCGGCGATTGCGCTGACCGATCCGGCGAACAACCGGTACGGGTTCGGCCTGCGCGGCGGAGACGGGGGGCAGACCTATCTGCTGGACGTCCTCGACAGTTTCGGGGCGATTGTATACGAGGGCGACACGGCGTCGCTCGATGTACCGAAGGCCCAGCAGGCGATGCAGTGGTATTCGGAACTGGCCACCAAACACGGCGTCACGCCGCCGAGCGCCGCCAACGACAGCTACCGGCAGATCATGGAAGGCTTCAAGACCGGGCAGACGGCGATGCTCTGGCATCACACCGGATCGCTGATCGAGCTGTCGGAAGCGATGGAGGACGGCCAGATCGGCACCATGATCCGCCCCGCCGGACCCGCCGCCCGCATTGCCCGCGTGAGCTATCTCTACAACAGCCTGACCGGGCAGGGGGATGTCGATGCCGCCTGGGACTGGATCGCCACCTGGGCCGAACCGGATGCGGCGGTCGCGCTTCTGGAAGCGACGGGGTATTTCCCGGCGACGACCGCGGTCGCGAGCGATCCGAGGATCGCGGACAATCCGATCTATACACCGGCGATCGAAACCCTCTCCATGGGCCTGCCGCTGCCGAAGATCGTCGGATTCTCGGCCTGGCTGAAGAACATCGTGCTTCCGGAATATCAGAAGCTGCTGCTGGGAAGTGCAACGGTGGAAGACGCGGTCGACCGGATGGCGACGGAACTCGACAAGGCGATGAACTGAACCGCTCCAACTGACTGAAACTGATGTGTTGCGCGGGTCGGGTGCCGACCCGCGACGGGAGGACTCAATTGAAAATCACTGATATTCGCTGCTACGTGATGGAAACCGAAAACCGCGCCGGCGTGTTTCGCTGGCGCGCGGGCCTTCCCGGTTCCGGCGACGGGATTCCGGCCGGTCGGCCGTCGCTCGGTGCCATCCTGCGGGTGGACACGGATGCCGGGATCACCGGCGCGATCGAGGTGGATCGCGGCGTGATGGTGGCGGACATCGTCGAGCGGCGGCTCAAACGGCTGATCGGCGAAGATCCCCTGATGACCGAACGGCTCTGGCACCTGATCTGGGAACTCGACCGGCTGGAAGAATTTCACATGGCGCATCTGGGGCTGCTCGACCAGGTGGCCTGGGACATCAAGTCGCGCGCCGCGGGCCTGCCGATTTACCAGCTGCTCGGCGGTTACGACAACCAGGTGCCGGCCTATGCCTCGACCACCACCTGGGACACGATGGACGAGTACGAACGGCACATCAAACACTGCATGGATGTCGGCTTCAAAGCGTTCAAGCTGCACGCCTGGGGCGATGCGAAGGCGGATGCGGAGCTGTCGCGCAACCTGCGCAAATGGACCGGACCGGATGCGGATCTGATGTTCGACGGCTCCGCCGGGTGGGATTTCGCCACTTCACTGGAGTTTGGCCGGGCGCTCGAAGGGGCGGGGTTCCTCTGGTACGAGGAACCGATGCGCGAGTTTGACCTGCGTTCCTACGTCAAACTGACCGAACAGCTGGAGATACCGGTGCTGGCTGCGGAAACCTCCGACGGCTGTCACTGGAACGCGGCGACCTGGATCGACATGGGCGCGCTCGACATGATGCGCACCAGTGTCCACTACAAGGGCGGTCTGACGGGTGCCCTGAAGGTCGCCCATCTCGCCGAGAGCCACGGAATGCGGGCGCAGGTGCACGGCATGGGCCATGGCAATGCGCAACTCTGCGCGGCGATTCCCAACAACGACTATTATGAGCAGCTGGTCTGGAGCACGGAACACATCAACGGCCTTGCCAACCAGGGGCCGCTGTCGATCCGTGACGGGATGCTCTCGGTGG
>JAUIHM010000082.1 GCA_030432315.1 Alphaproteobacteria bacterium | reverse complement strand
CTGCTGGTGATGAGTCTGGTGCAGCTTCGGCTGCTGCGGGACCGATAGGATGACGGTTGCCGATGCATCCGGCGTGCGGCCGACCACCGAGGCGCTGCTCAATCCGAAAACGCCGCGGCGGCCGACCAACTGGGGACAGGTGATCCGCTGGCTGCTGCTGTTCGGCGGCGGGCTGCTGATGGTCACGCCGCTGGCCTACATGCTCTCGACCTCGTTCAAGTTTCCGTTCGAGGTCTACAACCTCAAACTGATCCCCGAGGAGCCGACGCTCGAGAACTACGCCTATGTGCTGGGCGACGGGCGGTTTTACTACTGGTTCGGCAATTCGATGCTGATCGCGGTGCTGACCACCGTCTCGAACGTGTTCTTTGACAGCCTGGTCGGCTATACGCTCTGCAAGTTCCGCTTTCCCGGCCGGTACATCGTTTTCATCGCCATCCTGTCGACGCTGATGATCCCGACGGAAATGCTGGTGATCCCCTGGTATCTGATGAGCCAGCAGCTGGGCTGGCTCGACACCCACTGGGGCATCATGTTCCCCGGAATGATGACCGCGTTTGGCGTGTTCCTGATGAAGCAGTTTTTTGAAACGGTGCCGGACGATTTCATTGAGGCGGCGCGCATCGACGGTCTCAACGAGTTTCAGATCTGGTGGACGGTGGCGATGCCGCTGGTGCGACCGGCGCTGGCGGCCCTGGCGATATTCGTGTTCCTCGGCAACTGGACCGCCTTCATCTGGCCGCTGATCGTCACCAACAGCATGGAGATGTATACGCTGCCGGTCGGGCTGACCACCTATGCGGTCGAGCAGCAGGTGGAATGGGAACTGATCATGACCGGTGCTGCGATCTCGACCCTGCCGACCCTGATCGTGTTCCTGATATTTCAGCGTTACATCATACAGGGTGTGGTGATGGCGGGGCTCAAGGGATGAGCGGCAACGGCGATTTTCCCGATCCGGTCTACAACTGGACCGTGCTGGCGCCGCTGTTTGACGGGGTCAGGGTGCATTTTGCGCCGCATCTCGATGCGATCAACCGTGCCCATCTGGTGATGCTGCGGGAAACCGGCATCCTTACCCCGGAGCAGAGCGGCCGGATTGCCGCAGCGCTTCAGGCAATCGCCGAGGAAACGGATGTCGCCGCGCTGACCTATACCGGGGAATACGAAGATTACTTTTTCCTCGTCGAGCATGAGTTGAAAGCCCGGCTCGGCGCCGACCTTGGCGGAATGCTGCACACCGCCCGGTCGCGCAACGACATGGACCACACCATGTTCAAGATGGCGCTGCGCGAGCGCGCCGATACGCTTCTCGACCAGGCGACCCGACTCGCGGAAACCCTGCTCGCCAAGGCCCGCGCGGAACGCGACACGCTGATCGTCGCCTGGACCCACGGACAGCCTGCCCAGGCCTCGACTTTCGGCCATTATCTCTCGGCGGCCCTGGAAGTGCTGTTGCGCGACATCGACCGGCTGGTGGCGGCGCGGCAACTGCTCGACCTCTGCCCGATGGGCGCCGCGGCAATCACGACCACCGGTTTTCCCGTGGATCGGGACCGCATGGCCGCGCTGCTGGGATTTCGCCAGCCAATGCTCAACAGCTACGGCTGCATCGCCTCTGTCGATTACGTCACCGGCCTCTATTCGGCGGTGCGTCTGCTGTTTCTGCATCTCGGACGGGTGGTGCAGGACTTTCAGTTCTGGTCGGCCTTCGAGGTCGGTCAGCTTCATGTTCCCGATGCGCTGGTGCAGATCAGTTCGATCATGCCGCAAAAACGCAATCCGGTGCCGATCGAACACATGCGCCATCTTGCGAGCATGGCCGCGGGCCGTGCCGATGCCGTGGTGATGACCATGCACAACACGCCCTTCACCGACATGAACGACAGCGAAGGCGAAGTGCAGCAGGCCGGCTACGCGGCGTTTTCGTCCGGCGGACGGATGCTGGAGCTGATGTCGGCCTTTGTCGCCGCGGTAGCGATCAACGGCGACCGGGTGCGGCAGAACGCCGACCGGGCCTGCGTCACCATCACCGAACTGGCCGACATGCTGGTTAGGGTAGAGGGTGTTTCGTTTCGCCAGGCCCATGACATCGCATCGCGTACCGCCCGCGCGGTGATCGCGACCGGGCGTCCGCTTGCCGACGGGTATCCGGTTTTCCGCCAGGCCTTCACGGCCGCCGCCGGCCGCGACTCCGGCCTCAGCGAGGCGGACTTCGCCGATGCGGTCAGCCTGCGCCGCTTCGTCACGGTCCGCGACCGGTCCGGCGGACCCGCCCCGGCGGCCCTTGACGCGGCGTTTGCCGCCTACCGGGAGGCGCTCGATACCCTGACCCGGACGCTTGAACGGAACCGCAGCCGGATCGACACGGCGCGCGGCGCACTCTCAGCCGCATTCGAAACCTGCCTGCCGGAGTAACCCCCTTGGCCAATCTGTCCCTCAAAGCGCTGACCAAATCCTATGACGGCACCGAGGTTCTGCACGGGATCGATCTCGACGTGGCCGACGGGGAGTTCATCGTCTTTGTCGGACCGTCCGGCTGCGGCAAGTCCACGACGCTGCGCCTGATCGCCGGCCTCGAGGAAGTCGGCACCGGCACCATCGAGATCGACGGACGGGTGGTGAACAACCTCGCCCCCAAGGAACGCAACATCGCCATGGTGTTCCAGAACTATGCGATCTACCCGCACATGTCGGTGCGCAAGAACATTGGTTTCGGTCTGCGGACCTCGAAACTTCCCGCCGCGGAAAAAGACAAACGCATCAACGAGGTCGCGGCACTTCTTGACATGACCGCCTACCTCGACCGCAAACCGGGCCAGCTTTCGGGCGGGCAGCGGCAGCGGGTGGCGATCGGCCGGGCGATGGTGCGCGACCCGTCGGTGTTTCTGTTCGACGAACCGCTGTCGAACCTCGATGCGCAGCTTCGGGCGCAGATGCGGCTCGAGATCAAGAAACTGCACCAGCGCGTCGGCAAGACCATCGTCTTCGTCACCCACGACCAGGTCGAGGCGATGACCATGGCCGACCGCATCGTCATCATGAAGGACGGCAACATTCAGCAGGTCGGCACGCCGGAAGAGGTCTACCACCACCCTGCCACCACCTTCGTTGCCCAGTTCATCGGCGCGCCGTCGATGAACATGATCCCGGGCACTGAACATGCCGCCAGACTGGTCACGGTCACCGGCAGCCACCTCGATCTTCCCGGCCATGCCCTCGACCCGGGGGCGAGTGTCACCCTCGGGATCAGGCCGCAGGATCTGCGGATCGTCGAGGGTCCGGCGCTGCTGACCGGCGCGGTCAGCGTTGTCGAACCGCTCGGGTCCGAAACCCTTGCCTATGTGGACATCGGCGGTCTTGAGATCATCGCCTCCGCCGACGGCCGGGCGAAAATCCGGCCGGGACAGGTGGTGCATCTCGCCGCGCCGCCGGAGGCGATGCACCTGTTCGATACCGTCAGCGGTGCCGCCCTTACCTGATGCACCGCCCTCAGGACCGGCAGGGGCATTCGGTTTGCCAATCCGGACACGATGTGTCACAGAAGCGGCATTTCGCGCAGGGTTTTCCTGACGCCAGGCGGGCGGATGCGGCATTGCCCCGGAACCGGCCCATATCGACGACGTCCGCACGATGCGGCAAGACTGGAGTGCGGGTTTGATCCTGATCGAAGACACCGATACGCTGGCACAATTCTGTGCCGAATGTGCCAGCGCACCCTATGTTACGGTTGATACCGAATTTTTGCGCGAACGGACGTACTATGCACAGCTTTGCCTCGTGCAGATGGCCAGGCCCGGCAATGACGACGGCGATGCGGTGCTGATCGATGCCCTCTCAGACCGGCTGTCGCTCGAACCGCTGTACGACCTGTTCCGCAACCCGAACGTGGTCAAGGTGTTTCATGCCGCGCGCCAGGACCTGGAAATCTTTCAGGTCAATGCCGGGGTGCTGCCGAAACCGTTCTTCGACACCCAGGTCGCGGCAATGGTCTGCGGTTACGGCGACCAGGTCGGTTATGAGACCCTTGCCCGCAAGATCGCCCGTGCCAGCATCGACAAGTCGTCGCGCTTCACCGACTGGAGCAGGCGGCCGCTGAGCAACGCGCAGAAGGCCTATGCCCTCGCCGATGTCACCCACCTGCGCACCATCTATGAGAGTCTGTCGCGGCAGTTGGAAAAGAGTGGCCGGGCAGCCTGGGTCCAGGAGGAACTGGCGATCCTGATGGATCCGGAGACCTACCGGACCGACCCGGAATCCGCGTGGGAACGGGTCAAGACCCGGTCGACATCGAAAAAGTTCCTCGCTGCACTCAAGGAACTGGCCCGCTACCGCGAGATTGCCGCCCAGAGCCGCAACGTGCCGCGCAACCGGATATTCAAGGACGACGCGCTTTCGGAACTGGCGGCGAACCGGCCCCGCACGCTCGAAGACCTGTCGAAATCCCGGCTGCTGATGCGCGAGGCCCGCAAGGGCGAACTGGCCGAAGGCATTCTGCATGCGGTTGCCGCTGCAGAGGAGCTTGCACCTTCCGACATTCCAGAACCCAGGGACACGTCCGACCGCAGGAATGGCGTCGAGGCGCTCGCGGAACTGCTGCGGGTGCTGCTGAAGGCCCGTTCGGAAGAATCGGGCGTCGCCCAGCGGCTGATCGCCAGTTCGGCGGAACTGGACGCGATCGCCAGCGGGTCCGATCCGAACGTTCCGGCGCTGCGCGGCTGGCGGCACGAGGTGTTCGGCCGTGACGCGATGCGGCTGAAGCGCGGAGAGATCGCGCTGTCCGCCAACGGCTCGAATGTGGTGGTGGTGGCTCTGCCCTGAGGCCGTCGGCGTGACCCGCCGGCTATTTGACGGAGACCGTCTCCGTCCGCTGCTGGCCGGTTATGTGGATCGAGGAAACCTTTTCAAGGTACCGGTCGGGGAGGAAGATCGCCGCGCGCAGTTCACGGGTCCGCTCCGGCCCGACTGTTGCCGCCTCTTCCGGCGGAATGGCGACGAAGTCGAGGTAGTAGGTGCCCCTGTCCGTATCCGGCGGCGTCAGTGACGCCAGCAGCGCCGCGGAATACCACCCCTGGGTCGGGGCGATCCCTTCGGCGCGCAGGATGATGCCGTTGATGGAACGTTCGACATGCGTGCTGCGCAGAAACAGAAGTTCGGGTTCGGCAACAATGGTCTCGGCCCCGAAGGTGTAGGTGCCGTCATTGGAACTGCTGCCAAGGAATCCCGGCAGATCGCCCGAGCATCCGGCGACGCCAGTCGCGAAGGTCAGCAGTATCAGAACGTTGCGCATGGTGTCCGGTTTCCAGTGTCCAGACGGAAATAGACCGATGCCCAACGGTTGGAAAGGGAAAAACAACCCTTGCCCGGCTAGGCTATGGACCTGGCCCAGGCAAAGGCATACATGCCTGACGGGACACAACCACCGGGATGGAACTTTTGGCGCTCAGGGAATTTGAGGAAATAGCGGAGGACTTCGAGTTCCTGGAGGACTGGGAGGACCGGTACCGCTACGTCATCGAACTTGGAAAAACCATGGAGCCGATGGATCCGGCCCTTCAGGTGCCGGCGTCAAAGGTTGAGGGATGTGCGAGCCAGGTCTGGATCGTCCCACGGATTTCCGGCACCGGAGCGGAAGCAAGGTTCGATTTCGCCGGAGATTCGGACGCGATGATCGTGCGCGGACTGATTGCCATACTGCATCGGCTCTATTCCGGAATGCCGGTCGCCGACGTGCCAAACCTCAACGCCAGGGCCATGTTCGAACGCCTCGGTCTGGACCAGCATCTTTCGGCGCAGCGCTCCAACGGCCTGAAATCCATGGTGGAACGGATCCAGGCGATTGCCCGGACCACACTGAGCAGCAACTGAGACGGTAAAGGACGGTACCCGCCCATGAGAACGACCCTCGAAAAGCTTCTGGAGAGCCGTGACTGGCTGATGGCGGACGGTGCCACCGGAACCAACCTGTTCAACATGGGCCTCGAATCCGGCGACGCGCCGGAGATGTGGAACGTCGAGAAACCGGAAAAGATCCGCGCCCTCTATGACGGGGCAATCAATGCCGGAAGCGACATCTTCCTGACCAACTCTTTTGGCGGCAATGCCAGCCGCCTGGCGCTGCACGACGCACAAAAGCGCGTGCATGAACTCAACAGGGCCGCCGCGGCGATTGCGCGCAAGGCGGCGGATGCCTGTGACCGGCCCGTGGTGGTGGCGGGTTCCATGGGTCCCACCGGCGAGATCATGGCGCCGCACGGGCCGCTGACCGTCGAGGCGGCAGCCGACATGTTCGAGGAGCAGGCCCGCGGGCTGATGGACGGTGGCGCCGACGTGCTTTGGGTCGAGACCATTTCCGCCCCGGACGAGTTTACCGCCGCCTCCATTGGCATCGGCCGGGTCGGTGCACCCTGGTGCGGCACGATGAGCTTCGACACGGCCGGCCGGACGATGATGGGCGTCACCGCCGCCGACATGGTGCGCCTGGTTGCCGGTCTGCCACACCGGCCGCTCGCCTTCGGCGCGAACTGCGGGGTAGGGGCATCGGACCTGCTGCGCACGGTGATCGGTTTCGACGCTGCCGGTCCCGACCTGCCGATCATTGCCAAGGGCAACGCCGGCATTCCCAAGTTCATGGACGGACACATCCACTATGACGGCACTCCGGAACTGATGGGCGAATACGCGGTCATGGCGCGGAACTGCGGGGCGACGATCATTGGCGGATGCTGCGGCACCACCCCGCAGCATCTGCGGGCGATGCGTGCGGCCCTTGGGTCGGCCGGTCCCAAAGGTGCCACTCCGACGCTGGACGAGATCGCCGCGCGCCTTGGCGGGTATTCGTCCGCATCCGACGGCAACGACGGCGCACCCGCGGAGTCGGGCCGGCCGCGTCGGCGCCGCCGGTCCTGAACGGAAGCCGCCGCGGCGGGGCTCAGAACAGGCTCATCTGCCGGTCGTCGCGCGACGGCGGCCGGAACAGGTCGCAGCGCAGCGGCGGCAGATCGCGGTTGAAACCGAGCCTGCGCCGGGCGAGGGCAAACCGGCGGCCTATCATCTCCGCGTAAACGCCTTCACCCGTCATCCGCCGTCCCCACGCCGGATCATAGGTTCTGCCGCCATGGGTGTCGCGCACCCGGCCCATGACCTTTTTTGCCCGCTCCGGCCGTGTCGCCAGCAGCCATTCCTCGAACAGCGGCGCCACCTCCAGCGGCAGGCGCAGCATGATCCAGCTTGCCGCATCGGCCCCGGCCGCGCGGGCCTCCGCGAGGATCGGTTCGATCTCGTGGTCGGTCAGCCCCGGAACCACCGGCGCGACCATGACCCGAACCGGAATGCCCGCCGCCGCCAGCCGCCCGATCACCTGCAGACGCCGCGCCGGTGCCGGAGCCCGAGGCTCCATCGACCGGGACAGCCGGGGATCGAGACCGGTGACGGAGATGCCGACATGGGCCAGTCCGCGTCCGGCCAACTCCGCCAGGATGTCGATGTCGCGCTCTATCAGGCTTCCCTTGGTAACGATCGTCACCGGATGGCCTTGCCCGCTCAGGACCTCGAGGATCGACCGCATGATCCGCATCCTCGCCTCGACCGGCTGATAGGGATCGGTGTTGGTGCCGATGGCAATCGGCTTCGGTCGGTAACCGGGCCTGGCGAGGGTCGCACGCAGCACCGCCGCGGCATTCGGTTTCGCGACCAGCCGTGTCTCGAAGTCCAGTCCCGGTGACAGACCCAGCCAGGCATGGCTCGGCCGCGCGAAGCAGTAGATGCAGCCGTGTTCGCAACCGCGGTAGGGGTTGATCGACCGGTCGAACGGAATGTCGGGGGAGGTGTTGCGGGTGATGATGCCGCGCGGCGTTTCCAGTGCGAGTTCCGTGCGCAGCGGTTGCGGATCCTCCTCCGCCGGCCAACCGTCGTCGACGGCAACCCGGGAATAGGGCTCGAACCGTCCGGTGTCATTGGTGCGCGCGGCCCGTCCCCGAACCTTCGGCCGTCCAACTGCGATGGTCCCGGATGTTTTCGTCATGATCGAACAAAAGCAGAACACTTACCGGGATGCAAGCCCTCCCGTGGCCGCCGGACCGGCTGTGACGGGCCTGAGCGGCGCATGGATGTGTTTTTGCCATGGTGTCGCAGCCAAATTGACAGGTGTCGGTTAGTGGTAATTGAAGTTTACATTCCGGTGTTATTGAAGTTCATCTGGAATTTCAGGCCGCCGGGGGTCCCGGCGCCCTCGGAAGGATTCGATATGGCCGAAGAAGATGATTTCAATCTGGCGGATCTCAGCGATGAGGAACTCATTCCGCAGATGCATGACGACCTCTACGACGGAATGGCTGACGAAATCGTCGAGAGCGTCAACATTCTGCTGGAACGGGGCTGGACCCCCTATGACATCCTGACGAAGGGTCTGGTGGGCGGAATGCACATCGTCGGGATCGACTTCCGCGACGGCATCCTGTTTGTGCCCGAGGTTCTGCTCGCAGCCAATGCCATGAAGGCGGGGATGGCGATTCTGAAACCATTGCTGATCGAAACCGGGGCGCCGCGGCTTGGCAAGCTGGTGATCGGCACGGTTAAGGGCGACATCCATGACATCGGCAAGAACCTCGTCGCGATGATGATGGAGGGTGCCGGCTTCGAGGTGGTCGACCTCGGCATCAACAATCCGGTCGAAAACTATCTCGACGCGCTGGCGCGGGAAAGCGCCGACATTCTCGGCATGTCGGCGCTGCTCACCACCACCATGCCCTACATGAAGGTGGTGATCGACACGCTCCGCGACAAAGGCGACCGTGACCAGTATATCGTGCTGGTCGGTGGCGCGCCGCTGAACGAGGAGTTCGGCCGGGCCATCGGTGCCGACGCCTATTGCCGGGACGCCGCCGTCGCCGTTGAAACCGCCAAGGAATTCATGGCCCGCAAGCACAACCAGATGTGAGGTGGCATGGGTGCCCGTTCCCCCCGCAGACCCCGGCCCGAACCGCGGCGCGCGGCGCCGGTCGGGGAACATGTGCCGGGACCCGGGCCGCGCCTTCCAGATGACGCGACGCTGACCGGGACCGGCCTCGCCGCCCCGGCGCAGAAAACGGGCGAGGTGCTTGTGATCGCCTGCGGGGCGCTGGCGCGGGAAATCCTTGCGCTGAAGTCCCTCAACGGTTGGGACCACATCGACCTGCGCTGTCTGCCCGCCAGCCTGCATCTCTGGCCCGACCGGATCCCCGATGCGGTCGAAAGGGCGGTGACGGAGTCGCGCGCACGGTACGGCGAGATTTTTGTCGCCTATGCGGATTGCGGCACCGGTGGTCTGCTGCAGGCCTGCTGCGACGCGCTCGGGGTGCGGATGATCGCCGGTCCGCACTGCTACAGCTTCTTCGACGGCAATGACGCCTTCGCCGGGCGGGCGGAGTCGGAGATGACCTGCTTCTATCTGACCGATTTTCTTGTGCGGCAGTTCGACGCCTTCGTCTGGAAACCGATGGGTCTGGACCGTCATCCGCAGTTGCGCGACATGCTGTTCGGCAATTACGAAAAACTTGTCTATCTGGCCCAGACGGAAGACGCGGCTCTCGATGCGGCGGCGGAAGACGCCGCAGCGCGTCTCGGTCTCGCCTATGAACGTCGGTTCACCGGCTACGGCGATCTCGCGCCGGTGCTTGGCTCCCTCTGACCGGATCCGGCGGCACGGAAGCCGGCCGCGGACCCGGGAAGAACGGCAGCGCTGCGGATCTCAGCTCTGCTGGGTCGCCAGATAGTCCTGGCGGCTCAGGCCGTACTTGGCCATCTTTTCATTCAGGGTGCGGCGGGGCAGGGCCAGTTCGTTCATCACATTGACCACCGAGCCGCCGTTGCGCCGCAGCGAATGGTCGATCAGCATCCGCTCGAAAGCGTCCACATGCTCCTTGAGCGGCTTTTCGCTGTCGAGCGGGATCGAGGGCACCTGGAAGCCGTCATCGATCAGCAGCGCGGAGATGTTGAGATCGCCGCGCCGGGTCTGCAGGATCGCCCGTTCCGCCAGGTTGATGAGTTGGCGGATGTTGCCCGGCCACGGGGCCTGCACCAGGTTAGCGGCATCCGCCGCATTGATCGCCGGGGCGTCGCAGCCGTATTCGTCGGCAAACTCGACCATGAAATGCGCGAACAGCGCCAGAATGTCCTCGCCCCGCGTGCGCAGCGGCGGGGTCTCCACAGTCAGACTGTTCAGCCGGTAATAGAGATCTTCCCGGAACGGATAGGGCTGGGTCTGACCCGGTGCCAGGGTGCCGGACACGGAGATGATCCGGAAGGACGAGGTGCCGGTGCCGACCGCGTCATCGACTTCGCCGGCGCTCAGCAGATCGAGCAGCCGGACCTGGGCCGACGGCGGCAGCGCCTCGACCGCCTCGAGGCAGAGCGTGCTTCCCTCGGCCTGTTCCACCAGCGGCTTTTCACCGGAGTCCGGATCGCCGAACAGCGCCGCCTCGAGCTTTTCCGGTGACATCGAGGCACAGTTGACCGTCACCATCAGTTTCGAGGCCTTCGGGCCGCAGGCGTGAAGCGCACGTGCGACGAGGCTCTTGCCGGTTCCGGTTTCGCCGCGGACCAGCACATGGCCGTCCGCCTGGGCTGCGTCGAGAATGGTCTCGCGCAGCCGGCGGATCGCCGGACTGTCGCCCATCAGCCGGCGCATCAGCACGCTGCCGTCCGACAGTTCCCGCCGCAGAGCCCGGGTTTCCATTACCTTGCCGCGTGCCTCGGACGCTTTCTGGCAGAGTTCCGTCAGCTGATCCGGTTCGAAGGGTTTCTCGATGAAGTCGAAGGCGCCGATCCGCATCGCCTCAACGGCCATCGGAACGTCGCCGTGGCCCGTCATCAGGATCACCGGCAGGCCGGGGTCGATCGACTGCAGCCGCCGCAGCAGCGCCATTCCATCGGTGCCGGGCATCCGGATGTCGCTGATGATGACGCCGTCGAATTCGGGCGTCAGAAACCGGAGCGCTGCATCCGCCGTCTCAAAGGTCACCGGAACAAAATCCGAGAGTTTGAGGTAGAGGGCGACGGAATCGCGCAGATCGGCCTCGTCGTCGATGATTGCCACCTTTTGGGTCGTGGACATTGCGGTTACTCCGCTGCTTGGGATTTTGGATTGAGGCGGGGCAGGACGAGCTCGAAAATCGCCCCCCCGTCCGGAGCATTGCGTGCCAGCAGCCGTCCGCCCATCTCGGCGGCAAATCCGGCAGAAATCGCCAGCCCCAGCCCCAGACCTTCGCCGGGTTTCTTGGTCGTGTAGAACGGCTCGAACAGTTTGTCCGGATCGTCGAGTCCGGTGCCGTTGTCGGCGATCGACAGAAAGATCGTTTCACCCTCGACCAGCAGAATGCGGACCTTGCGGTCCTTCTGGCGGCTGACGGCATCGAGGGCGTTGCGCAGCAGATTGACGATGATCTGCTCGATGCGCAGCGGATCGGCTTCGATCGGAACCGGATCCGAGGGCAGGGTGGTGGTGATCTCCACCGCCATCTTGTCGAGCTGCGGCGACATCATCGACAGCGCCGAGCGCACGGAATCGCGCATGTCGATCCGTACCAGATCCACATCGCCCTTGCGGGCATAGGATTTGAGCTGCCTGGTGATCCCGGTCATCCGGTCGATCAGGTCATCGATCCGCTGGAACGACGACAGAGCCTCGTCGCCACGTTTGCGGCGCAGCAGCAGCCGCGCGCCTGCCAGATAGGTCTTCATGGCCGCGAGCGGCTGGTTCAACTCGTGGCTGACCGCCGCCGACATCTGCCCCAGTGCGGCAAGTTTCGACGCCTGCTCAAGACTTTGCTCGGCGTCCTTCAGGTTCCTTTCCAGCCGCTGCCGGGCGGCAATCTCGTATGAAAGCCGCTGGTTCAGCTGCCGCAGGTCGTCGGATTCGCGCTTGATCCTGCGCCCCTCCGCCCGCGTCCGCCGCAGGATCAGATAGAACCCGAGCGCCAGCAGCAGCGCCAGCAGCATGATGATCAGCGCGAGGAAGGTGTTGGTCCGCGCCCGCACGTCCTCCAGGGTGCCGAAAAACGTCAGCCGCCAGTTGCGAAACCCGATCGGCACCGTCGTCGCCAGATGCGGAGTGCCGTCGATGTAGACATAAGGGTACTGCCCGAGCCAGGACCCGGCCGAGTGCAGGGCATCGCGCATCGGGCCGCCGTTTGTGTCCGCATCGACGATCCGGTCGAGCGTCAGCCCGCGCCAGGCCGGATCCGAGGCGAGCAGAACCGCGCCGTCTGAATCGCTCACCGCCACCAGCGCATTGGCCCCGAGCCAGCCCTGTTCATGCAGACCCAGCCCGACGGTCACGACGATGATCCCGAGCAGCTGCTCTTCGACGACCAGTTTGCGGGAATAGTGAAAGGTCCGGGTTCCGTCTGGCAGGGTGCTGATCGAGAATTTCGTGCCTTCGCCGGCCAGTGCGGCGCTGAAATAGGACTGGTCGCCCTCGAACTGGTCGACGGTCCGCTGGTCGCTTGAGGAAACGACCCGCCCTTCGTTGCTGAGCAGAAAGATCTCGCCGGACCCCAGTTCCTCCTGAAACGCCTCGAGCCGCTCGTTGGCACCGGCGAACTGCCCGGCCCGCAGCGCGATCAGAAGCACCGGGTCGCGCGAGAGCAGCAGCGGCACCACCGCATGGCGCTGCAGCGTCGACTGGATGCTGCCGGCATAGAGCGTGGCGCGCAGCCGCGACTTGGTGCTCTGCTGCTCGCTGAAAGTCAGGGTGAGGTAGAAATGACTGATCCATATCACCAGCAGGGTGGCGATCAGGGTAATCAGGACAGTCATGCGCCACCAGAGAACCGAATTCCGGCCGGCCACGGTATCCGAAGGTGTGGCAATCAGTTTCATGTGGGCAGGATAGAAGTTACACCTTCCAGTCTCAACCGCCTTGCAGCGCCCCCTCTGCAAGTGCCAGCGAAATCCCGCCGAACAAGGCCACGCCGTCGGTCCCGCCATGCACCGCATCCACGGCCCGTTCGGGGTGCGGCATCATGCCCAGCACCCTGCGGTTGCCGGACAGAATTCCGGCAATCGAATTCCGCGAACCGTTGGGATTTTCGGCGTAGCGGAATGCGATCCGGTTCTCGCCCTCAAGCTGCGCGAGGGTGTCGTCATCGGCAATGTAGTTGCCGTCGTGGTGGGCGATTGGAACCCGGATCCGGTCCCCGGCCGCGTAGCCGCAGGTAAACGGGCTGTCCGCGGTCGCCACCACCAGCGTCTCGACCGCGCAGATGAATTTCAGCCCGGCATTGCGCATCAGCGCCCCCGGCAGCAGCCCGGTTTCGATCAGCACCTGAAAGCCGTTGCAGATCCCCAGCACCAGCCCGCCCCGGTTGGCGAAAGCGACAACCGACCGGGTGATCGGCGATCTTGCGGCGATCGCTCCGCAGCGCAGATAGTCCCCGAACGAAAACCCGCCCGGAATGGCGACCAGATCGAGACCGGCCGGCAGGTCGGTGTCCTTGTGCCAGACCATGGTGACATCCGCCCCGGCCTGGCGCAGCGCCACCGCAAGATCACGGTCGCAGTTCGAGCCCGGAAATACCAGCACCCCGGCGCGGAAACTCATATGATTTCAACCGTGTATTTTTCGATGACCGTATTGGCCAGAAGCTTCTCGCACATCTGCGCCACCCGCACCTCGGCGCCCGCCCGGTCTTCGCCGGTCAGGTCCAGTTCGATCATCTTGCCGACACGCACGTTCTCAACCTCTGCAAACCCAAGCGAGCCGAGCGAGCGGCGCACCGCGTCGCCCTGCGGATCGAGCACACCGTTGCGCAGCGTGACATGAACAACAGCCTTCATCAGTTCACCAGTTTCGGCCCGGTGGCCGCCTTGCCGTTTGTGCGCGGCATCACACCCAGCCGCTTTGCCACTTCCGTATAGGCATCCGAGAGCGACCCCAGATCCTGACGGAACACATCCTTGTCGAGCTTCTGCCCGGTTTCGATGTCCCACAGCCGGCAGCTGTCGGGGCTGATTTCATCGGCGACGATCAGCCGCTGGAAATCGCCGTCGAACACCCGTCCGATCTCGATCTTGAAATCCACCAGCCGGATGCCGACCCCGAGAAACATGCCGCTCAGGAAATCGTTCACGCGCAGTGCCAGGGCGACCATGTCGTCGAGATCCTGCTGGCTGGCCCAGTTGAAGGCGATCACGTGCTCTTCGGTCACCAGCGGATCGTGCAGCGCATCGTCCTTGTAATAGAACTCGATGATCGGCCGGGGCAGCTGCTGCCCTTCGGGAATACCCAGCCGCTTGCTGAGCGACCCGGCGGCATAGTTGCGCACCACCACCTCGAGCGGGATCATCTCGACCGCCCGGATCAGCTGTTCGCGCATGTTGATGCGGCGGATGAAATGGGTCGGCACGCCGATGGCGTTGAGGCCGCTCATGAAATGTTCGCTCAGGCGGTTGTTGAGAACGCCCTTGCCTTCGATCGTCGCCTTTTTTTCGGCATTGAAAGCGGTGGCGTCGTCCTTAAAATACTGGATCAGGGTGTCCGGCTCCGGCCCCTCATACAGAATTTTCGCTTTGCCCTCGTATACCAACCTGCGCCGGGCCATTTCTGTCTCCAAATAAATACGGATCAGGGCAACGAAGACACCCTTCTTGCCGTTT
>JAUIHM010000081.1 GCA_030432315.1 Alphaproteobacteria bacterium | reverse complement strand
CCCGGCATGTGTCTGTTTGCTGACCTTGGCGTAGTCGTCGGCAAAGCCGATCATCCCGAAACCGAAGGTCACGAACAGCACCAGCCAAACAAATCCGTTGTCCAGCCGCGCCCAGAGCAGCGTCGAGACCAGGATCGCCGACAGGATCAGCAGCCCGCCCATGGTCGGCGTGCCCGCCTTGGCAACGATATGCCCCTGCGGTCCGTCGGTGCGGATCGGCTGGCCGCGGCCCTGACGGACCCGCAGCATGTCGATCAGCGGCCGGCCGAAAATGAACCCGAACAGCAGCGCGGTGAAGAACGCCCCGCCGGCACGGAAGGTGATGTAACGGAATACATTGAAAAAACTGATGCTTTCAGTGAAATTCGTCAGAAAATACAGCATCGGCCGGCTCTATTCCTCTTCGTGATGGGCCGGACGCGATACGCCCATCCGGCGAATGGCCTCAACAACCCGGGCCATGTTCGACCCCAGTGACCCCTTGACCATGGCCACGTCTCCCGCATCCAGCAGACGCGGGACCCGTTCGGCCATTTCCTTCGAGGTCGCAAACCATTCACCGCGCTTCGCCGGTTTCAGGGCAGCATGAAAATGCCGCATCCTCGGTCCGCAGCAATGCACCGTCCGGACCGCCGCCAGCGACGGCAGCCGGGCCAGTCCGGCATGCAGGGCCTCTTCGTCCGGCCCCAGTTCGAGCATGTCGCCGAGAAACGCGATCCTGCGCCCGCCGGTCACCCGCCCGACGCCGTCCTCCGGCGTCTCGGTGGCAAAGACCTCGAACGCCGCCGCCATCGCCGCCGGATTGGCGTTGTAGCTCTCGTCGATCAGCACGATCCGGCCATCGAGACCGCCCGGCCCCAGCCAGACGTCCCAATGCGCCCCGCGCCCCTCCGGCGCTTCCCAACCGGCAAGCGCAACCGCCGCCCGGCCGTAATCCGCCCCGAGCGCCTCGACCGCCGCCAGCACCGCAAGGCCGTTCATCGCCAGATGCCGCCCGGGCGCGCCAATGCGGAACATGAAATTCTCACCATGCGCCCGCGCCGAAATCGTCGTACCGGTGCGCCCCACCCGCGACTCGCGCAGCAGAAATTCCGGGCGGCCGACACTGCCGAACCGCACCGGCCGTGCCCCGGCCCGCCGCGCTTCGCGCAGCAGCAGCGGATAGGTCGGCGTATCCCGGTTGAGAACCACCACCCCGCCCGGTTTCAGCCCTCTGACGATGCTGATCTTCTCGCGGGCGATCTCCGACACGCTGCGAAACGCCGCCAGATGCACCGCCTCGACCGTGGTGATGACCGCCACGTCCGGACGCGCCATTTCCGCAAGCGGCGCGATCTCGCCCGGCGCATTCATGCCAATCTCGATCACCGCGTAATCCCGGTCCGCCGGCATCCGTGCCAGCGTCAGCGGCACGCCCCAGTGATTGTTGTAACTCTTCTCCGCCGCATGCACCCGCGCCTGCTCGCCCAGCGTCCGGCGCAGCATTTCCTTGGTCCCGGTCTTGCCCACCGAACCGGTTACCGCAACCACCCTGCCGCCGAACCGGTCGCGTGCCGCCCGTCCGAGCCGCCGAAGTGCATCAAGAACCTCGTCGACCACCAGCAGGGGCGCATCCTCCGGCACCCCGTCGGGCCGCCGCGACACCAGCGCGGCCGCCGCGCCCTGCTTCAGCGCCTGGGCAACAAAATCATGTCCGTCCCGGTCTGCCGTCAGCGCGACAAACAGATCCCCGGGCGCCAGCGTCCGCGAGTCGATCGACACCCCGGTTGCGACCCAGTTGCCATGGGCGACGCCGCCGGTTGCCCGTGCGGCCTCCCCGGCTGACCAAAGCCCGCTCAAGCGCCAAGCCCGTCAAGTGCTGCCACCGCGACACTGGCCTGTTCAATATCATCGAACGGCAGCACGTCCTCGCCGATCACCTGGCCGGTCTCATGCCCCTTGCCGGCGATCAGCAGCGTGTCACCCGGCTGCAACGCATCCACCGCGGTCAGGATCGCCTCCGCCCGGTCGCCGATCTCGGTTGCTTCGGGACACCCCGGCATGATCTCCGCCCGGATCGCCGCCGGGTTCTCACTGCGCGGATTGTCGTCGGTGACGAAAACCACATCCGCCGCCGCCGCTGCCGCCGCCCCCATCAGCGGACGCTTGCCCCGGTCCCGGTCGCCCCCGGCACCAAATACCACCAGCAGCCGCCCGAGCACATGCGGCCGCAGCGCCGTCAGCGCCGTCGACAGCGCGTCCGGCGTATGGGCGTAATCCACATAGACCGTCGCGCCGTTGGCCCGCGTCGCCGCCCGCTCCATCCGTCCCCGGACCGTACGCAGTTCTTCGAGAACATCGAACACCGCTTCCGGATCGGACCCCGATCCGATTGCCAGCCCCGCCGCCACCAGGGCATTGTGCGCCTGAAATCCGCCGATCAGATCCAGCCGCGCCCGATGGCTGCGGCCGCGCCAGGCGAACAGGATCTCCTGACCCGCCGCGTCGAACCTCTGCCCGACCAGCCGCAGGTCGGCATCGTTCGCCCGGCCCACCCGGATCAGAGCCTGCCCGCGCGCCCGTGCCACGTCGCAGACCCGGGCCCCGTGCGGATCGTCGACATTGACTACGGCGGTTCCCCCCCGCGGCAGAACCCGGTCGAAAAGACCGAGCTTGGCGGAAAAATAGCTCTCGAAATCCGGGTGATAGTCCAGGTGGTCCCGGGTGAGGTTGGTGAACCCCGCCGCCGCCAGCCGCACCCCGTCCAGCCGGTGCTGGTCGAGCCCGTGACTCGATGCCTCCATCGCCGCATGGGTGACGCCGCGGTCGCTCAGATCGTCGAGCAGCCGGTGCAGGGTGATCGGTTCCGGCGTGGTGTGGTTCAGCGGCGCGGCAACCGCGCCCTCGACCCCGACCGTGCCGAAATTGACGGCGCTCTCGCCCAGAGCCTCCCAGATCTGCCGGGTGAAGCTCGCCACGGAGGTCTTGCCGTTGGTGCCGGTGACCGCGACGATCACCTCCGGCTGGCCACCGAACCAGCGGGACGCCGCCAGCGCCAGAACCCGGCGCGGCTGCGCCGACAGGACCACCGGAACCTGCAATGGACCCAGTTCGCGCTCGGCAACCGCCAGGCCCTCGGCATCGGTCAGCACCGCCGCGGCCCCCATCCGCAGAGCGAAGGACACGAACTCCGCACCGTGCATCCTGGCGCCAGGCAGCGCCGCGAACAGATGCCCCGGTTCGGTCTGGCGGCTGTCGACGGAAAGGCCGGTCAGCTCCAGGATCGGTCCGGACCAGGTGCCGGCGCGTCGGGTCCCCGTCAGCAGCCCCAGAGCCTCAAATCCCTGCAGGGTATCGGTACGGTCAGTTCCGGTCATGTCCTGTCACAATCGCCGGTTTCGGTTGCACAACGGGCTATTCGTTTCCGGCAAGCGTGTAAAGTACGGGCGCTTCGGGCTTGCCGCTGTTTTGCGGCCGCATCCCCAGAACCGGCGCAATCCGGCGCACCGCATTGGCCATCACCGGCGCCGCGGTCCAGCCCGCAGTGCGCAGCTTCTGGCCATTGTAGATCCGCTCCGGCTCATCGAGAATGATGATAAGGACATATTTCGGGTTCGAGGCCGGAAAGACCGACGCCATCGTCGCAATCACCTTGTTGCTGGCATAGCCGCCGCCAGGCAGCGGCTTGTCGGCAGTGCCGGTCTTGCCGGCGATCTCGTAGCCCTCGACATTGGCGAATTTCGCGGTACCACGCACAACCACCTGGCGCATCATGTCCCGCACCTGCCGCGAGGTCAGTTCAGAGATGATGACCTCGCCATCGGTCTTGGAAATGTTGGGCGTCTCGATCACCGACGGCTTCACCCGGTAGCCACCGTTGGTGAGACTTGCATAGGCTGTGGCAAGATGCAGCGGCGTCACCGCAATCCCGTGCCCGTATGATATCGTCATCGTCGCCAGATCGGACCAGCGCTGCGGCAGCAGAGGTTTGGTCCGTGCCGCCTCGGAAAGTTCGACCGGAATCGGCTCCATCATCCCGACCTGAGCCAGAAACCGCTTCTGCGCCGCGGTACCCTGTTCAATGGCAATGCGGGCGGAACCGATGTTCGAGGACTGAACGATCACCTCCTCCACCGAAAGGCTGGGGCCGTAATTGTGAAAGTCATTGATCGTGAACCGGCCCCATTTCATCGGCCCGCGGGTGTCGATCTGGGTCTTCGGATTGACCATGCCGGTCTCGAGCGCCAGCGCCACGGTCAGCGGCTTGAAAGTCGAGCCCAACTCGTAGAGCCCCTGGGCCGCCCGGTTGAAGAACGGACTGTTGGCGGGATCGCGCTGATCAAGCTGGCCGGACCGGTCGTTGGGATCGAATTCCGGCAGACTGGCCATCGCCCGGATCTGCCCGGTGTCGGCCTCCATCAGAATCCCCGCCGCGCCAACCGCATTCATTTCCACCATGCCGTTCGACAGCACCTCTTCCAGCGCGATCTGCGCCCCCAGATCGATCGAAAGCCGCAGCGGCTCGCCGATTTGCTCCGGATCGCGCAGCCTGGTGTCGAACACGCTCTCCACCCCGGCCATGCCGATCACTTCCGCCGCCGACACGCCTTCCCGGCCGAACCTGGTGCCGCCGAGAATGTGCGCGGCCACCGGACCGTTCGGATAAAGCCGGGTTTCACGCGGACCGAACAGCAGGCCAGGCTCACCGATCTGATGCACAAGCTGCATCTGTTCCGGTGAAATCGACTTCTTGATCCAGAGGAACTTCGCGCCCGAGGTAAACCGTTTCTTCAGATCCGCCGCATCGAGGTCCGGGAAAATCGCCACAAGTCCCTCTGCCGCGGCAACGGGATCAACCATCTCCTGCGGCTGGGCATAGAGCGACGAGGTCAGCACGTTGGTCGCGAGCACGATGCCGTTGCGGTCAACGATATCGGCCCGTTCCGCCCGGATCGGGTTGGCGGCCCGCGCCGTCTGCGGCTCTTCCGGAACCGCCGCCGAAACCAGCGCCATCCGGGCGATGATGGTGGAATAGCCGATCAGAAAGGCAAGCCCCAGCAGAACGAGACGAATTTCCGCCCGCTTCCGTTCCGCCCGAAACGATTCCGCCAGCCGTGCCGCGCGCTCCTCGGCCTCGATAAGATTGGGATCGCCGCCGGTTTCGCGGGCACGCAGGATTTTTGCAAGCGGACGCAGCGGCCGGCGGATCATCTTCTTTCTCCTGCTGCCGCGGCCTGCGGCTCGGCGGTTTCCATCAGATCGGCCGGATAGGCCACCATCGCCGCCTCGCCGAACTGCTCGGGCTGAAGCGGCACCAGCTGCAACACCTCGTTGTTGGCGTTCACCATCGCCTGCAGCCGGTCCGGCCGGTTGAGATAGGCCCATTCCGCGTTCAGCATCCGCATCCGTTCGCGCTCATGGGTCATTTCCGCCTGCAGATCGGCGACACGCCCCAAAGCTTCGCGCGTCGCATAGTTGACCCGATAGGCCCAAAACGCGCAGAGCCCGACAAAAACGACAGCTGACAGGTACAAGACCGGTTTCATCCCATGTTCTCCCGAAGAGCGGCAGGCGGCACCCCAAGGTCCCGCGGGTCGATCTCACCGGCGGGGGCATCAGTTCGTCTGGCAATCCGCAGCTTGGCCGACCGTGCCCGCGGATTTGACAGTATTTCCTCTTCGGCAGGCGCCAGCGCCCGCCGTGTGACCCGCGAGAACCGCGGTTCCTGCTTTTCGGCTTCCGGCGCATGGCGGCTTCCGCCTGGCGCATCCCCCGAACGCATCTGCATGAAGCGTTTGACGATCCGGTCCTCCAGAGAATGGAAGGTCACCACAGCGAGCAGCCCCCCCGGAGCCAGCACCCGCTCCGCCGCCGAAAGTCCCCGCGCCAACTCGCCCAGTTCGTCATTGACCGCGATCCGCAGCGCCTGAAACGACCGTGTCGCCGCGTGCGGCTGCCCAGGTTTCGGGCGCGGAAGCTGCGCCTGGATCACCGCGGCAAGCTGCAGCGTCGTCCCGAACGGCGCGTCGGCGCGGGACGCCACGATCGCCCGCGCGATCCGGCGCGATGCCCGCTCCTCGCCCAGCTGATAGAGCAGATTTGCCAGCGGCTCCTCGGCCATGGAGTTCACCACATCCGCCGCCGTCGGCCCGGCATCGCCCATCCGCATGTCCAGCGGGCCGTCCTTCTGAAACGAAAATCCCCGCCCGGCCTGGTCGATCTGCATCGAGGAGACGCCGATATCGAGCACAACGCCGTCAAGTGCCGGCGCACCCGCCTCTGCCGCCAACGCGTCCAGATCCCCGAACACCCCCTGCACCAGGGTCAGCCGCTCGCCGTATTCCGCGGCCCAGTCCCGCGCCAGGTCCAGCGCGGTCGGATCCCGGTCCACCGCGATCACCCGCTCCGCACCCGCCTCCAGCAGGGCGCGGGTATACCCGCCCGCGCCAAAGGTTCCGTCAAGCCAGATGCCGGTCACCGGCTCCACCGCCGCGAGGATCGGGTGAAGCAGCACCGGGACGTGAGGCGCCACCTGGGCCATCATCAAAACACCACGTCGTCGGTATATCTGTCGAGATCGGCATCCATCGACTCGTTCAGCGCGTCACCGGATTCGTTGAACTCGGTGGCCATGTCACCGTCGTCCATCTCGTAATCGGCGGTCGACCAGATCTCGAACGTGTCGCCCATGCCGGCAAACACCGCATTGCCGTCAATCCCGATCTTCTCACGCAGCTTCGCCGGCAGAACCAGCCGGCCGTTCTCGTCCACCTGCAGGGTGACGGATTTGGTCTGATACTTGCGCTGGATGCGCTTGCGGTTCGGATTCGACCGCGGCATCCGGCGGATGGCGGCGGCAATGCGCGCGGCACCTTCCATCGTATAGCATTCCAGCATCGGCTGGTCGTCGAAACCGTAGACAATGACGAAACTCGGGTTGCCGCCTTCAGGACAGTTCGGGTCGGCGCGCATCAGTTCATGGCGAAAAGGCGCGGGAATCGAAACCCGCCCCTTCGGATCCACCTTGTGGATCGACTCGCCTCTGAAATCGCCTGGCACGCGGCCAATCTCCTGTTTCG
This sequence comes from Alphaproteobacteria bacterium, assembly GCA_030432315.1. GTDB lineage: Bacteria > Pseudomonadota > Alphaproteobacteria > Rhodobacterales > Rhodobacteraceae > Amaricoccus. The sequence goes on along the minus strand of JAUIHM010000081.1, from coordinate 7,590 downwards.
CCTGCCCCTCCTGAAACAAAAGGCGGGCCGTGCTGCCTGAAGGCACGACCCGCCATTTGGTCCCGTTCTGGGTCCCCGGCCCGACTGCGCCACTTTTTTGTGGACTGCTCGTTTTTCCGCTTCGGGTCTCGTCTCAACGTCCTGGGAAAGCGGCGGCCTGAAGAAACCTGCCTCGGTTTTTGTTGTTGGCGGGACGTTCTGCCCCAATTCAATTCCGCTGCCTTCCGTGGGATTGTGGATACCATGGGAATTCGTGGTTTTCAATGGTATTTTGTACCACCGACCTGAATCCAGAGCATGATGAGACGGCCAGAATACACTGAAATTCGTAATAAATTAACGCCATCGGCTAATTGTAGCGAACCGGCCTCGACGCGAACACCATATGTAGATTTTTGATTTTTTCGGACGGCCCGGAACCCGAATAGCTAAAATTCGATCCGCCTGGGCAATTTCCCATGAAATCCCGCCGAATCGTCCGAATCGGAACCCTGGTACCATGAGTTCCCATGAATTTTGCGCGCGGACGGCCTGTAAGCCGGATTCTGTACCGCCCCTTTCGGGACGGCGATGACCATTCCTCTAGACCTGCCGTTGCCGACAGGTTCCAGCAGCCAACCCGGACCACTCGGGCGAAAGATCCCGGGAGGCTCTCACCTCCGCGCGGTCCCTATTTGGCCTTGCTCCTGGCGGGGCTTGCCGTGCCACCCGTGTTGCCACGGGCGCGGTGGGCTCTTACCCCACCTTTTCACCCTTGCCCTGGCCGAAGCCGAGGGCGGTCTGTTTTCTGTGGCGCTTTCCCTCGGGTTGCCCCGGGCGGGCGTTACCCGCCGCCATTCCTTTCCGGAGTCCGGACTTTCCTCGCCCCGTTGCCGGGCCGCGGCCATCCAGCCATCCGCGCGAACCGTCCTTCTATTAACCACGATTCTGCCGGTCAATCACCCGCTTCACGGCGCCGTGTTTTGCCGCGCCGGGTGAGTCTCCCGTGCCACAGGTGCGCCGCCGCGCCTCAATCCCGCCCCGCGGCCGGAACCGCCGGCCCGTGCGTATGCTCCCAGAGATGCCCCATCCGCCTGCCCCGCTCATAGGCGGTCTCGAAGTAGACCGCCCGCACCGGCTCCGGCGCGGCGGCCATGTCGTGATGCCGCCCCATCCCGATACACAGACACTCCCCCGGCCCGATCCCGGCCGCCTCCCCCGCAACCACAACCTCCGCCCGCCCGTCGACCATGATCCAGTATTCGTCGCAGTCGTGGTAGTGACTGTCCATCCGCGTGCTCTTGGCATAGGTCACCGGGTCACCCCGGTCCGACGGCTCCGGCTCATCCACGACCCTAAACACGCCGCAGCCGGCGGTTTCCGGACCCCAGTCGCCGATCAGCCGCACGGCCAGCCCGGCACCGTAGAACGCCGTCAGCCGCACCGGCCCGGCCTCCACATCCAGATCGAAGAACTGCCCCGACGCCAGACCAAGGTTTCGCGCCCCCTGGCGGAGATTGACCGGCCCGTCGACCGTCACGATCCGCTCCGAGCGGCCCTCGGGCGCGAAGGAAACCCCTTCCGCATCCACCCTGACAAACTCGAACCGGTGCAGCCTGCACCAGTCCGGCAGCCTCTGACCTTCGCGCACGATACGCGGCATCCCTCTCCCCCCTACCGCTGCGACCGCTGCCAGTCGGGATGCACCCACGGCACCACATTCTCCGGCGCCAGCATTCCGCGCCCGAGGATGTGATCCGCCGCCTTCTCCCCGGTCATGATCGACGGCGCGTTCAGATTGCCGTTGGTGATGCGCGGGAACACCGAACTGTCCGCCACCCGCAACCGCTCGACGCCGATCACCCGCGTCTCCGGATCGACCACCGCCATCGGATCATCCCGCCGCCCCATCCGCGCCGTGCCACAGGGATGATAGGCGCTCTCGACATGCTCGCGGATGAATCCGTCCAACTCTTCATCCGACTGGACCGCCGCACCGGGCTGAATCTCATGTTTTACGAACGGCTCGAATGCCTTCTGGGCAAAGATTTCCCGCGTCAGACGGATACAGGTGCGGAAATCCTCCCAGTCCTGCGGATCGTCCATGTAGTTGAACCGGATCCGCGGCGGGTCCTTCGGATCGGCCGACCGCAGCGTCACCTCGCCGCGGCTGGCCGAGCGCATCGGCCCCACATGCGCCTGAAACCCGTGTCCCTCGGCCGGCGCGTAACCGTCATACCGGATCGCCATCGGCAGGAAATGATACTGAATGTCCGGGTAGTCCACGCCGGCCCGCGAGCGGATGAACGCCGCCGACTCGAACTGGTTTGAGGCCCCGACCCCTGTCCCGGTCAGCAGCCACCGCGCGCCGACCCAGGCCTTGCCCCAGAGGTTCCAGTATTTGAACAGTGTCACCGGCTGGCTCGCCGCCATCTGGATGTAGACCTCCAGATGATCCTGCAAATTCTGCCCCACCCCCGGCCGGTCCGCCACAACCGCGATCCCGTGCCCGGCCAACTGCGCCGCCGGTCCGATCCCCGACAGCATCAGCAGCTTGGGCGAATTGATCGACGATGCGGCCAGAACCACTTCCCGCCGCGCCCGGATCACTTCGGTGGAACTGCCACGCAAAACCTCGACTCCGACCGCGCGCCCCTCCTCGATCACCACCCTGCCGACCAGGCCGCGCACCAGGCCGCAGTTCTCCCGCTTCATCGCCGGCCGCAGATAGGCGTTCGCCGCCGACCAGCGCCGGCCCTTCCACACCGTCTGATCCATCGGCCCGAAACCTTCCTGCTTCAGCCCGTTGTAATCGGTGGTCAGTTCATACCCCGCCTGCGCCCCGGCCTCGACGAAGGCGCCGTGCAGCGGATTGTCCCGCGGCCCCCGCGTCACATGCAGCGGCCCCTCCGTGCCGCGCACCGCGGACACGCCGCCATGCCAGTGTTCCATCCGCCGGAAATACGGCAGCACGTCGGCATAACCCCAGCCATCGGCACCCATGTCCCGCCAGTGATCGAAATCCGCCGCATGGCCGCGCACGTAAACCATGCCGTTGATCGACGACGAGCCGCCGATCACCTTGCCCCGCGGCACCGCCAGAACCCGCCCGCCGAGGTTGGGCTCGGGTTCGCTCTGATATCCCCAGTCATAGCGCGCCATGCCCATCGGCCAGGACAGGGCGCCCGGCATCTGGATGAACGGCCCGGCATCGCTGCCGCCATGCTCGACCACCAGCACCGACGCATTGGCCTCCGACAGGCGGTACGCCAGCGCACAGCCGGCCGACCCGGCGCCCACTATGACGAAATCTGCCTCCATGCCGATGGTTTGCTCCTGACCGTGCCGATTGGACCGCTGCGCGCGTCCGAAGGTCTCTGCGGGCGTGCACCCGTTGTCCGGAACCACAGCCGAATTCGTCGACGCAATCGGCCCGGAACCGGCGAAACCTGAGAAACTCCTTGCGGAAACAAGAATGTTTTTTCTTTAATGGGACGTCAATCTACAAAACCCGCACAAGGACGAGGAGTCCCGCAATGTCCCTGAAACTTACAACTGCCAGCGCCCTCGTTCTTGCCGCGTCCACCGGTGCGGCATTTTCCGACTGCGGCGAAGTGAGGTTCTCGGACGTCGGCTGGACCGACATCACCGCCACGACCGCCGTCACCTCGGTCGTTCTCGAAGCGCTCGGCTACGAAACCGACATCAAGGTACTCTCCGTGCCGGTGACATATGCCTCGATGGCCGGCGGCGACATCGACGTGTTTCTCGGCAACTGGATGCCGACCATGGAGGCCGACATCGCCTCCTACCGCGACGACGGCAGCGTGGAAATCGTACGCGCCAACCTGCTCGGTGCCAAATATACCCTCGCCACCAACGCCGCCGGCGCGGCGGTCGGCATCGCCGATTTTGCCGACATCTCCAGCCATTCCGACGACCTCGACGGCGAGATCTACGGCATCGAGCCGGGAAATGACGGCAACCGGCTGATCCAGTCGATGATCGACGCCGACGCCTTCGGCCTGTCGGACTTCAAGGTGGTCGAAAGCTCGGAACAGGGCATGCTGGCCCAGGTGGCCCGGGCCGACAAACGCGATCAGCCGATCGTGTTCCTCGGCTGGGAACCGCATCCGATGAACGCGAATTTCGAAATGACCTACCTGACCGGCGGCGACGACTTCTTCGGTCCAGACCTCGGCGGCGCCAGCGTCTTCACCAACACCCGTGCCAACTATTCCGCCGAATGCCCGAATGTCGGCGCGCTGCTGAACAATCTCGAATTCACCCTGGCGATGGAAAACCAGATCATGGGTGCCATCCTTGACGACGCCGAAGATCCGGCCGACGCCGCCACCGCCTGGCTGAAGGCCAACCCGGACGTGCTCGACACCTGGCTCGCCGGCGTTACCACAATCGACGGCGGTGACGGCCTGGCGGCGGTCAAAGGCGAACTCGGACTTTGAAACGCCGGACCGGGCCGGCTGACCGCGCCGGCTGCCGGCAACGGCGGAAGGATCAGACATGGACTGGCTGACGGACAACAAGATCCCGGTCGGCAAGACCGCCCGCGCCGTGTTCGACTGGCTCCAGGTCAACGGCGCCTGGTTCTTCGACGGCCTCTCCTACGGGCTGGAGCGGCTGATCGACGGCATCCTCTGGGTGCTGCAAACCCCGCATCCGCTTGTCGTCATCGCGGTTTTTCTCGCCGTCACCTGGTGGCTGCAGCGCCGCTGGTCCACCGTCCTCTTCGTGGCGCTGGGGTTTCTGTTCATCATCAATCAGGGCTACTGGATCGAAACCACCGAAAGCCTGACCCTGGTGCTGTCGGCCTGCGTCGTCTGCATGGTGGTCGGCGTGCCGATCGGCATCGCCGGCGCCCACCGCCCGAAACTCTTCGCCTACATGCGTCCGGTGCTCGACCTGATGCAGACCCTGCCGACCTTCGTCTACCTGATTCCGGCGATCGTGTTCTTCGGCATCGGCATGGTGCCCGGGCTGATCGCCACGGTGATCTTCGTGCTTCCCGCGCCGATCCGCCTCACCCAGCTTGGCGTTTCCTCGACGCCAATGCCGCTGCTTGAGGCCGCCCAGGCCTTCGGGGCCACCCCGCGGCAGATCCTCTACAAGGTCGAACTGCCCTGGGCCCTGCCGCAGATCATGGCCGGCCTGAACCAGACCATCATGCTGTCGCTGTCGATGGTGGTGATCGCCGCCCTCGTCGGCGCCGACGGCCTCGGCGTGCCGGTGGTCCGGGCACTCAACCAAGTCAATACGGCGCTCGGCTTCGAAAGCGGCATCGTCATCGTCGTCGTCGCCATCATGCTTGACCGCATCCTGCGGGTGGATCGCAAAAAATGAAAACCATGCTGGAATTCGACAACGTCTCCATCGTCTTCGGCGACGCGCCACAGTCCGCCCTCGAAGCAATGGACGAAGGCTGCACCCGCGCCGAAGTCCAGACCCGCACCGGCCAGGTGCTCGGCGTCCACAACTGCTCGCTGAGCATCAACGAAGGTGAGATCGTCGTGCTGATGGGCCTGTCCGGTTCCGGCAAATCCACCCTGCTCCGGGCGGTCAACGGCCTCAACCCGGTCATCCGCGGCGAGGTTCGCCTGAACGACGGCAACGGCATGACCAGCGTCACCAATGCCGACCCGCAGACCCTGCGCCGCATCCGCCAGGAACACGTCGCCATGGTCTTCCAGCAGTTCGGCCTGCTGCCCTGGCGCAGCGTCGGGGAAAACGTCGGCCTCGGTCTCGAACTGCGCGGCCTGCCCCCCGCCGACCGCGACGCCAGGGTCAAAAAGCAGCTCGACCTCGTCGGCCTCTCCGACTGGTCCGGCAAGAAGATCACCGAGCTTTCCGGCGGCATGCAGCAGCGCGTCGGCCTCGCCCGCGCCTTTGCGACCGAAGCCCCGGTGCTGCTGATGGACGAGCCGTTCTCGGCCCTCGACCCGCTGATCCGCACCCATCTCCAGGACGAACTGGTCGAACTGCAGCGCTCGCTGAAGCGCACGATCGTCTTTGTCAGCCACGACCTCGACGAAGCATTCAAACTCGGCGACCGCATCGCCATCATGGAGGGCGGGCGGATCATCCAGTGCGGCACGCCGCGCGAAATTTTCTCGAAACCCGCCAACCGCTACGTCGCCGATTTCGTCGCCCACATGAACCCGCTCGGCGTGCTGACCGCCCGCGACGTGATGACCAAAGGGGCGGTGATCGACTGCGCGGTCAGCGTCGACTGCGAAACGACGGTTCCGGAAGTGATCGGCCACCTGACCAACATCGACAACACCGTCGGCGTGACCGAGGACGGCCGGCAGATCGGCAACGTCTCGCGCACCTCGATCCTGCGCAGCCTCGTCGGCCCGGCGGCGGAAACCTGACGCCGCTCTACCCGTCGCGGGGAAACCGCTGCCGCGCCTCGACAACATTCAGGTCCATGTGGTTGCGCATGTACCGCTCTGCCGCCTTCTGCACCGGCTGGTACTCCCAGGGGGCATAGGCCCCCTTCCGCAGCGCCTCGTAGACCAGGGCGCGCCGGGCCTGGCTGTCGCGCACCGCCGCGTCGAACGCCGCCAGGTCCCAGCGCGCCGCCGCCATGTCCCGAAACGCCTGCAGCGTCTCAGCGAAGGCCGGCACCGCCGCCAGATTGACCATTTCATGCGGATCGGCCCTGAGATCGAAAAGCTGTTCCGGATCGCAACTGCAGGCAATGTATTTCCACCTTCCCTGGCGCAGCGCCACCAGCGGTGCCTGCGACGCCTCCGCCGCGTATTCCATCGCCACCGGCGCTATCCGGTCCTCCCCCCGCGCCACCGGCAGCAGGCTCTCGCCGTCACTCCAGGGCGCGAACTGGTCCGGTTCCACACCCGCAATTTCACAGAGCGTCGGCAGGACGTCGAGGGTGGACACCGGCGCGCTCACGCGACGCGGCTCCAGCCCCGGCGCCGCCAGCATCAGCGGCACCCGCGACGACCCCTCGAGAAAACTCATCTTGAACCAAAGCCCGCGCTCGCCGAGCATGTCGCCATGATCCGACACAAACAGGATCACCGCCTCCTGTCCGGTATTTTCCAGCGCCTCCATCACCTCGCCGATCCTGGCGTCGATATAGGAGACATTGGCAAAATACCCCTGCCGCGCCCGTCGGACATCCTCCCCGGCAATCTCGAAACTGCGCCAGTCATTGGCATCGAAAATCCGCTTTGAGTGCGGATCGTGGTCCTCGTAGGCCATCGCCGGAACCTCCGGCAGCAGCCGGTCGCAATCCTCATAAAGATCCCAGTATTTGCGCCGCGCCACGTAAGGGTCATGCGGATGGGTGAAGCTCACCGTCAGACACCAGGGCCGCGCGTCATGCCCGCGCGCCAGATCATAGACCTTCTGCGTCGCATGATGGGCAACCTCGTCGTCATATTCCATCTGGTTGCTGATCTCGGCCACCCCGGCGCCGGTCACCGAGCCCATGTTGTGATACCACCAGTCGATCCGCTCGCCCGGCCTGCGGTAATCCGGCGTCCAGCCGAAATCCGCCGGATAGACGTCCGTGGTCAGCCGCTGCTCGAACCCGTGCAGCTGATCCGGCCCGACAAAATGCATCTT
>JAUIHM010000080.1 GCA_030432315.1 Alphaproteobacteria bacterium | reverse complement strand
GTTGTTGCCGTTATTCCCGTTGTTTCCGTTGTTGCCGTTATTCCCGTTGTTGCCGTTATTCCCGTTGTTGCCGTTATTCCCGTTGTTGCCGTTGTTTCCGTTGTTGCCGTTGTTGCCGTTGTTCCCGTTGTTGCCGTTGTTCCCGTTATTCCCGTTGTTTCCGTTATTCCCGTTGTTCCCGTTGTTGCCGTTATTCCCGTTGTTTCCGTTGTTGCCGTTATTCCCGTTGTTTCCGTTGTTGCCGTTATTCCCGTTGTTGCCGCTGTTGCCGTTATTCCCGTTGTTGCCGTTGTTGCCGTTATTCCCGTTGTTGCCGTTGTTGCCGTTATTCCCGTTGTTGCCGTTATTCCCGTTGTTGTCGTCGCGTCCGCCGCCACGCCTTCCGTTATCGCGGCGCGGGTTTCTGTCCGACCTGCCCTGCGCATCGGCACGTGCGATCCAGCCCGAATGATCTCCCTGCAATACCGCCCTGCCGACAGTCTCCAAGCCAGCGGATCGATGGAGACCCGGGTTCCCGCCGGACAAACCGACGGAAAAAACAACCAGAAAACAAATAAACCGCATGGTCACCACACTCCCTCCCAGGAGTTTTCTTCGGTGCTCTCCTTGGCCGGACCCCCCCAAAATGATCCGGTGGCACCATTCACTGTTTGCAATCCTACATCTTCCCGTTGAATACTGAAACCATCTGACGGACATTCCGGAGCAATAAGTGGACGCAGCATTTCAGCAGGATCTGGTGAAAGTCGTTCCGCGATTGCGCCGTTTTGCCTATGCCCTGACGGGATCGAAGGACGCCGGTGACGACCTGGTTCAGTCCGCCTGCGAACGTGCACTGCGCAATCCCGCTGCGTTTCAGCCGGGAACACGCCTCGACAGCTGGATGTACCGGATCATTCAGAACCTCTGGCTTGACGACAAACGCAAACAGAAAGTCCGGGGAACACAGGTCGATGCCGACAGCGTTTCCCTGTCCGATCAGGGCACGGAGGTTCAGCGGCTGGACGACCGGATGACCCTTGCCCAGGTGCGGGTCGCCGTCGAAGCTCTGCCCGAAGACCAGAAATCGGTTCTGGTGCTCGTGGCCATCGAAGGCGTAAACTATCGGGAGGCAGCGGAAATTCTGGGAATCCCGGTCGGGACGATCATGAGCAGGCTGTCGAGGGCAAGGGACAGACTGTTGGAAATTGTTGAGGCATCCGCCGCAAACGGCAGCCGGAAAGCGGGCTGACCATGGAGAGGTCACGCCTGGCAGCCTATGTCGACGGCAGTCTCGAACCCGAAGAGGCCGCAGCGGTCGTTATTCATCTCGCGGACTCACCGGAGGACCAGGCGCATGTCGAACGCCTTGTTGCCCTGAATCGGATGCTGACCAACGCCTATGGCGATCCGGTGGACGAGCCGGTCCCACAGGCGATTTACCGGACCATATTTCCCGAGCGCAGAACGCCGCTGCCGGACAGGGTGCGCGGCATCCTTGCCGAGTGGTTCCGCCCGGCACCGCTTGCGACCTTTGCCGCGGTTGCGGTGTTTGCCTGGGTCGCAATCGACCGCGGGGTCGAGCCGACAGACGGCCTGCGCACCGGCATCGTGGATGCCTCCGGCGACTTTTATGCGATTCTCGAAAACAGCGTCAGCGGCTGGTCGGGCCCGGTCGGCAACAGTGACACCGTGACGCTGATCGCCGTTTTCCACGATCAGACCGGACGACCCTGCCGCGAATATGAGCTTCAGCACGATGGCGGCGAGGTGATGACCCGTGGCATCGCCTGCCGCGATACCGCCGGCGGAACCGCAGCATGGGAAGTGGCAATGACCGCCTCCGAGAGGATCGAACGGTTCGGGGACGGCACGGCGGGCTACATCCCTGCCGACGGTCCGACCTATTCCGCGGTTTCCGCCGCGCTCGACAATCTCGGCGCCGGGCCAAGCCTGACGCCGGATCAGGAACGCGCCCTGATCACCGGCGGCTGGCAGTAGCCTCCCCGCACCGGAACCGATTGTACGGCAAAAAAATCAATGAATTACGTGACGTCAGGTCGCAATTCGATTGACGCCGGCTGCGTCATTTGCGATCGAACGCACCACTCAACCTTAGATTGATTTTTTGTCGCGCCGTAACCAGATTGTTTACGCCCTTGCCCTAAACCGATCCGCAACGGCGCGCATGAGCAAGGCAGCCGGCGGGCACGGGTCACGCGCAGGAAAACGGGAGTTCTTTGATTTATGGCGGGCAGGAGCATCAGTTTTGGCGGAATTGTCCGGCATTGCATGTCCTATCTGCCCGTGGTCGCGGGGATCACCATCGTTCTGATTTTCGGGAGCTTTGCCGAGCTTCAAACCCGCGCCCTGACCCACCAGGCCGAACGCGCACGGGTCGCCAGCGACCTTGAGGCGGTCCGCGCCGAACTGGAACTGACCGTCGGCGCCCAGTTCGAAGTCCTGTCCAAGGTCTCCGGTGCGATAGCCTCGGTTCCTTCGATTCAGGCCCCGCGCTTCACCTCCGTCGTCACCTCCGTCGTTCCCGAGCTGTCGCCTATCCGCGGGATCGCGGCAATGCCCCGCCTCACCGGCGAGCCGCTGCTCACCGGTGCTTTCAGACATTCCGAGCAGCTGTCGACATGGATCACCGAAACCGTGGCGGAAACCCCGGGCGCCCGCACCATGGTCCAGTCCGGCCGTCCGGGCCTGCTGATCTGGATCCCTGTCTACGTCGGCGAATCAATGGCCACGCGGCGCAACTGGGGCTTCACGGCCGCACTCATAGACACCGAAGCCCTCTTCGACGCCGCCGGCCTGCGCAGTCAGTCCAGCGATCTCAGCATCGCCCTGACAACCGGCGACTCGGCCAGCCCCGGCAGGTTCCGGGCGCTGCAGCTTGGCCATTCCTCGATCCTCAGCAGCGATCCGGTCACCATCGACGTCGCCATCTCCGGCGGCGACTGGTCGCTCTCCGCCATTCCCCGCGCCGGCTGGTCACAGAACAGCGGCGCGATTTGGCCGATTCGCATCCTGACCGTGCTGTCGATCCTCCTTGTCGCCGTTCCAATGATCCGCACCCGCGCCCTGATCAGTGACCGGCAGCGCTACATCAGCGTCCTCCATGAGCGCGAAAAGCAGCTCGCCGAAACCTCGCGCCGGCTGAGGATGGCATTCGACGCCACCCAGCTCGGGGTCTGGGACTACGAAGTCCGCACCGGGAAACTGTTCTGGGACGCACGCATGTTCGATCTTTACGGCATGCCGGAGGGCGCCGAACCAACCCTCGAATCCTGGTGGACACGGATCCATCCCGACGACGCGGCCAGGGTGCAGGAAGAGTTTCAGTCCTGCATCGCCTCCGGAGACCGGTTCGAATCCGGCTACCGCATCCTGCTCGACGACGGCAGCGAACGTCACATCCGCGCCATCGGCATCCCCGGCACCAATACCGGCAGCGCGCTGCACATCGTCGGCGCGAACTGGGACGTCACCGAGGATGAACTGCGCAACGCCCTGCTCGAAGAACGCAAGCGGGAGGCCGAAGAGGCATCCGCGGCCAAATCCCGCTTCGTCGCCATGATCAGTCATGAAATCCGCACGCCGATGAACGGGGTAACCGGCATCCTCGACCTGATGCTGCGCGACGAACTGAGCGAGCCTCAGCGGGAGCGGAGCATCATCGTCCGCGATTCCGCCCGGCACCTGCTGGCCATCGTCAATGATCTTCTCGACCTGACAAAACTGCGCTCGGAACGGGTTGAAATCCATCCCGAACCGACCAACGTCGGCCGGATCGCCCAGGACATCATTTCGCTGATGTCCTCCATCGGCGCCGACAAGGACGTGGACCTGATCACCAGCAATTCCGGTCATCTGCCGCAAAGCGTGATCTGCGACCCGCTGCGCCTGCGTCAGGTGATCATGAACCTGGTCGGCAATGCGGTCAAATACACCGATGAGGGCCAGATCCACCTCTCCCTGACCTACGACCGGGCCGAGCAGATGCTGATCGTCTCGGTCAAGGACACGGGCATAGGCATACCGCCCGAAACCATCGACCACCTGTTCGAACGCTACGCCCAGGTCGATTCGCGTGAGGCACAGCGCCGCGGCGGTACCGGTCTGGGGCTGGCGATCTGCCGCGAACTCGTAACCCTGATGGGCGGCAGCATCTCGGTCGAAAGCGTGCCGGGTCAGGGCAGCACGTTCCGGTTCCAGATCCCCGCACCTCCCGCGCCGACCGACCTGATCGAAGTCGATGCCACAGCTTCCGCCCTGCCCGGCAGCGACACCCCGGCGACCGCCACCCGGGTGTTGGTGGCCGAAGACAATTCCGTCAACCAGCGGGTTCTGTCAGGATATCTCGAAATCGGCGGCCATGACGTCACCATGGTTTCCAACGGTCTCGACGCCATTGCCAGCGCCCAGACCGGCCAATTCGACATCATTCTGATGGATGTGGAAATGCCGGTAATCGACGGCGTTACGGCGACCCGCCGCATTCGCGCCCTCGACGGGCCGGTCGCGGACATCCCGATCATCGCTTTGACCGCAAATTCCGGCCCCGAGGACGTCGCCACATATTTCGAAGCGGGCATGACCGCCCATGTTCTCAAGCCGTTTACCGTCGACACACTGTTCGGCGCGATGGAAACTGCACTGGCAAACGCGAAATCGAATGCCGCCAAACCGGATCTCACCGCGACCGATACACCGCCGGCCCGCGCTGCGGTCTCGGGTCGGGCCTGATATCCTTCAGCGCGCGGTCGCAGAAACCTTCCGCCAACCCCCGGAGGTGAATGCGGGGCGCACCCGCGTCTGTCAGGCGCGACCGCGGTTCCGCCCGGCCGCGCCCCAACTCCGACGGCTTCAGAGGCCTTCGGCTTCCATGTGCTTTGCGATGATCTCATCAAAGGACGCATCCGCCACGAACCCGAGCGACTCCGCCCGCTTCGCATCGAAATTGGTCGCCCAGCCCGAAACAATGGTCCGGATCCTTTCGTCCGGCTCTTCCCGGATCAGCGCCACCGCGCTGTCTCCCGCCGCCCGGCGCAGTGCTTCGATCTGTTCGCCGACCGTTGCTGAAAGACCCGGCATGGTCAGGTTGCGGCGCGGCCCGATGACCGACAAATCCATGCTCAGCGCATGGCGGAAGAACCCGACCGCGGACTGCGGACTGGCATGCCAGTGGCGCACGTCCTTCGAGACCGGCAGCACCGCCTCCTTGCCGGCCAGCGGTTCGCGCAGAATGTTGGAAAAGAAGCTCGACGCCGCCAGGTTGGCCTTGCCCGGACGGATGCAGATCGTCGGCAGCCGGATCCCCACACCGTCGATGAAACCGCGGCGGGTATAGTCGGCGACGAGCAGTTCGGTCATTGCCTTCTGAGTGCCATAGCTGGTCAGCGGCGTGGTGTGAAACTCATCCGGAATCGTTTCCGGGAACGGCGCGCCGAAAACGGCAATCGACGACGCGAAAACAAAGCGCGGGCAATAGTTTTCCTGCGCCCGGATCGCCTCCAGTAGGTCGCGGGTGCCGTCAAAATTGACCGCGTAACCCTTTTCGAAATCAGTTTCCGCTTCACCGGAAACGATTGCTGCCAGATGCAGAATCGCGTCGGGACGTTCCGCGACGAGCCCATGCAGCGCTCCCGGGGTTGCGATATTCACCGCGTGGCTCTCAAGGACCGTATGGTCGGATGCCGAAAACCCCGTCGGCTCCACCATATCCGCCAGAACGAGCGTCTCCTGCCCGTGGAGCGGGTTGGTCAGAAGGGACTCCACCACCTTGCGGCCAATCATTCCCGCCGCGCCGATTATCAGTAATTTCATGGTCCCGTCTCCCTGAGCGTTGTGTTTGCGCCTGTCGCTAGCACGTTCCGGTGAGCCGCCGCAAACCGCTTCTTCACTCCACAGGCACCTCTGCAACGCTTCCATTGTCGCCGCCCCCGGTTCACCGCTAAGATCGGTCGAAAATCCGTATGGGGGACCCGGGATGAAACGGCTGCTGATTCTTGCCCTGCTTGCGCTTGCGACGCCCTGCCTAGCAGATGAGTCGCCGAAGACCCTGGCGTTCGGCAATGATGTCTATTCCGCAGGACGCAACGTAACGCTTGACCAGGCGGGCAAAGCCGACATCTTCGCCACCGGCGAGATTGTCACCGTCGAGACCTCCATTACCGGAAGCGCCCACCTTTCCGGCCGCCGCGTCACCGTCAATGCGCCGGTTGGCGACGATCTCTATGCCGCCGGCGCCGATGTCACCGTGTCGGCCGATGTTGCCGGCAGCGCCAACCTGGCCGGATACGACCTCAGCGTTTCCGCTCCCGTGGGCGGAAATCTCCGCGCGGCGGGCCGGCACATTCGACTTGATGCGCCCGTCACCGGATCCGCACTGCTGGCGGGCGGCACGGTAACCCTGAATTCGGTCATTTCCGGCGACGTCATTCTCGCGGCCGAAGACCTTGAATTCGGACCCGAAGCGAGGATCGATGGCGACCTGCAGCTCTGGTACGACGGCGACGCCGCCGCGGTGCCCGAAAGCGTCGCGCCTTCCACACGGATCAGCGAACATGCCCTGTCCGACGACATGCGCCCCGGCCGCGAAAGCCGCGCCGGCTCGGTGCTGCAGATCGTCGCCGGCCTCGTGCTTTCGCTGATCGGGGCCGGAGTTTTGGCGGCACTCGTCGCCAGCGCCGCCCCGCACAGGCTGGAACATCTGGGTGATCTCGCCTTCGCCCGGCCGTTCCATTCCCTCTTTGCCGGATTTGTAACCCAGTCCTGTCTCGTCGGCGCCGGCATCCTGCTGATCCTGACGGTCGTCGGCATCCTGATCGCGCCGGTTCTGTTCCTGATGACCGCGGTTCTCGGACTGCTGGGATATCTGATTGCCGTCTATCTGACCGGACGCCTGGTCTGGAACCTGATCGGCCAGTTGCCGCCCGACACGTTCCTGGAACGCCTCATCGTGGCACTGGTCGGTGCGCTGGCGCTGGCGCTGATCGGACTCATCCCGCTCTTCGGCTGGATCGCCCTGCCGGTCCTCTCCCTGATCGGCCTCGGCGCCCTGTCGCTGATGGTCCTGCGCCCCGAGTTCCGCGCCGACTGACCGGCAGGGGCAGTCAAGCGGACGCCTCCTCCGCCAGCGCCGGAAACAGCCAGGCCTCGGCCTCATGGCCGATCGCCGCCGCAGTGCGCCGCAGGTCCGGGATCAGCGCCGCAAGACCGTCGCGACCCAGCCGGCCGGGCTGCGAGGTCACCGACAGCCCGCCAACCATCCGCCCGGATCCGGTCAGCACCGGCACGGCTACGCAGACGATGCCCGCCTCATGCTCCTCCCGGTCCCAGGCTACCCCCTCCGCCCTCACGGCGGCCAGCTCGACCTGCAGCGCATCCGGCGAGGTCAGCGTCGCGTCGGTGAAGCGCAGGAACGACTGGTGGCGGATCGCCTCGCGCTGCGCCGCCTCGGGCAGAAACGCCAGCATCGCCTTGCCGATCCCGGTACAGTAGGCCGGACCGATCCTGCCGGCCTGGCTGAACATCTCCACCGGCCGCACCGCATTGCGCTTGTCGACATAGAGCACATGGCCGTTGTCGATCTGCGCCAGATGCACCGTCTCCTGCACCAGCGCCGAAAGCGCATCGAGATGCGGCCGCGCGATCGGCGCCAGCGACGACTGCGCCCAGGCCGAATGGGCCAGCTGCACCAGCCTCAGCCCCGGCCGGTAGGTCATGTCTGTCCCGTCGAACGACACCATGCCGGTCTCGGTCAGGGTCTGAAGCAGCCGGTAGAGCGTCGCCTTGGGGAACGGGCTCTCGACCATCAGATCGGAGAACCGCACCGGACGCCCGGCATTGGCGACCCTGTCGAGCAGGAACACCGCCTTGCCGACCGTCCCGCCGCCCACCTCCCGTTCCGCCATCCGGTCCTCCCTGCCAGACCCGCGCGACACCGGCCCAAGCACGCGCCCGACGTCCGCCGCAGTGTTGACATCGATAGATGTCTGCCGCATTATTTTCAATAATCAATACGTGGTTTCATTAATTGGAACCTTGCGGCGGGAGGGACCTGACGTGAACAACCGGCCCCGGCCAAACCCGGCCGCTCCGCCACCCGGCGGCCTTTCCCGACCCGCGACACACACGGACGGCAGACGGCGTCCGGATCCAGCCACAGGAAATCTGACATGAGCGCCTACGCCACCTTTCACGACCTCAGGGACACCAGCGTCTTCATTACCGGCGGCGGGTCCGGGATCGGCGCGGCCCTGACCGAGGGCTTCCTCGAACAGGGCGCCAGGGTCGCCTTCGTCCAGCGCTCCGACGCCAGCGCCTTCGTCAACGAAATGGCGGAAAAACACGGCAACCGCCCGCTGTTCATGCAATGCGACATCGTCGACATCGAGCATCTGCGCGCCTGCATGGCGCAGGCCGCCGAAGCGCACGGTCCGATCACCAAACTGGTCAACAACGCCGCCATCGACACCCGCCACCCGATCGAAGGCTACACGGTCGCGGAATGGGACGCGTCGCTCGCCGTCAACCTCCGGCCCCACTTCTTCACCACCCAGGCTGCAATCCCGGGGATGCGCGCAGCCGGCGGCGGCTCGGTCATCAACTTTTCCTCAGTCTCCTACATGATGGGCAACGGCGGTTACGCCTCCTACGTCTCGGCCAAAGCGGGCATCACCGGCCTGACCCGCGGCCTCGCCCGCGACCTCGGCAAGGACCGCATCCGCGTCAACGCGCTTATGCCCGGCTGGGTGCTGACCCAGCGCCAGAAAGACCTCTGGGCCAACCCCGAAGCGCTTGAGGCCCACATGAAGCGCCAGGCCCTGCCGGATTACCTCGTCGAGGACGACATCACCGACGGCGTGCTGTTTCTCGCCTCCAACACCTCGCGGATGATGACCGGACAGGCGCTCGTCATCGACGGCGGCGTAGTGGTCTCCGGATGACCGAAGCCGCTGACAGCCACTGGATTGCGGTCGACTGGGGCACCTCCAACCTGCGCGCCTGGAAAATGGCGCCGGACGGCACGCCCATTGAGGGCCGCGACTCGCCAAAGGGCATGGGCGCGCTCGACCCCGACGCCTTCGAGCCGACCTTTCTCGACCTCGCCGGGGACTGGCTGCCGGAAAACCGGACCACCGTCGCCGTCGCCTGCGGCATGGTCGGCGCCCGCCAGGGCTGGGTCGAAGCAGCCTATGCCGCGGTCCCCTGCCCGCCGCACGACCTGACCCGCTTTGTCCGCGCCCCGGTCCGCGACCGGCGGCTGTCGTTCCAGATCATCCCCGGCCTGTCGCAAGCATCTCCGGCGGATGTGATGCGCGGCGAGGAAACCCAGATCGCCGGCCTGCTGCACCGGCGGCCAAAATTTGACGGCGTGCTCTGCCTTCCCGGCACACATACGAAATGGGCGCACATCAGCGCCGGCGAGGTGGTCAGCTTCACCACCTACATGAGCGGCGAGATCTTCGCGCTTCTGTCGGGCCAGTCGGTGCTGCGCCACAGCGTCCAGAGCGACGGCTGGTCGGACGAGGATTTTGCCGAGGCGGTCGAAGAAATCCTTTCGCATCCCGAACGCCTCGCCGCGCGCCTGTTCGGCATTCGCGCCGGATCGCTGCTCTCCGGCCTGACGCCGGACCGTGCCCGCGCCCGGCTTTCGGGCTGCCTGATCGGTCTGGAACTCGCCGGATCGAAACCCCACTGGCTCGGCCGCGACGTGGTCCTCGTCGGCAGCGAGGCCCTGTCCAGCCGCTACGCCCGGGCGCTGGCCCTCTGCGGCCTCAGCGCCGAAACCGCTAATGCCACCGAACTGACCCTGGCCGGCCTCACCGCCGCACATGCCCATCTCACCCGCGAAGGAACCCCGCTATGAGCCGTCGCCTTATTGCCATTCTGCGCGGACTTGACCCCGACCGGGCCGTCGAAACGACCCGGGCCGTGATCGACGCCGGCATCGACTGGATCGAGGTGCCGCTGAATTCGCCCGATCCGCTCGTCAGCATCAGGCGGATGCAGGACGCCTTCGGCGACCGTGCCCATATCGGTGCCGGCACCGTGCTGCGCACCGAAGAGGTCGATGCCGTCGCCGCGACCGGTGCGACCTTCATCGTTTCGCCAAACTGCAACCTCGACGTGATCCGCCGCACCGTCGCCTCCGGCCTTGGCTCCTATCCCGGCGTATTTTCCCCGACCGAATGTTTCGCAGCACTTGAAGCCGGTGCCGATGCGCTCAAGATCTTTCCGGCCGGAATGATGGGGACCGGCGGCCTCAAGGCCCTGCGTGCCGTCCTCCCCGCTGACACCCTTGTCTACGCGGTCGGCGGTGCCGGTCCGGACAATTTTGACATGTGGCGTGCCGCAGGTGCCGATGGATTTGGCCTTGGCACGTCGGTGTTCAATCCCGCCTGGTCAGTCGATGACGTCGCCGCCGCCGCCAGGGCGAGCGCTGATGCATGGGATGCAGCCTACGGTTCCTGACCGGAGCCGCACCGGCCCTGCAAACCCCTCCGTTCCGTGAGCATTCGCTCACAGTTCGGATATTTGTTTACACATACAAATAAGCTGATATGTTGCCCGCCACTCGCGATTCGGGGTTTTGGGGTCCTGCAGCCCGCCTTCAGGAAACGCGCATTCGACAAGTCCCTGTCGTTGCGGCGGCATTTGAAAAACAGGTTTTGTGATGCTTCATTCCAGTACAGATCACTTTGAATGGCAGCCCTCAGCGAAATCTCCGCTGCCGTTTTCAGAAACCGAATACGAAAACAGACTGCAGGTGCTGCGCGCATCCATGTCCGAATGCGACATTCATGCGGCTGTCCTCACGTCGAAACACTCGATTGCCTATTATTCCGGGACCCTCTGGAACGACGTCGCGCCACCCGCCGCATTCGTCGTAACCCGGACCCACGCAACCACCGTCTGCGCGGATGTGGACGGCGGTCGGGCAGCCCGCCGCAGCTGCGGCGACAACCTGATCTACTCCGACCTGCGCCGCGACAGCTTCTGGCGGGCCATCCGCGCACTGACCGGCCGCCACATGCGTCTGGGTTTCGAAGGCGACCATCTGACGGTTCTTGCCCGAGAGAACCTGACCAATGCTCTCGAGCCGGTTGATCTTGTCGACATCTCACTGGACTGCATGCGACAGCGGATGATCAAATCGCCTGAGGAAATAGCCCTGATCCATGAGGGCGCGCGCATCGCCGGTCTGGGCGGCGAGGCGATCCGCGCCGAAATACGCCCCGGCGTGCGCGAGATCGATGTCGCCATGGCCGGACGCGATGCCATGGAACGGGAGATCGCCCGGGTTTTTCCCGACAGCGAACTCGGCGACTCATGGGTCTGGTTTCAGTCCGCGATCAACACCGACGGCGCGCACAACCCAGCTACCACCCGCAAACTGCAACCGGGCGACCTCCTGGTCCTCAACGCATTCCCGGTGGTGTCCGGTTATCATGCGGCAGTTGAACGCACCCTCTTCCTCGGCGAACCCGATCAGGAAACCCTGCGCATCTGGCAGGCCAATGTCGACGCCCACCGGCTCGGTCTCAGCATGCTCAAACCCGGAAACCGCTGCTCCGACGTTCTTGCCGCGATCACCACCCTTTTGGCCGAACGGAACCTGCTGAAATACCGGCGGTTCGGCAACCGGCATTCCTTCGGCCTGCTTTCCCACTGCTGGGGCCGTGAAACCAGCCCGGAGCAGCGCGGAGAGATCGACATGACCGTGCAAAAGGACATGGTTGTCTCGATGGAACCAATGCTGACCATTCCCCAGGGGCGGCCGGGCGCCGGAGGGTACCGCGAACGCGATGTAATTCTGATCCAGGCCCGCAAGGGCAAGGCCCTCACCACGTTCCCCTGCGGTCCCGAACACAACATCATCGCGGTCTGAACCGGCCGGTCGTTCCGCACGCGCCGCACCATCCGCCGGCGCGGGTCTGCACCACGTTAACCTTTCCGGCAGCCGGCGGATTCGTCGGTATCATCCGGGTATCGGTTGGGTACCGGAAGGGTATCCCGCCGCCGCATGATTAACGGCGCTCAGTGCGCCATCAGAACCGGAATGTCTTCGACCTGAAGCATCTTTGTGGTCGTCCCGCTAAAAATCCGCCGCCGCAACCGCGAATGCCCAAATCCGCCCATGACGATCAGGTCCGCCCCAAGATCCACCGCCGCCCGGCGCAGAACGTCGCTGACCCCCATGCCCTGCCTCGGAAGGCATTGAACATTCGCGGAAATTCCATGCCGGCCAAGATAGGCCGCGAGGTCCGCGCCCGGCTCCTGCCCATGCCCCTCGAACGACGGTACCGGATCGATCAGCACCGCGTCCACACGCTCGGCCGCCTTCATCAAGCCGATGGAATCCCGTACCGCCTTCGACGCTTCCACGCTGGCATCCCACGCAACCATGATCCGTTTGCAGTCCGGAAAATTCACCGCCGCCTTCGGCAAAACCAGCACCGGCCGCCCCGACTCAAACAGCGCCCCGTCGGAAACACACCCCTGAAGAATGCGCAGATCGTCAGAATACTGTGGAATCAACGTGATGTCGGCGTATCTTGCGAAGCGGGCCGCAAGGGTGGCGATCGTCCCACGGTCAACGTAATGCGGCTCCACGGACGCGCTGATACCCGCATCGGCAAGTTTTGCCTCGATGCGCTCCGCCCCCTGCCGCGCCTGATCCTGCCCGCTGCTGACCTCTCCCACCCAGATGTCATTGGAAACTACCCCATACGGCGATGCTGGCGGCGGCGGCGCAACACCCACAACCATCACCAACATGTGCGCCTCAAGCCGGCGGCATATCTCCACCGCACGGTCGAGTTCGGCATCGTCCTGATTCATCTCGACAGCGATAAAAACGGTTCTGAAAGACATCACTTCATCTCCTGTTGCGTTGAATTTTCTGTCAGCCTTTTTTCAGCGCTTGGCGTTGCGTTAGATCAACTGAATCGCGACGGAGCATGCTAGAGTTACACAAATTTCGCAGTCAACCAACAGGAAGTCGAAACAATGCCACTTGAGGAATTCAGAATTCAGATCGCGATGTTGATGGATGCGATCTCCAGCCAACCCGAAGACATGCATGAGGTGCAGGAAACGCTCCGCGAGAAACTCATGGAAATGCAGGCGCTTGGCCTGCCCCTGCCGGACGATCTTGTCGATCTTGAAAAATACCTCGAATCATACCCGGATTCAGACGTGGACGAACAGGACTGATCCCGGGAGCCGGTCGAAACCGCATCACCGCCTGTCCGCGACTTTTCGCAGCGCGGACGCCCCGTTGGCGACAATCAGAATGCCGATGCCGGCACTGACGATGGCCGGACCGGCAGGGATATCCCAGAGCAGCGATCCCTGAAGTCCGGAGATCACGGCTACGACGCCCACACCCGCAGCCAGAAACGCCATCCGCCCAGGAGAGCCGGCCATGACCCGCGCCGCTGCAGCGGGGATTATCAGCATCGCCGTAATCAAGAGCACACCGACAACCTTGATTGAAACCGCGACCATCAGTGCAAGAGCAAGTGTCAGCACCATTTTTTCCCGCGCCGGTCGAATTCCGGCGGACAGGGCGAGATCTTCATTCAGGGTCGAGAGAAGTAGGCCACGCCAGCGCCAGACGAGCAGCAGGGCAATTGCGGCGGCTCCGGCAAAAATAAAGGCAATGTCGGCTTTTGACACCGCCAAAATGTCTCCGAAGAGATAGCTCACAAGATCAACTCTTATACCGGACAGAAAACTGACTGCAACGAGGCCAACCGCAAGCGCCCCGTGCGAAGCAACGCCCAGCATCGTATCCATTGCATAGGTCCGACCGGTCGCCATTGCTACGAGAAGCGCCATCGCCAATGCAGTCACCGTCACCCCGGCAACCACGGGGGCATCGACCGCAATGGCAAACGCGACCCCCAGAAGTGCAGCATGGGAAGTCGCGTCGCCAAAGTAGGCCATGCGTCGCCACACGACGAAACATCCCAGCGGTCCGCAGGCGAGCGCGACACCAATACCCGCCAGAACAGCGCGCACAAAGAAATCATCCAGCATTATTTCGCGCCCGCCCCCGAATGATCGTGGCCATGTGTTCCGGTGCCTTCGCCATGCGAGTGGTCATGATAGTGCCGGTACAGCGCGAGCGCTCCCTCCGTCCCGATCCCGAACAATGCCCGGTACTCCGGCGCCGCCGACACCACGGTCGGCGTCCCTTCGCAACAGATGTGTCCGTTGAGACAAACAACCCGGTCCGAAGAAGACATGACGACATGCAGGTCATGGCTGACCATCAGCACCCCGCATCCATAGTCCCGACGCACACGCTCCACCAGTTGATAGAACCTCGCGACACCGTGCTGGTCCAGCCCCTGGGACGCTTCATCGAGAACCAGCAGGTTCGGTTTTCGCAGGATGGCCTGCGCCAGGAGAACCCGCTGCAGCTGTCCGCCAGAGAGGTCAATCACCTGGCGGTGCTCAAGACCGCGAATGCCAACCTGAATGAAAATTTCCGACCGTGTCGACCGATCCGGCTCGATTAGCGACAGGAAGCCTTCGACAGTCATTGGCAGTGTTTGATCCAGCAGCAGCCGCTGCGGGACGTAGCCGATCACCAGGTCAGGGCGCCTGACAATGCGCCCGGATGACGGTCTGACCGCACCAATGACAAGTCTCA
>JAUIHM010000169.1 GCA_030432315.1 Alphaproteobacteria bacterium | reverse complement strand
GTGCAGGCAGACTGTTGGCTTTGGTGTCGGAGCTTGCGTCCGGCAGCCATACGCGCATCCCGCAGAAACATTCCGGCACGTTGGGCCGGGCACAACCGGACGGGGAATACACCATGTCGTTCAGATCTGTTTGCTCACGCTTCGCGGTGGTTGCCATTGTGGCGGCCGTCACGGGATTTTCCGGGGGATTGGCCGAGGCTGCCTCCATGATCAGTTTCGAGGGGGACAAGAAGGCCGACCCCTACCTGGAGGAAGGGTTCCTCTTTACCCCGGGCCGGATCGTCAACGGCAACTGTGCCTCCGGTCAGTGCGCCGCGCTGAATAATAACGAGTCAATGGTAATGACCCGAACCCTGCCGACAGCCGGCAGCCCCTTTGCGCTGAACTCAATGTGGTTCCAACTGCTGGGCAATGGCACGCCAAACACCCTGTTCGTCACCGACGGCAAAACCACGCTCGATTTTGACGTGGCGGGATACCCCCACAACAACGGCGGTCAGGTCATCGATTTTGTCGCCGACCATGCCAACGTCTTCGGAAACGTATCGCAGATTACCTTCTACACCAATGGCGGCGGAAACGTCCGCATCGACGATCTCGCCGTCGCCCCGGTGCCGCTGCCCGCCGCCGCTCTGCTGCTGACCGGTGGCATCGGAGCCCTCGTTGGCGTGTCGCGCCGCCGCAGGACCAAAACCGCATAGGGCGGAACCGCCACCGGCTGACAGTTGCTCAGCCCCGAACGCAGCGCCCGCTCCGCATCCCCGGAGCGGGCTTTTTTTGCGACTCGGTTGCCGCAGCGGCAAAGGCGGGTATCCGCCGTTGCCCGGCCCGGTGGATCGCCCTGCTTTTGGACTTCGGCGGCGGTTAGCCGGCAACCGCAGGTATGGGACGGGGACGGAAAGAGTATCGGTTGGGTATCGCCATGCCGCCGCTCCAGGGCCAAAAATCAATGGCCCCGACTGCTTCGGGTCCGGCCGGGATTCTCTGACCCGACGCGGCCACTCAAGCGGGAAAAAATTTTCAAGGGTTGGCCCTGACGGTAATTTTCCCGCCTTAGCAATATGTTGCGCCGAACTCCGGCCTCCCTAAAATCGTTGCGAATCCGTGTTGACACCAGCTCTCCCCGGGCATAGGTTCCGCTCGCTCTGGCAGGCCATCGGCTTGCCGGATCAGCCACAATCTGGTGGACATGACCACGCATTCGCATGGTCCTCTGAAATTTCGCCGCGACGGTTCCGTACATCGAGCCATCGCGGCTCATTGCGCATTTCGCCATTCGGGCGGGTGTGTGCCAAACGCAACGGTGTAGACGGGGTTGATACTCGAATGCCAACGATCCAACAGCTGATCCGCCATCCGCGGCAGCCGAAAGTGAAGCGCCAGAAGTCGATGCATCTGCAGGCCTGCCCGCAGAAGCGCGGCGTCTGTACACGCGTCTATACGACAACCCCAAAGAAGCCGAACTCGGCGATGCGTAAGGTCGCCAAAGTGCGCCTTACCAACGGCTTTGAGGTTATCAGCTATATCCCCGGTGAGAGCCACAACCTTCAGGAACACTCCGTGGTCCTGATCCGCGGCGGTCGCGTAAAGGACCTTCCGGGCGTGCGCTACCACATTCTTCGCGGTGTCTTGGATACGCAGGGCGTCAAGGACCGCCGTCAGCGTCGTTCGAAATACGGCGCGAAGCGTCCGAAATAAGGAGATCGTCAGATGTCGCGACGTCACAGCGCAGAGAAGCGTGAGATCCTGCCGGACGCAAAGTTCGGTGACCTCATCGTGTCGAAGTTCATGAACAACCTGATGTACGACGGCAAGAAGTCCGTCGCCGAAGGCATCGTTTACGGTGCGTTCGACCGCGTCGAGCAGAAGCTGCGCCGGGCTCCGGTCGAGGTGTTCCACGAGGCCCTCGACAACGTGAAGCCTTCGGTTGAGGTCCGCTCCCGCCGGGTTGGCGGTGCGACCTATCAGGTTCCCGTCGAGGTCCGTCCCGAGCGCCGGGAAGCCCTTGCGATCCGCTGGCTGATCAATGCCTCGCGCGCCCGCAACGAGAACACGATGGAAGAACGCCTCGCAGGCGAACTGCTGGATGCCAGCAATTCCCGCGGCGCCGCCGTGAAAAAGCGTGAAGACACCCACAAGATGGCCGACGCGAACAAAGCGTTCAGCCATTACCGCTGGTAACCAGAGTTTCAGGAACCATTACAATGGCCCGCGATTATCCTCTCGATCACTACCGCAACTTCGGTATCATGGCGCATATTGACGCCGGCAAGACCACGACCACCGAGCGGATCCTGTTTTACACCGGCAAGTCGCACAAGATCGGCGAAGTGCATGACGGTGCTGCCACCATGGACTGGATGGAGCAGGAGCAGGAGCGCGGGATCACCATTACTTCGGCTGCGACGACCACCTTCTGGGAACGCACCGAGGACGGAATTTCCACCGACACTCCGAAGTACCGCTTCAACATCATCGACACTCCCGGCCACGTTGACTTCACCATTGAAGTCGAGCGTTCGCTGGCCGTGCTTGACGGTGCCGTATGCGTGCTGGACGCCAATGCCGGCGTCGAGCCGCAGACCGAGACCGTCTGGCGCCAGGCCGACCGCTACAAGGTGCCGCGCATCGTCTTCGTCAACAAGATGGACAAGATCGGCGCCGACTATTTCAACTGCATCCGCATGATCAAGGAC
>JAUIHM010000168.1 GCA_030432315.1 Alphaproteobacteria bacterium | reverse complement strand
TGGCGCTGCCGCCACTGAAATTACCGCCGCCTACAGCAAGGCCGTGTCGGTTGGCGTCGACGGCTTCAGCGTGCGCGCTCCGAACCCGCCCGAGATACCTGCGCCGGTCTCGCTCGGCGCGACGATCGCGCTCGATCTGCAGACATCGTGGTGGAATGGCTGGTGGAAACGCCGCCGGGGCTACCGCGCCTATGCCAGTGGTTTCCACGACCTGATCGCGGCGGAAACCAAGCCGATCATCAGTGATCTGAAGGACCGGCAGGCCGCTGAAATTCGGCAGGCCGCAAAGGATTGTCTCGCCCGGTTCCTCGCGGAACAGCGCGCCATCCTCATGGATATCGCGGAGAAGGCAAATCTCAGCATTGGCGACCTCAACCACCTTTTCGGCATCAAGTCCCAGACCGAGCGTGCCGAGATCCTTGACATGATCTACGACGAACTGAGCGGTGGCGTCGAACAGAAGCCGGAGCCCGGCGAAGCCACCCCGCGTGAAGGAGCAGCTGCATGACAGGCCAAGATACCGAAGTCCGCAAGCCGCGTATTGCCATCATGGGCGAGTTCAGTGCCGGCAAGAGCACGCTGTCGAACCTGCTCCTCGGTCAACGTGCCCTGCCGGAGAAGGTGACCGCAACGCGGCTGCCGCCGGTCTGGATGGCCGCAGGATCCGACGCGCCTCATCGCGTCGATGTCGAAGGCGAGGAACATCCGGTGGCGTTGGATCATCTGGAGGACGTGCCGCTTGATGAGACGCTTTACATCAGACTGAATTTCGAAGCTGAAATTCTGGACCATTGCGACCTTGTCGACTTTCCGGGCATTTCCGATCCGAACATGTCGTCGGACATCTGGGAACGCATGCTTGGCGAAGTGGACGGCGTTCTGTGGTGCACACATGCGACACAGGCCTGGCGCCAGTCCGAGGCCGCGGTGTGGGAGATGATCCCCGATCACATTCGCCGGAACAGTCTTCTTCTGATCACCCGTTTCGACAAGTTGATCAATGACAATGACCGTAAGCGGGTTCTTGCCCGGGTCGCGAAGGAAACCACCGGGCTTTTCGCGGGTCTCCATCCGGTTTCCCTGACCCAGGCGCTGGCTGCGGAAGAAGGCGATGAGCTGTGGGAAACCTCAGGCGCGCATGCCCTTTATGCCGCGCTGGCCGGCATGATCGAACGCGTATCGGAAGGCGGGGATGCGTCAGCCCCGGTCATGAAGCCGAACCCGCCGGCAGACGCGGAAGCGCGTCGGGCGCGTCCTCGGGCGCTTGAACTTGCCGAACCCCCGGCACCCAAGGCGCCCGTTGCGCCGATGGCAGAAATTCATACGCTGCCGGTGGAACCGGACGAGGCAAACGACGAGGATGACTCCGCCGGGGATGAGAGACACGACGCGGTCGCAACTGACAATGCGGGCAGGATCGTGCCGCGCCGCGTGCGGCCCTCCGGCTTTGCCCGTACCCCGCGCCCCAGTGCAGCGGAAGGGCGGCCATCGGGAGCGGACCGTCTGCCATCGCGGCGCGGCGGGTCTGCGGCCGGGGCGTCGGAACTGGACCATCTGCGTGCGGAATTCCGGCGGCCGGAAGAGGGCGCGGTTTCGAACTGAAGAACGTGGCAAAGCGTTCATCCCCCCACTTCGGTGACCCGCTGAACGGTGCGGACTTTCCCCTTGGGGTAAACTGCGCTAATTCATGCCTTATCGGGGCAAGGCGTGGCTGGTATGGTATCTGACGAACTCGACGCACTTCAGAACCGCTTTCCGGCATGCGAAACGCTTGCCTATGCCGACCTGACAACCGGCATGGTGCTGGTCACAAACGGCAACACACCGCTGGAGCGTCATGGCCTGAACCAACTGAGTGCGGATGCCGCACTGCTGCTGGGCGGGGCGGATGATACGCCGCAATTCGGAACCGACGCCCCTTCCTCGGTGATCGTCAGCAGCCAGGTTGCGGTCAGCTTGTTCCTGCGCGCCGAAGGCCAGCCCAACGACGCGCTTCTCTGTGTTGGCCGTGGTGAACTAGACCTCACCGCGTTCATTCCCGAGGCACGGGCCTGTCTGAAAAGGATCAGTGAAGATGGCTGACAGGCGCGACAGGCGAAACTCCATAACAGGGTTGCATCCGTGAACGACGAACGAGCAGTTGCAAGAAAATTGGCGGTCCTGGGCGGCGAAAAACCGGTCTTCCGAGATGGCAGGCGGGTGATTTCGAACGGCATTCAGCCGCCGCCCCTGACAGCGGTTCTGGACGAGATCGACAATACGGTCCTGAAGCGACGCCTCACCTTCCGGGCGGGCGACAGCCAGCTGTCCTTCGTCGTGGCGGGGCGCCGCCTGATGACCCTTGTCGCCGCCTCGCCGGACCTTTCGATGGCCCAGCCGCTTGTCGGTTCCGCCCTGTCGCATGACGACGAGGAAACGTTCGAAACCGTCGCCGCCGCGATCGTGGCGCTGACCGACGATACCCGGCCGATCCTGGTCGAGAGCGCGCAGTCGGAAGAGGGCGGCGTTCACACCAATATCGGCATCCCGGTGGACCGGATGACGGAACTCATGGGCATCGACCTGGCCGACAGGCCGCAGCCGATGCAGCATTTCATCGAGGCCTGCGATCATCTCTATTCCGCGTGCCTCTTCTGGGTCGGCGGTGTCTGGATCGGCCAGTCTGAGGATGATGCGCTGCTGACCCGGTTGCGCGGGATC
>JAUIHM010000167.1 GCA_030432315.1 Alphaproteobacteria bacterium | reverse complement strand
AGCGGTATCTGTTTTGGACACGAAATTCCCAGCATACGGCGGAATCCCGTTGTTTCATCGCAGGTAGAAACCATATTCTGAGCAACCAGACAAGAAAGACACTGCGGCAAACGGACGCTTTTTTTGATTTAGATCAAAATTCCGTGTCGCACCCCTAGCAAGGACGCCCCTTTATGACCGACACCGCCGCCTTTCGCCCGTTCGAAACGATGCTCGACCGCGACACAGCCCTGCACCGCCTGTCCGAGGCGACCGCAGGTGCAGATGACGGAGAGCTGTTTCTCGAACGCCGCCAGTCCGAGGCGCTGGTATTCGACGACGGCCGGGTCAAGACCGCCTCGTTCGATGCGGCGCAGGGATTCGGCCTGCGCGCCGTGCGGGGCGAGGTCTCGGGCTATGCCCATTCCTCGGAGATTTCCGAACCCGCGCTGACCCGCGCCGTTGAAACCGCGCGCCTGGCCGTGGGCGACGGTGGCGGCACGATGGCCCCGCCGCCACCCCGCACCAACCGGCACCTTTATACGGATGCCGACCCCATCGCCGGGGCGGAATTCCCGGTCAAGCTGGAAACCCTGCGCGAGATCGACGATTTCGCCCGCAGCCTCGACCCCCGCGTGGTGCAGGTCACGGCCACGCTGGCCGCCTCGCATCAGGAGGTGGTGATTCTGCGCCCCGATGGCACTGAGGTCTCCGACTCGCGGCCCATGACCCGGCTGAACGTATCGGTCATCGTCGATCAGGACGGGCGGCGCGAATCCGGCACCGCAGGCGGCGGCGGGCGAGTCGGGCTGGACGGGCTCATCGACCCCGCCGACTGGCAGGCCAAAGCGCACGAGGCGCTGCGCATCGCGCTGGTCAACCTGCGCGCCGAACCGGCCCCGGCGGGTGTGATGGATGTGGTGCTTGGCCCCGGCTGGCCCGGTATCCTGCTGCACGAGGCCATCGGTCACGGGCTGGAAGGCGATTTCAACCGCAAGGGCAGTTCCGCTTTTGCCGGGCTCATGGGCCAGCGCATCGCGGCCCCCGGCGTGACCGTGCTGGACGATGGCACCATCCCCGACCGGCGCGGGTCGATCACCGTGGATGACGAAGGCACGCCAAGCGGCAAGAACGTCCTGATCGAGGACGGCATCCTTGTCGGCTATATGCAGGATCGCCAGAACGCCCGCCTCATGGGCGTCGATCCGACCGGCAATGGCCGCCGCGAAAGCTATGCACATGCGCCGATGCCGCGCATGACCAACACCTACATGCTGGGCGGCGATGCCGACCCTGCCGATATCGTGGCCGACCTGAAGGACGGGATTTATGCCGTGGGCTTTGGCGGCGGACAGGTGGACATCACCAACGGCAAGTTCGTGTTTTCCTGCACCGAGGCCTACCGCGTGCAAAACGGCAAGGTCGGCGCGCCGGTCAAGGGTGCCACGTTGATCGGCGACGGGGCCACCGCGCTGCAACAGATTCGCGCGCTCGGGAACGACATGGCACTCGATCCCGGCATGGGCAATTGCGGCAAGCAGGGCCAATGGGTGCCGGTGGGCGTGGGCCAGCCCACGGTGATGATCGGCGGGCTGACGGTGGGCGGCTCGGCGGCCGGGTAACGAAAGCCCCTGGAAAACGGCTTGATCACAGCAGGGCTTCTCTTCTCCCCCACCAAGCCGGGAGGAGGAGAAGCCCTGAGACCAAACGGCCCTCAAATGTGATCGAGGGACAGTTCTGTCGTGTCCTTTATCTCTTCCATGACAAAACTCGCCGATATGTCGGCGACCTCTACCTTGCGGATGAGTCGCTGATAAAATTCGTCATACTCCCGGACGCTCGCGACCCGCACTTTCAGGAGATAGTCAAGCTCACCGCTGGTTCTCCAGACGCCCTGAATTTCAGGCATATCCCGCACGGCGCGCGTAAACGTATCCAGCCAATCCGGGTCATGACGATCGGTTCGCACGGCGACAAAGACACTTACCTCAAGACCGA
Organism: Alphaproteobacteria bacterium; assembly: GCA_030432315.1. GTDB lineage: Bacteria > Pseudomonadota > Alphaproteobacteria > Rhodobacterales > Rhodobacteraceae > Amaricoccus. The sequence goes on along the minus strand of JAUIHM010000167.1, from coordinate 724 downwards.
GAGCGGCCGGATCGACGAGAGCCACCCTGGCCGTTATGATCCGCGCCTCCTCAAGCCTCCGGACACGCCGCCAGCACGCATTGCGAGACAACCCGACCCGAGCCCCGAGGTCCTCTACCCCGACCGAAGCGTCGCGTTGCAGTTCGCGCAAGATTTTTCGATCAAACTGGTCAATTTCCACTCAAATCCTCCAAGCGTGAGAAATTTTCTCACTTTATAGACTAGAAGATGAAAATTTGGGAAAAACTTACAATCACTTTGTGGCATTCATCCCTTTACACAACATCAACTCCGGGGTCATCCATGATTGCAATCGTGAAATCCGCCTTCCTGAGCCACCCTCACTCCGTCAACGAAAGCTATATGCAGCATATGGCGTTTGCCTTCCGCTTCGCCGTGACGTTGCTTCTTGCCGCTCTTGCCGCCCTTGTTCATGCGATACTGCCGTTTCTGTTCGAGAAAACCGCGAGCCGGATGATCGCCGAGATGTATGCGCGCACCCAAAACAGGGGGTCGTGACAAGGCGGGCCGCCGCACAAATTTACCTGTCGGTAATGAGCAGACGAATGCGCCACGCATCTTTCGGGGCTCCGGCCATCTGGTCAGTCATGATCTCACCCCAAACGGATCAGCCTGTCGCACAAGCCCTTCCCATTTCGCAACCCCATCGCGCGCTCGGGTCACGACTCACCGGTCCGGTGTCGTGACCGACATCCGCACTGAC
>JAUIHM010000166.1 GCA_030432315.1 Alphaproteobacteria bacterium | reverse complement strand
GGTTGCCCCACCAGACCGAGGCACGCCTGGTCGATACGGTGCACAAAGTTCTGGACCTCGCCCCGGATCGGATCGCGTTGTTCGGCTATGCCCACGTGCCCTGGATGTCGAAACGGCAGAAGCTGATCGACGAACTGGCCCTGCCTGGCGAACGCGCCCGGTACGGACTGGCCGAAACCGCGGCGGAGCTGTTTACCGATGCAGGGTTCGCCGCCATCGGGATCGACCATTTCGCCCGCAGCGATGACGAACTGTGCCGCGCCGCCCGGTCCGGCCGGCTCCGGCGCAACTTTCAGGGCTATACCGCCGACGATTGCCCGGTGCTGATCGGGCTCGGTGCCTCGTCGATTTCGCGACTGCCGGGCGGCTATGTCCAGAATGCGCCCGCCACGGCGGCCTATGCACAACGCATCGCGGCGGGTGAGCTTGCCGGATCGCGCGGCCATGTCCTGTCCGAGGACGACCGCCTGCGCGCCCGCGCGATCGAGATGCTGATGTGCGACCTGACGCTGAACATCCCGGCGCTTTCCTCCGAGTTCGGCCCCGCTGTGGACCGCCTTCAACCGATCCACCGGCAGGTTGCGACGCGGTTCGATGAGTTCGTCTCACTTGACGATGACGCCTTGTCGATACGCCACGAGGGAAAGCCCCTGACCCGAATAATCGCCAGCGCCTACGACGCCTACAGCGATATTGGCGCGGTTTATAGCCAGGCGTCGTGAGGGGGGTGTCGCCTTGTGTGTCGGCGGCTGGCTAGGGTCGATGGTTGACACCTGTCAACTCGGGCTCGCTCGGGGCATCCGCGCCGGAGGCATATGGCAAAACTGCGGAGGTTTCCGTCTGAGAGCCTGACGGAATCTTCGAGACTGGCCGGACGGGCAGGGATCGGGTGTTATCCCCGCCTTAAAGGTAAGGTTCCGGGAGCTTGAATATGGCGGTGAACCTTTGCGCCAGCCGCGGATCGCCGGTGATCTGCACGCCGACGGTCTCGGGGGGGGCATCGCCGTAGAAGACGGCTGCGAGGGGCGGTGCGGCGGGGGCTTCGAAGAGGAGGTCGGGCGTTTCAGTTTCGCCCCGTGTCACCGGCAGCGTGCCTTTCGTCAGCCGGGCCGTGAAGCGGGCGGTGCCGATGAGAAAGACGACCTCTGCCTCCATGCCTTGCGCCGCCTCGGTATCAAGCATCGTTCGTAGCGACAGCATGAAGGAAACGGGGGACAGGGGCAGGGTCGGGTCGTGCAAGGGTGAGGCAGCGGCCCATCGGCCCAGTTCCTGAATGACCGGTTCCGCGGCATAGCCCCATTCGGTCAGGCCGTAGAGCTGTGCAGGTGCGGGTTCGGGTGCGGTCGAGCGCAGGACCACACCGTTTGCCTCGAGCCCGGCAAGCCGTTCGGTCAGCACCTTGGCACTGATCCCCGGCAGGTTTGCGCGAATGTCGCTGAAGCGTCGCGGCCCGAACATCAACTCGCGCACGATCAGCAGCGACCAGCGTTCCCCCAGGAGTTCGAGGCCGAAGGCCGTGCCGCAGGCATCGCCGTACCAGCGGCCATGGGGGTTTTTCGCCGGTTTGGTTTCTTTTTGTAACTTCATGGTTGCTTTTTATAATCTCATTCTCGTAGCCTGTCCATATCGACGACGCGACTCAGGAGGAAACGCGATGTCACAGATGATCTTCATAAACCTGCCGGTGGCAGACCTCGAGCGTTCCATTGCGTTCTACGAGGCGATCGGTTTCACCAAGGACCCGAAATTCACCAATCACCTCGCGGCGAGCATGGTCTTGTCGGAGGAGATCCGGGTGATGTTGCTGACCCATGAATTCTGGTCGAGCTTCACCGACCGGCGCCGGGTGGACCCCGCGACCGAGGCGCAGGTGCTGCTGTGTATCAGCCGAGCGGACCGTGAGGCGGTGGATGCCATCACCGACGCCGCCGTGGCTGCGGGCGGCGCGGGCGATCCTTGTCCGGTGCAGGAGCACGGGTTCATGTACGGGCGCAGCTTTGCCGATCCCGACGGTCACATCTGGGAGCCCATGTGGATGAGCGCCGAGGCGGTCGAGAAGGGGCCGGCGGAGATGTCCCATGCCGGTTAAGGCGGACGCCCCGATCACGATCACCGCCTTTGACTGGGTGCCGGATTTCGCCAGGGGGCAGGTGCGTGACCTGCGTGTTCGCTGGGCGCTGGAAGAGGTCGGTCAGGATTATGCCGTTCGCTGTCTACCGCAGGGGCAGCAGAAAGAGGCCGCGCACCGTGCCCTGCAACCGTTCGGGCAGGTGCCAACCTACGAAGAGGGCGACCTGACGTTGTTTGAAAGCGGCGCTATCGTCTGGCATATCGCCGAGCGGTTTCCCGGCCTCATGCCCGAGGAGACCGCCGGGCGGGCGCGGGCGCTCGAATGGCTTTTTGCCGCGCTGAACACGCTGGAGCCGCCAATCATGGATCGCTCCATGGCGACGATCTTCGAGGCTACCGAACCCTGGTCGGCGCCGCGTTTGCCGGGGATCTACTCGCGGATCGAAGAACGGTTGCGGGAGGCGTCGGATCGGCTCGGGGAGTCCGAGTGGTTCACGGGCCGTTTCACCGTGGGTGATCTGATGATGGTCAGCGTTCTTCGGATCATCGAAGGCGAAGGGCTGATCGAGACCTTTCCCAATCTCGCCAACTACGTCGCCCGCGGCACCAAACGGCCCGCCTTTCAGAGAGCACTGGC
>JAUIHM010000079.1 GCA_030432315.1 Alphaproteobacteria bacterium | reverse complement strand
GCGCAGCTCGTTCGGCGTGTTGCGGCGGGCGCGGAAGTCATAGTGCACCGGCTGCTGGATGCCGGTGATCGGACCGCCGAGATAGACCGGTCCGGCCTGGTTGTGCAGATAGTTGACCGCCGGGTGTGCCAGATCGTCCGCGCCGTAGACGCCTTTCGCTTCGACGGATTTGTCCGGGGTCCATTTGTCGGTGACGGACAGGATCGCAAGAATGACACCTTCGGGGTCGCGCAGGGCGATGTCCTGGCCGGGTTCGACCTTCGCGGCGAAGGCGTCCGAGACGTCGAGGTTGATCGGCATCGGCCAGAGGGAACCGTCCGCCAGCCGCATGTTCTCGACCACGCCGTTGTAGTCGGCTTCGCTCAAGAAGCCCTTCAGCGGGTTGAAGCCTCCGTTCATCAGCAGTTCGAGGTCGCAGACCTGCCGCGGCGTGAGGTCCCAGGACGGAAGATCCGCTGCCTCGTGCTTCAGCTTGGCGGCGCTGTCATAGGATACAAACAGTTCGGGAATGGGAACAAGATTGGACGCGGTCATCAGAATAAACCTCTGGCACTGATTCTACTCCGGTCGCGTGTTAGCAGCGTGCCAGGAGATGGTCAAAGACGGGTATGGCATGGGGAACAATTAAGTGTTGTCCGGTGCCCCAAAAGCCGCAACAGGCGGTTAACGTGGGGGCGCAGGCGAAGCTGCCGCCAGAATTTTGCGGGCATGGGCGATGCGGGTCACCGCAGTCAGGAAGCAGAGCGTGCCAAATATCCAGGCGAGCACCGGAAAATGGTCGGGCAGCAGACAGATCAGGACGAAAAATCCGATGGTTTCGCTGCCTTCGAGCAGGCCGCCGGAATAATAGAGGTTTTTCAGCCCCTGGGCGCTGGTTTCGAGCCGGTGTTTTTCGGCCATTATCGCGAAGCCGAGGAAACTGGCACCATTGAAGTAGAACGAGAGCAGAAGAAACGCGGCAGGCACCGCGTTTGTTTCCGGCGCCAGCAGGGCGAATCCAAAGGGTATTGCGCCGTAGAACAGGAAGTCGGCGGAGATGTCGAGGTAGCCGCCAAAATCGGTTGTGCGAGTAGCGCGGGCGACGGCGCCGTCGAGACCGTCGGCGAAGCGGGAGAGCAGCAGCACGGCGAGGGCCGGACCGGTCTGCGCCAATGCAATCAGGCCGGCGGACAGCAGTCCGAGAGCCAGGCCGATCAGGGTGACGGTGTTGGCAGTGATGCCGCTCCCTGCGAGAATGCGACCGGTCCTGTTGAGGGGCGGGTCGATGAATCTGCGTATCGATGAATCCAGCATGGTCGGAAGTTACAGGGTTTTCGCGCGCGGCGGCATCACAATTCGCACCAGGCAGCACCTCAGGTGTTTGCCCTGCGATACCCGGACGGTTTTTGGCCGGCGATATCCCGCTGCAGGGCCGTTCTGCTGGACAAACGTCGCGCAGCAGTGATGATGCCTCAGGGGTGCGGGAGGCGTCGACTGTGAGTTTGGCGGAGTATCAGCGGCAACTGGAGCGGCGCAGGCCGGAGCTGATTGCGTTGACCCAGGAACTGGTGCGGTTTCCGACGCTGAATCCGCCCGGCCTTCATTACCTCGATATCTGCGAGCATGTGGCGGCGCGGCTGGAGCCGCAGGGGTTCGTGTGCGAACTGCTGCGCGCGGTGGGGACGCCCGGCGACAGTGAGGCCCATCCCCGGTGGAACCTGGTGGCGCGGCGGTCCGGCGGGCGGCCGGGACCCTGCGTGCATTTCAACGGCCATTCGGATGTGGTGGAGGTCGGCAGCGGCTGGACCAGGGATCCGTTCGCAGGGGAACTGGACGGGAGCCGGATTTACGGGCGCGGTACCTGTGACATGAAGGGCGGGATTGCCTGCGCGATTGTCGCGGCTGAGGCGTTTATCGCCACATGGCCGGACCATGCGGGCAGCATCGAGGTTTCGCTTACCGCGGATGAGGAAACCGGCGGCTATGGCGGCGTCGCCTGGCTGGCGGAGCAAGGGTACTTTTCGCCGGAGCGGGTGCAGCACGTGATTATTCCCGAGCCTCTCAACAAGGAACGGATATGCCTCGGGCACCGCGGCGTGTGGTGGGCGGAACTGGAGACCTTCGGGCGGATCGGGCATGGGTCGATGCCGTTCCTGGGTGACTGCGCGATCCGGCACATGGGAGCGGTGATCGGCGAGATGGAACGCACGCTCTTCCCGAAGCTGGCGGAGCGGCGGACGGACATGCCGGTGGTACCGGAGCAGGCAAGGGTGTCGACCCTCAACATCAATTCCCTGCACGGCGGTCAGGCGGAACCGCCGGAAGGATTTGACGGCTGGCCTTCGGCAATGGTCGCAGATTCGTGCCGGATGGTGATCGACCGGCGTTTCCTCGCTGAAGAGAGCCTGCAGGACGTGAAGGACGAGTTTCGCGAGACCGTAGAGGCGGTGCAACGGGCTGGACGAGACTTTAATTATGAAATCAGGGATATGCACGACGTTCTTCCCAGCATGACTGAACGGGATTCGCCGCTCGTCCGGGCCCTGTCGCGGGGGATCGAGGCGCGGATGGGGCTGGCGCCGGAATATGTCTGTTCGCCCGGCACCTACGACCAGAAGCATATCGACAGGATTGGCCGGTTGCGCGACTGTGTGGCATATGGACCGGGAATACTGGACCTTGCGCATCAGCCGGATGAATATGTCGATGTGGATGACATGATGGATGCAGCCCATGTGATGGGATCGGCGCTGGTCGATCTGTTGGGAGTCGCGATGGAGGAGGCGGTGTGAAGCTGCGCGGTCACTGTCTTTGTGGTGGAGTTTCCTTTGAGTCGCGGGGCGCGGTTCACTGGGTGGTCCACTGTCACTGCGAAAGCTGCCGAAGGGCGACTGCGTCGCCGATGACGACATTTGTGAGTGTATCGGATGCGGGTCTCGACTGGTCGGGGACGCTCGCGCGTTTCGCATCGTCGCCCGGTGTCGAACGGGCGTTTTGTCCGACCTGCGGTTCGCCGCTCTATTACCGTGGCGCGGACAGGCCGGATGAGACGCATCTGTATGCCGCTCTGCTCGAGGATCCGGGAGCCGTGTCGCCGGAAGGGCACGATTTTCTTGAGGAACGAATCTCCTGGATGCAGCCGGTTCCGGAAACGAGGTCAAAACAATGAGGGATGAGATGAAGGTCAGCTTGAAACGACGCCCGCTCACCGGATGGCCCGTGCGTGCCGTCGCAGTTGCAGTCGGACTGGTGGTGAGTGCCGGTGGAGCCGGAGCGCAGCAGACCGACATCACCATTGGCATGCAGCTTGAGCCGCCAAACCTCGATCCCACGGGGGGAGCCGCCCAGGCCATTGACGAGGTGACCTATGCCAATGTCTTCGAGGGACTGACGCGGTTCGGTCCTGACGGTTCGGTGTTGCCGGCGCTGGCGGAAAGCTGGGTGATCGCGCCGGACGGTCTGTCGTGGGAGTTCAAGCTGCGTGAGGGGGTGACGTTTCACGACGGCACGCCGTTCACTGCGGAAGACGTGGCCTTCTCGATTGAACGGGCGATGGCGGACGACTCAACAAATGCCCAGAAGCAGCTGTTTGAAGGCATAAATTCCGTCAATGTCCTGGATGACTACGCGGTGGAGATCGGGCTCGATGCGCCGAAAGGGTCGCTCCTGTTCAACCTCGCCTGGGGCGATGCGGTGATGGTGTCCCCGGCGAGCGCCGAGAGCAATGCGAGCAATCCGGTCGGAACCGGCCCGTTCAAATTCTCGGAATGGGTTCAGGGGGACCATGTGGAACTGGTGCGCAACCCGGACTACTGGGGCGAGGCGCCGAAGCTTGAAAGCGTGGAGTTCAGATTCATCTCCGATCCGACCGCAGCGTTTGCGGCGATGATGGCCGGTGACGTCGATGCGTTTCCGGTGTTTCCGGCGCCGGAGAACCTGGCACAGTTTGAGGCCGATCCGCGGTTTTCGGTGATCGTCGGCTCGACCGAGGGCGAAACGATACTGGCGATCAACAACGGGCGGGAGCCGTTCAGCGACATTCGGGTGCGCGAGGCAATTGCCCACGCGATCGACCGCCAGGAAATCATCGACGGGGCGATGTTTGGCTACGGTACGCCGATCGGGACCCATTTCGCCCCGCACAACCCGGCCTATCTCGATCTGACCGGCATGTCGGAGCATGACCCGGAGAAGGCCAAGACCCTGCTGGCCGAAGCGGGTTATCCGGACGGGTTCAGCACCACGCTGATGCTGCCGCCGCCAACCTACGCGCGGCGCGGCGGCGAGATCGTCGCGGCGCAGTTGCGGGAGGTCGGCATCGATGCGGAGATCATCAACATCGAATGGGCGCAGTGGCTGGAACAGGTGTTCAAGAACCGGGACTATGACCTGACGATTGTCAGTCACACCGAGCCGATGGACATTGGCATTTATGCGCGTAAGGACTACTACTTCAACCATGACGACCCGGTGATGCGGACGCTGATGGCGGGTCTCGACGAGACGGCGGACGAGACGGAGCGGACCAAGATCCTTCAGGCTGCCGAGGAGCAGGTGTCGAAGAACTACGTGAACGGGTTCCTTTTCCAGTTGGCCAAGACCGGGGTCGCGGATGCGCGGATCAGGGGCCTGTGGGAGAATGCGCCGACAGCGGCGAATGACATGAGCGCGGTTTACTGGGAAGAGTAACGCCGGGACACACGGCCCGCTCCGGTTCGCCGGAACGGACCGGAATACGGGGAATGCCGATCCGATGCTGCGCTACGCGCTTTCGCGCCTGATTTCGCTCGGAGCAAGTCTGCTGGTTGCTAGCGGCGTTGTGTTTTTTGCCCTAGAGATCGTGCCGGGCGATCCCGCTTCCTACATGCTGGGAATGAATGCTAGTCCGGAGACGGTGGCGGCGCTGCGTGCGGAACTGGGTCTCGATACTGGCGCGCTGGCGCGGTATCTCGGCTGGGTCGGCGGAATGCTGACCGGGGATTTCGGGATTTCCTATACCTATCGCGTGCCGGTTGCAGAGATGATCGTCGACCGGATGCAGGTGTCGCTGCCGCTGGCGTTCTATGCGCTGTTTCTGTCGACGGCCATCGCCTTTCCGGTGGGGATCTGGGCGGCGTCGCGGCGCGGTTCGCTGGCGGATTCCGGGGTGATGGGGGTAACGCAGCTTGGGGTGGCGGTCCCGAACTTCTGGTTTGCGATGCTGCTGGTGCTGGTGTTTGCAATCAATCTGCGCTGGTTTTCCGCCGGGGGATTTCCCGGCTGGGACAAGGGGTTTTGGGGGGGGATGAAGGCCTTGACGCTGCCTGCTGTGGCGCTGGCCCTGCCGCAGGCGTCGATCCTCGCGCGGGTGATGCGCTCGGCGCTGCTCGATACCCTGGGGGAGGACTTCATCCGCACGGCGCGGGCGAAGGGTCTGACGCGGGGGCAGGCGCTGAGGCGGCATGCGCTGCGCAACGCGCTAATCCCGGTGCTGACGATCATCGGGTTGCAGTTTTCGTTTCTGCTGGCGGGGGCGATCATTATCGAAAACGTGTTTTTTCTGCCGGGTCTGGGACGGCTGGTGTTTCAGGCGATTTCCCAGCGGGATCTGATCGTCGTCGAGTCGGTGCTCATGCTGCTGGTATTTGCCGTGGTGGCGGTGACGTTTGCGGTCGATCTGGCCTATGCCGCCGTTGATCCACGGCTGCGGAGGCGGGGCTGATGCGGGCGTTGCTGACCGGCGGCGGGATCGCGGGGGTTTTCGCACTGGCGGCTCTGGTGTCGTTTTTCTGGACTCCGTATGACGTTGAGGTAATGGACATCTCCGGCAAGCTGGCTGGCCCGTCGCCGGCGCACTGGTTCGGGACCGATCATTTCGGCAGGGACATATTCTCGATGATCATGGTCGGCGGGCGGGTGTCGATCGCGGTAGCAATCGTGGCCGTCGGAATCGGAATCGGGATTGGCGTGCCATTGGGACTGACGGCGGCGGCGCAGCGCGGTTCGATGCTCGATGAGCTGATCATGCGGGGGAATGACCTGGTGTTCGCGTTTCCCGCGCTGCTGATTGCAATCATGATTACGGCAGTGTTTGGTCCGTCGGCGGTGAATGCGATCATCGCAATCGGGATATTCAACGTGCCGGTGTTTGCACGGCTGGTGCGGGGGGCGGCGCTGAGCCTCTGGACTCGGGACTTTATTCTGGCCGCACGGGTGTCGGGCAAGGGGAAGGTGCGGATTTCGGTGGAGCATATCCTGCCGAATGTGGCCAATTTGCTGATCGTGCAGGGGACGATTCAGTTTTCGCTGGGCATTCTTGCAGAGGCCGGGCTGTCCTATGTCGGACTTGGGGCACAGCCGCCGACGCCGTCCTGGGGGCGGATGCTCGCGGAAAGCCAGACGATGATCGGTTTCGCTCCGCATCTCGCGCTGTTTCCGGGGCTCGCGATAGTTTTGGCGGTGCTGGGTTTGAACCTGATGGGCGACGGGTTGCGCGATCTGCTCGATCCGCGGATCCGCAGGGTGCGGACATGAGCTTACTGGAAATCACGGGGCTTGATGTCTCGATCCACGGAACGCCGGTGTTGCGTGGAGTTTCGATGGCGGTGGGCCCGGGGGAAATTCTTGGGGTGATTGGCGAAAGCGGGTCGGGCAAGTCGATGACGGCGCTGTCGGTGTTGCGGCTGCTGCCCGAAGGGGCGGAGATGCGGGGGCGCATCCGGCTGGGCGGGGTCGATCTGACGGCGCAGAGTGAGGAGGCGATGTGTGACCTGCGCGGCAGGACCGTCGGCATGATTTTCCAGGAGCCGATGACGGCGCTCAATCCCTTGCAGTGCATCGGTGACCAGGTGGCGGAGACCGTCCGGATTCATCACGCCGCCGGTCGGGCGGAGGCTATGGCGACGGCGGCGGCGACGCTGGAACGGGTCGGTCTGACGAACGACAGGTTTCCGCTGTCGCGCTATCCGCACGAGTTGTCGGGGGGGCAGCGGCAGCGGGTGGTGATTGCCATGGCGATTGCGTTGCGGCCAAAGGTGCTGATCGCGGACGAGCCGACGACGGCGCTGGATGTTACAACCCAGGCGCAGATTCTGCACCTGCTGAAACGGCTGGTAGCCGAGGATGGCATGGGGCTGATGATGATTACCCATGACCTCGCGGTGGTGACCGGCATGGCGGATCGGCTCGCGATCATGAAAGACGGCGAGGTGGTCGAGACGGGAGGAACGGCGGAAGTGATGCAAAACCTGCGTCATCCCTATACCCGGGCGCTGTTTGAGGCATCGGGGCACCAGCCGGATCGGATGGCGGGGGATTCCGGGATCCCGTTGCTGGAGGTACGCAACCTGACGCGTCGCTATCCGGCGGGGCGGCGCGGCATGCTTGGCGCGCGGCGCGGGTTTACTGCTGTCTCGGATGTAAGTTTCACCCTGCACCACGGCGAAAGTCTCGGGTTGGTGGGCGAATCCGGCTGTGGCAAGTCGACGCTGTCGCGGGCGATCCTGGGCCTTGAGGCGGTGCAGGGTGGCAGGGTCTGGATCGACGGCGGCGAAGTGCAGGCCGGTGAAGCGATGCCCGCGAGCCTGCGGGCAAAGATGCAGGTGGTGTTTCAGGATCCATACGGCAGTTTCAACCCGCGTCACCGTGTGTCGCGGCTGGTGGCCGAACCGTTTCATCTGGTGCGGCCCGTGCCCACGGCAAGGGAGCAGCGGGTGGCGGTGGCACGTGCGCTGGAAGACGTGGGTCTGCAGGGTACGGATGCGCACCGGTACATCCATGAGTTTTCCGGCGGGCAGCGGCAGAGAATCGCAATTGCGCGGGCGCTGATCATCCGGCCGAGACTGATCATCCTCGATGAAGCGGTGTCGGCGCTCGACGTGTCGATCCGGGCGAAAATCCTCGATCTGCTGGCGGACCTGTCGGCGCGGTATGCCCTGTCGTATCTGTTCATCAGCCATGATCTTTCGGTGGTGCGGGCGATCTGCGACCGGGTGATGGTAATGAAGGCGGGCGAGATTGTGGAGCAGGGCAGAGCGGATGATGTTTTTGAGAACCCGCAGCACGAATATACCCGCGCGTTGATCGCCGCATCGCCGGTGCTGGAGAGTGCAGCATGATTGAAAAGCGTACCGGCTGTCTGATCGGCGGGCAATGGCGTGCCGCGACCGGAGGCGGGATGCTGCCCGTTGTCGATCCGTCGACGGGCCAGGAAACCGGGGCGATTGCCGACGGGCAGCCGGAGGATGTGGATGCGGCAGTGGCATCTGCGAGGGGGGCGTTCGACAGCATCTGGGGGCAGACGGCGGCGGCGGAGCGGGGACGCATTCTTGCGCGTCTGGGACGGTTGGTTGAGAGGGCCGTTGAGGACCTGGCGGCGCTGGAAGCGGGTGACGTGGGCAAACCGCTCAGCCAGGCGCGGGCCGATGTACAGGCACTGGCGCGGTACATGGAGTTTTACGGCGGTGCGGCGGACAAGCTGATGGGGGAGACGATCCCCTATCTGGAGGGGTATACCGTCTACACGCTGCGGGAACCGCACGGGGTGTGCGGGCATATCGTTCCCTGGAATTACCCGATGCAGATCATCGGTCGATCTGTCGGCGCGGCGCTGGCGGCGGGGAACACCTGTGTTCTTAAACCGGCCGAGGAGGCGAGCCAGACGGCGATTGCCTTTGCCGATCTGGCTCTGGAGGCGGGGTTGCCGCCGGGGGTGCTGAACGTGGTGCCGGGGCTTGGCGAGGTTGCCGGGGCGGCACTCGCGGCGCATTCCGGCATTGACCATGTGTCCTTTACCGGATCGGTCGAGGTGGGGAGGCTGATCCAGCAGGCAGCGGCGCGGGCGGTTGTGCCGGTGACGCTGGAGCTTGGGGGCAAGTCGCCGGAGATCGTGTTCGAGGATGCCGATCTCGAACGGGCGCTGCCGTTTCTGGTGCGTCCGGGGGTACAGAACGCCGGTCAGACCTGTTCCGCCGCGTCCCGAATTCTGGTGCATCGCAGCCGCCATGATGAAGTGGTCGAGGCGATGGCGGGTGTGTATCGGAGCCTGCGGGCGGGACCGGCACTTGACGATCTCGACCTGGGGCCGCTGATTTCAGCGCAGCAGAAGGCGCTGGTCGAGGGACTCGTTACGGATGCGGGCGATCTGACCGAAGCGGCGCGGGGGCAGGTGGTGGAGGGGGCACCGGCGGGTGGCAACTATGTGGCGCCGGTGCTCTTTGCCGGTGTTCCGGCGGAGCACCGCTTGGCACAGAGGGAGATTTTTGGGCCGGTCCAGGTGGTGATTCCGTTTGGCGATGAGACCGAGGCGGTGGCGATTGCCAATGGTACCGGCTACGGGCTGGTGTCGGCGGTCTGGACGCGGGACGGGGCGCGGGCGATGCGGCTGGCGCGGAAACTGCGGAGCGGGCAGGTGTTTCTCAACAATTATGGTGCGGGCGGCGGTGTGGAACTGCCGTTTGGCGGGGTCGGTCTGTCCGGGCACGGGCGGGAAAAGGGGTTTGAGGCGCTCTATGGCTTCACACGCCTGAAAACCGTTGCCGCATGGCATGGAGAATAACATGAGACTTCAGGGAAAGACGGCGCTGGTGACGGGCGGTGCATCGGGGTTTGGCGCCGGCATCGCGGCAAAATTTGTTTCGGAAGGTGCGCGGGTGATGATCTCGGACATCAATGGCGCGGCGCTGACGGGCATGGCGGCGGATCTCGGCTGTGAGGCGGTCGAGGGAGATGTGAGCACGGACGAAGGTGTCGGCGCGATGGCCTCGGCGGTGGCCGACGCTTTTGGCGATCTCGACATTCTGGTCAACAACGCCGGGGTGACGCATCTTCCGGCGGCGCTGGAGGAGATATCGGAGGCGGATTTCGACCGGGTGCTGAACGTGAACGTGCGTTCGATCTATCTCACGGCGCGGCACTTCATTCCCGGGATGAAGGCGCGGGGGGCGGGGGTCGTGCTGAACATTGCCTCGACGGCGGGCCTCAGTCCGAGGCCGCGGCTGTCGTGGTACAACGCCTCGAAGGGCTGGGTGATTACGGCGACCAAGGCGATGGCGGTCGAGTTGGCGCCGTTCGGGGTGCGGGTGAATGCGCTGTGCCCGGTGGCGGGGGAAACGCCGCTGCTGAAGTCCTTTCTGGGGGAGGATACCCCGGAGATGCGGGCGAAATTCCTCGCGACAATTCCGCTCGGGCGGTTCTCGACGCCGGAGGATCTGGGCAATTCGGCGGCATACCTTTGCAGCGACGAGGCGGGGATGGTGACGGGTGCGGCTCTGGAAGTGGATGGGGGCCGGTGCATCTGATGCGACCGGGGCCGCGCAATTCGATTACCGATGTGCCCGGGCTGCTGGTGGGCAATGCCGAGGATTCCGTTCTGAAGTCAGGCGTGACGGTGCTGACGGCCGCGGCGCCTTTTCTTGCGTCCGTGGATGTGCGCGGCGGAGCGCCGGGAACGCGGGAAACCGATCTGCTGGCACCTGGGCGGCTGGTGTCCGAGGTGGATGCGCTGGTGCTGTCGGGCGGTTCGGCGTTCGGGCTCGACGCGGCGTCGGGGGTGATGGATGCACTCCGGACACAGGGTCGGGGGCACCCGGCCGGCGATGCGCGGGTGCCGATCGTTCCCGCCGCGATCCTGTTTGATCTCGCCAATGGTGGCGACAAGGGCTGGGCGGTCAATCCGTATCGGGAACTCGGCGCCGCGGCATTTGCAGCGGCGGACGCCGACTTTCGCCTTGGCACGGCCGGTGCGGGGACCGGGGCGACGACGGCGGGGCTGAAAGGTGGGCTCGGATCGGCATCACTGGTGCTGGAGAGCGGCGTGACGGTTGCGGCGCTCGTCGCCGTCAATGCGTTCGGCACGGCGGTGGTTCCGGGGGAGCGTCGGTTCTGGGCCGGGGCGTTCGAGATCGGCGACGAGTTTGGCGGGCTGGGTGCGTCGGGCAGGCGGGTCGAAGCGTGGCTGCCGGAGTATGTCAAGCCGAACGCGCCGCGGGCGCAGACGAATACCACCATTGGCATTGTGGCAACCAACCTGTCGCTGGACAAGGCGGCGGCGAAGCGGATGGCGGAGATTGCTCATGACGGTCTGGCGCGGGCGCTCCATCCGGCGCATACGCCGTTTGACGGGGATCTGGTGTTTGCGGTTTCAACCGGAGAACGACCAGCCGCCGGCAGTGAGGCGGCCGAGCGGATGATGGTGGAACAGGCGGCGGCCAACTGTCTTGCGCGGGCGGTTGCGCGGGGGGTGTACGCAGCCTGGCCTGCGCCTCGGGATCCTTTTCCCTGCTGGAGTGACGGTCCCGTCGGTTGAGCTCGGATTGGTTGACGTCCCGTTCATATTGAATGCAGCGCAATAACCCTGCCGGCGGTGGGCGACGGCGGGCCCGTGGTAACTCCGATTTCAGGTTTTCCGTGTTGATTGGCGTCGGGGAATATCTGGGGGATTTGGGTATGGCGAGTGATTCAGCCGTCAATGTGACGATCATCAAGCGCAAGACGGTCAAGGCCGCCGGGCATCATGGCGGTGCATGGAAGGTGGCCTATGCCGACTTCGTTACGGCGATGATGGCGTTTTTCCTTTTGATGTGGCTTCTCAATGTTTCGGATGCGGAAATGCGGGACGGGTTGGCCGACTACTTCAGTCCGACCATCCAGGTGTTCGACACCGCAGGTGGCGGCGACGGTCCGTTTGAAGGCGAAAGCCTGTTCAGTCAGAATACGCTTGCCCGGGACGAAATCGGCCAGACGGGTGATCCGAGCAGGGATGAGGATGTCGGGGCGCAGGATTCCAGCCTCTGGGATGTGCAGGAGCAACTCACCGGCGGGAGCGGCGATGCACTCGACGCTGACCCGCTGATGGCCCATGTGGCAACCCGGCTGACCGACGAAGGTCTGATCATTGAGATTTTCGATCTGCCCGGCTCGCCGCTGTTTGGCGGGAATACGGCGCGGCACAATCCGATTCTCGAAAAGCTGACGGCGATGATCGGGCGGATCATATCCCATACCGGAAATCCGGTTTCCGTGTCCGGCCATCTTGCGTCCGGTGACGTCGCTCCTGTCGGAATGGATCCGTGGCTCGTTTCTTCGGACCGTGCCCATGCGACGCGCGAACTCCTGGTTGGGGCCGGGCTGTCTGGAACCCGGTTGATGCGGGTGACGGGTGAAGCAGACCGGGATCCGGTGACGGATGACAGCCGCGACATGCGCAACCGCAGAATCGAGATTACCCTGCTGCGCGATTTCAACCAGTGAAGCCGGGATGCCGAAATCCGGAGGAGCCGTATCGTCGTTAGCAGGATATTAAGCCACCTGCTCCATCTCTGTTGTCCAGTAACGAGTGTCGATTGACCGACCCCTCACGGACAAAGGACTGAGTATGGCTATTTCCTCGTCGATGAATGCTGGTATCTCCGGACTGAATGCGAACGGTAACAAGCTGTCAACCATCGCGGACAACATCGCCAATTCCGAGACCTACGGCTACAAGACCGCCGGTGTCGAATTCTCGTCCATGACCATCAACAATGCCGGTTCGCGCACTGCGGCCGGCGGTGGACGGCTGGTCTCGTCGGGTGGTGTTGCCACAACCGCGGTCTGGGACGTCGGCTCGAAGGGGGCGTTGGAAGGTACTGACAACCCAACCGATATCGCGGTGTCGGGTGTGGGCATGCTTCCGGTGACTTCCCGGGCGATGATCGGCAATCCTGACGCGCGACTGATGCTGACCACCACGGGGTCCTTCCGCACCGATGCCCAGGGGTACATGTCGACGCCTACCGGACTGGTACTTCTCGGCTGGCCTGCCGACCCTGACGGCTCGATTCCGCCAAAGCCGCGTGACAGCATGGAGGGGCTTGAGCCGATCCGGGTGAACCTGACGGATGTATCCGCGGTTCCGACCACGTCCATCGAACTGAATGCCAACCTGCCTTCGACCCAGACCGCCGCAGGCAGCAGCGGCGACGTGTTGCCGCTTTCCCTTGAGTACTTCGACAATCTGGGTGCATCCCAGAACATGTCCGTGAGCTTCACGCCGTCCGTCGCTGCCGCTGGCGATCCGCAGACCAATACCTGGACGGTCGAGATTACCGACGGGGCATCCGGCGTATCCGCCGGGACGTTCGAGGTAACGTTCAGTTCTGCAGCGGCAACGGCCGGGCAGGTGCTGACCGTAAACCAGACCTCTGCAGGGACCGCCCCTGTAACCACCAGCTACGATGCCACCTCCGGCGACATCACCCTGGAACTTGGTGACCAGACGATTGCAATCGGTTTCGGATCGACCGATCCCGACGGTCCGCAGCATCTCAGCCAGCTTTCCTCAACCTATACGCCGCAGGGGGTGATTTCGGACGGCCAGGCCGCGGGGATCTACTCGGGGCTGATGATCGATGACAACGGATTTGTTTCAGCGATCTATTCGACCGGGTTCTCGCAGGTGATCTATCAGGTGCCGCTGGCGGATGTTCCAAACACCAATGGTCTGGCCGTGCTCGACAACCAGACTTTCGGTGTCACGGCGAACAGCGGTGCGATCTATCTCTGGGATGCGGGGGACGGCCCGACCGGCACCACCGAGGGTTACGCACGGGAACTGTCGACGACGGACATCGCCCATGAGCTGACCCAGTTGATCAAGACCCAGCGCGCCTATTCCTCGAACGCGAAAATCATCCAGACGGTGGATGAGATGCTGCAGGAAACAACCAACCTCAAGCGTTGATCTCGGCGTAGCCCCGCAGCACAGGAGCGCGGTACATGAGCATTTCCAGTGCGCTTAACAGCGCGTCTTCAGGCCTTATCGCCAATTCGCGGTTGCTTGAAACGATCTCCAGCAACGTCTCAAATGCGTTGACGCCGGGTTATTCCCGGCGCACCGTCGAGCTTTCGTCCAGCGTCCTTGGTGACGCCGGAAGCGGAGTTCGGGTGGTCGGCACCGTTGCCGCGTCCAATCCCTATCTGACCGCCGAACGGCGCGCCGCCGATGCCACACTCAGCGAGTCGGCGGTGATTGCCGATGCCTATGCTCGCATCATGTCGTCCATCGGAACGCCCGGCGACGCCGGCGCCCTCGCCACGCTGTCGACCAAACTCGAAACGGCGCTGCTTTCGGTGGCGGCAAACCCGCAGTCGAAATCGGAACTCACTGCAGCGGTCGCGGCGGCAAAGGCTCTGGTCAAGGGCATCAACGGTGCAGTGGCCTCCAACGACCAGCTCAGGACCGAGGCGGATGCCGAAATCGCCCGGCAGGTAAGGACGCTCAACGAGTCGCTGAACGGCATCCGGGATCTGAATGAGAAGATTCAGTCGGCAAAGATGCGCGGTGTGCCGACGCTTGGGCTCGAGGACGAACGCAGTCTGCTGATCGACTCCGTTTCCTCCATTGTTCCTGTCACTACCGTGAAACGGGATGACGGGCAGATCGCGCTGTATTCCAAAAACGGCGGCGTGCTGCTCAACGGTCGGGTTTACGAGTTTGACTTCGATCCGGCACTCGGCGGGGTGACTTCCGCGATGACGGTTGGCGGAGCGCTGAGCGAGTTGATGCAGGACCGCGGTGCGCCGGTGGGGCAGGTTGCAATCCCCGCAGGAACGGGCAGCGGCCTCTTTGATGGCGGATCGCTTGGCGCCCTGTTCCAGGTGCGCGACCAGATCGCGACCGAAATGAACGGCGAGCTTGATACCTTTGCCGCCGACCTGATCGAACGGTTCAGGGATCTGATGCCCGCCGGGGCGCTCGATGCGTCCGGCGACGGTCTTTTCGTCGATCCGACCGGCGGTGCGACGCTCGGACTTGCCGGGCGACTGGAAATCAACGTCGCCGTCGACCCAGATCAAGGGGGCGCGGTCTGGCGTCTGCGCGACGGCCTCGGTGCGGTGACCGAGGGCAACCAGGGTTTCGGCGACTACCTTCAGGCAATGAACGACGCGATTGTCGCCTCGCGGGTTCAGGCCGGATTTGTC
>JAUIHM010000078.1 GCA_030432315.1 Alphaproteobacteria bacterium | reverse complement strand
GTTCGGCCTTGGTCGGGTCCTTTTCCTGGCAGTCCGCGAGCTTGCCGGGCAACGACGCCATATCGAGCGCGCCTTTGCGGCGGGTCAGCTCGCGCGCCTTACGCGCCGCCTCGCGGGCTGCCGCGGCCTCGACGATCTTGTCGACGACCGAGCGCGCCTCGTTTGGATGTTCCTCGAACCACTGGCCGAGCTTGTCGGCAACGATCGATTCGACGACCGGCCTGACTTCCGAGGAAACCAGCTTGTCCTTGGTCTGCGACGAGAATTTCGGGTCGGGCACCTTGACCGACAGCACGCAGGTCAGACCCTCGCGCGCATCGTCGCCCAGAAGACTGACCTTCTCCTTCTTCGCCAGCCCGCTCGAGGTCATGTAGGCGTTGATCGTCCGCGTCAGCGCCCCGCGGAACCCGGCCACATGGGTGCCGCCGTCGCGCTGGGGAATGTTGTTGGTGAACGGCAGCGTGTTCTCGTGATAGCTGTCGTTCCACCACATCGCCACCTCGACGGTGATCCCGTCCTTCTCGCCCATCACGTAGATCGGCTCCCGGATCAGCGGCGTCTTCGAGCGGTCGAGATACTTGACGAACTCCCGCACCCCGCCGTCGTAATAAAGTTCGGTCTCCTCAACCTCCACATGCCGCTCATCCCGCAGCGCGATCCGCACGCCGGAATTGAGAAACGCCAGTTCCCGCAGCCGGTGCTCGAGGGTTTTGAAACTGTAGTCGAGGTCGGAGAACGTCTCCGTCGAAGCCAGGAACCGCACCTCGGTACCCGACTTGTCGCCGCAGGGTTCCACCCGGCGCAGCGGCTCCACGGTGAACCCGCCCTCGAACCGGGCATAATGCTCCCAGCCCTCGCGCCAGATCCGCAGTTCCAGCCAGTCGCTGAGCGCGTTGACCACCGAAACCCCCACCCCGTGCAGACCGCCGGACACCTTGTAGGAATTCTGGTCGAATTTTCCGCCCGCATGCAGCTGGGTCATGATGACCTCGGCGGCCGAAACCCCCTCGCCCTCGTGGATGCCGACCGGAATGCCGCGCCCGTTGTCGAACA
This sequence comes from Alphaproteobacteria bacterium, assembly GCA_030432315.1. Lineage (GTDB taxonomy): Bacteria > Pseudomonadota > Alphaproteobacteria > Rhodobacterales > Rhodobacteraceae > Amaricoccus. Next base: position 14,046 of record JAUIHM010000078.1, on the reverse strand, counting down.
CGCTGACCGAACTGTCGGCATGGATCGTCACCGAAACGATGTCCGCGTGACCCGCCAGCGCCTCGTCGATGCCGTTGTCAACGACCTCGTAAACCATATGATGCAGGCCGGACCCGTCATCGGTATCGCCGATATACATGCCCGGGCGTTTGCGTACAGCCTCCAGGCCCTTGAGAACCTTGATGGAATCGGCACCATATTCTTCAGGAATGCGGACTGGCTCGGCCATGGCTTTTCTTTCTTTTTTCTGGTTCCGAACAATAGCCGATCGCCGGGGGAATGTCACCCCCGTCGACCCCTTTCCGGCGCACCGAAAGATTAACGAAATCAGCCGCTTGAACGCAGCCGCCCCATGCCGCGAATCGCCCCCGGTACCGGGGCGGCAAATCCCGCCCCGAAGCCCTCAGACCGCCAGGCTCACGCCGTCTCGCGCCGCCGATTCCCCGGCCCGGTCCAGCAGCTTCTGCAGATCCGCCCCGCGGGCGAAATCCGGTTCCGGCTGGCCCTCGCCGCGGATCGCCGCAATGAACCGCTGATAGATGGTCGGCAGTTCGGGCGTGTCGATGTCATGCCACGAACCGGAGATCAGATCCTCACCCAGACAGGCCCGCAGTCGGCTGACCGCCCCCTCGTAGCCCACCTCCAGCCCGCCTTTGTCGCCGTAAATCCTCAGCCGGAGGTCATTGAGATGCCCGCTGGCGAACCGCGACGCCGACACCGTGCCGAGCGCGCCGTTCGACAGCTGCAGCTGCATCGTCGCACTGTCGTTGGCGTCGAGCACATACTCGCCGATCCTGCCGCCGGGCGCCTTGTCAAACGTGTGCAGCAGACAGGAAATCCGCTTCACCGGAACCCGGGCGATGAAGGTGGCGAAATCGAGAATGTGAATCCCCACGTCCCCCAGAACGCCTTTCGATCCATGCGCGCTCGACAGCCGCCACAGCCACTGGCTCTCGGTTTTCCAGTCGCCCCAGGCCGGCTGGGTCAGCCAGCTCTGCATGTAGCTCGCCTCGAAATGCCGCACGGTGCCGATGTCGCCCTCCGCCACCATCCGCGCCGCCGCCTGGAGGGCCGCCACGTTGCGGTAACTGAGGTTGACCATGTTGACCACGCCCGCCGCGGCTGCCGCCTCCGCCATCGCCGCCGCATCCACCGCCGATGTCGCAAGCGGCTTCTCGCACAGCACATGCTTTCCCGCGGCCAGGAACGGCATCGTTGTCGGGTAATGCGCCGCATCCGGCGTCACGTTGGTCACCGCGTCGAACCCGCCCCAGGCAATCGCCTCGTCAATCGTGGCAAACCGGTTGGCGATGTTGTGCAGGTCACAGAAATCCTCGAGCCGCTCCGGGCGGGTATCGATCCCCGCCACCAGTTCGACCCCGGGGATGTGCGCGAAAGCGGTCGCATGGTTGTTGGCCATGCCACCGGTGCCGAGGACCAGAATCCTGACGGGTTTCGACTCAGTGTTCACCGCAGACCTTCCTCGCCATCCTGATGCAGCTTCGGACCGCGCTCGACGATCTTCTCCGGCGCAATGTCGACGGTGATGTTCGGCGCGGCGCTGGGATCGGCGATCCGCGCCGCCGGATTGTAGGCCCAGTTCACGCCGTTGCGGATCACCCGCTGCACATTGGCGTCGTGGTAGGTCGGATAGGTCTCATGACCCGGACGGAAGTAGAACACGTTCCCGGCGCCACGCTTGTACGTCAGCCCGGAGCGGAACACTTCACCACCCTGAAACCAGCTGACGAACACCGTTTCCAGCGGCTCCGGCACCCCAAACGGCTCACCGTACATTTCCTCGTTTTCCAGCTCGAAACTGTCGCCGATCCCCGCGGCAATCGGATGGTTCCGGCTGGTCACCCAGAGCCGCTCCCGCTCGCCCGCCTCACGCCAGGTCAGGTTGCAGGGCGACCCCATCAGCCGCTTGAACGGTTTGGAAAAATGCGCCGAGTGCAGAAAGATCATTCCCATCCCGCCCCAGACCGCGTCGCAGACCCGGTCCACCACCGCATCCTGCACATCGCCATGGGCCGCATGGCCCCACCAGATCAGCACATCCGTCTGTGCAAGCTTCTCCGCGGTGAGCCCGTGCTCGGGTTCCTGCAGGGTCACGGTCGTCGCCTCTATGCCCTCCCCCCTGTTGAGCGCCCCGGCGATCGCCGCGTGCATTCCCTCGGGGTACAGATCTGCCACGGTCCTGTTCTTCTTTTCGTGCACGTTCTCGCCGTACACCGTCACCCGGATTCCCATCCCAATTCTCCCTGTCCGAACATTGCGTCCCTGGCGGATCGGGGGAAACCCGCCGCCGGTCAACCGCACCCTGTCCGACCTGTTGCCGGGGTGCAAGATCATTGATCGGCCGCGTTTCAGGCGACCGCAATTACCGCGCCCACTGCGATCAGCGCCGCCCCCGCCACCAGATGCACCCGCCGCATCGCCACCGGATTTGCAAGGAAGCGCCGCGCCCGTGCAAACAGCGCCGCCCAGGCCATATTGCCCAGAAACGGCACCAGCGCGGACACCAGACAGATCACCACCACATCCGCCCGGCCAAGCGTCGCGAAGCTGAAAAAGCCCGGCAGAACCCCGAGATAGAACAGAATCGCCTTCGGGTTTCCGGCGATCACCGCCAGCCCGGCGACAAACCCGGCCCAGCCCCGCTCCTTCGCCAACCCTCCGCCGGTCAGCCGTACCGCCTCCGCCCGCGCATTGCGGATCATCGACAGCCCCATCCAGACGAGAATCGCGGCGCCGAACCAGCGCAGCCCGACCATGATCCCGGCCCAGACCTCGACCGCCACGCCGAGCCCCAGCATCGCCACCAGCGGCCAGATCAGATCGCCCACCGCCACCCCTGCGGCCAGCGGCACCGAGGCTGCGACGCCGCCGGTCGCGGCCCGGGCAATCAGCGCCGCCACCACCGGCCCCGGCGTCGCCACCAGAACCGCAAGCGCCCCGGCATAGGTCAACAGGGCTGCCAAACTTATCGTCATGACGTTATCCAAAAATTCACCGGCTGCGCCGGAGTTTGTCGGTATCGGTAGGGTATCGAAAGGGTATCGGTAGGGTATCCGTTTATTGCGCCAGTATGACCGATTTTCCAGCCTCTGAAAAAACGGTCAGAAACGCTGCCCTTTCCCCAAGACCGGCGAACAGATTCCGCTCCGTACCGGTCATCCAGGCCTGGGCACCCATGCCGCAGATAACGTCATAAAGCGCCGCCCGCCGATCCGCATCCAGATGCGCCGAAACCTCATCCAGCAGCAGCAGCGGCGGCGCCCCGAATCGCGCTGTCACGGCCTGCGCATTGGCCAGTACAACACTGATAAGAAAGGCTTTTTGCTCTCCCGTTGAACAGAGCGCGGCAGGCATCGACTTCTCGACATAGACCGCCTCAAGTTCATCCCTGTGCGGGCCCGTCAGGCTTCTGCCGGCCACACGGTCGCGCCTGCGGCCCTCCGCCAGCAGGTCGATCAACCCGGTTTCCGACCAGGCTTCCCGGGACGCCAGGTGCAGGTCGATCGCTGGAAACTCACCGGCAATCGTCTCGCGCCGCAGGCACTCCAGCGCCAAATTTCTGTTTTTGCTCAGTTTTTGCCCGAACGCCGCCATCTGCGTTTCCAGCGCCCGATACCATGCCGGATCCGAGACGCCGTCCTTCAGCAACCGGTTCCGTTCCCGAAGCGCCTTCTCATAGCCGATCGAGACCGCCGCATGCTCCGGAAACAGGCTGAGCGTGATCCGGTCGAGAAACCGCCGCCGCCCGGTAGCGCCTTCGGTCCAGAGCCTGTCCATGGCCGGAACAAGCCACAACACCTTGATGATACGGCCCAAATCGGACTGCGCGACGGTCTTTCCATCGATCTGAACCTGCCGCCCCGAGCCGGTGGATGCGGTCTCCACCTGGCGGATTTCCCCGGAGGTTTCCACCTCCGCCGACACCTTCCAGCCGATCCGCTCCGGCGCCCGCGCCATCTCCTCCACCGCCGCCCGCCGCAGCCCCCGCCCTGGCGAAAGCAGCGACACCGCCTCCAGCAGATTGGTCTTCCCCGACCCGTTCGCCCCGAACACCGCCACCGGCCGCCCGTCCAGCTCCAGATCCGACACCTGGTGCGACCTGAAATGCGACAGCCGCAGCCGCCGGACGGCGAGCACGCCGGTCACGAAACGGTTCCAGGAAACGTGTTTGAAAGCAAAGGCTTGAGATCAGACCCGCATCGGCATGACGACATAGACGGCCGTTTCGTCATTGCCCTCGCGCATCAGCGTCGGCTGACCGGGCGAATCAAACAGAAACACCGCGTTCTCCCGATCCACCTGACCGGCTATCTCCAGCAGGTATTTCGCGTTGAAACCGATCTCAAGCGGCTCGTCGCCGTAGGCCACCGCCAGTTCCTCGTCAGCGGCACCACTGTCCGGCGCATTGACCGAGAGCACCAGCCGATCCTCGTCGAGGGCCAGCTTCACCGCCCGCGACCGCTCCGACGACACCGTCGCGACCCGGTCTACCGCCCTGGCAAAATCGGCAGCATCGACTTCCAACCGCTTGGTATTGCCGGTCGGAATCACCCTGGCATAGTCCGGGAAGGTTCCGTCGATCACCTTTGAGGTCAGCGTAATCTCGGGAGTCGCAAACCGAACCTTGGTTTCGCTGACCGACACCGCGATAATCAAGTCGTCGTCATCCAGCAGCTTGCGCAACTCCCCGACCGTCTTGCGCGGAACGATCACACCAGGCAGATCCGTCGCACCTTCCGGAAGATCCGCATCGATCTGTGCAAGCCGATGCCCGTCCGTCGCAACACAGCGCAACACCGGCCCGCTCGCGGCCTGCGCGGCGTGCATGTAAACGCCGTTCAGGTAATATCTTGTTTCCTCAGTAGAAATCGCAAACTTGGCCTTATCGAACAGCCTGCGCAGCACCGGCGCCGGACAGCCGAAATTGCAACTGTATTCACTGGATGCCATGATCGGAAAATCTTCGCGCGGCAACGTCGTCAGGCTGAAGTGTGAGCGGCCTGCCCGAACCTCCAGTCGTCCGGCCAGCCCGTCGTCGTGCAACTCGACCATCGCCCCGTCCGGCAGTTTTCGCACGATTTCATGCAAAGTATGTGCGGTCACCGTGGTCGCTCCGGCGCGGCTGACGACGGCATGGGCACGGTCAATCACCTCAATGTCGAGGTCGGTGGCACGAAAACTGACCTGATCGCCTTCGGCCTCAATCAGAACATTGCCCAAAATCGGAATAGTGTTGCGCCGTTCAACCACAGATTGAGCCCGGCTCATGGTCCGAAGCAGAGCACTGCGCTCCATACTGAGTTTCATGACATCCACCGTTGCGCGTGTCGTTTCCCGCGATCCCGTTGTGGTTGCGCGGAAGGTGAAGTTACTGATTTAACCGAAAAGGGCAAGCGCAGAGCGTGACTTTCCGGCGGGATTTTGCCGTCCACCGCCGGAAAAAGTTCCGGAACATACAGGTCTCTACTCATCCATGGAAACCACACCTGAATACCTGCAAAAAAGGTGAGAGCGGTACGCGTGTTTCAGGCTTCCAGCATCCGCCGCAGAAGTTCGACATCTTCAGCCACCTGGCTGTCGGTCAGCTTCAGTTCCTCGACCTTCCGCACCGCGTGAATGACGGTTGTATGATCGCGTCCGCCAAACTTGCGGCCGATCTCCGGCAGACTGCGTGACGTCAGCATTTTCGCCAGATACATCGCCACCTGCCTCGGCCGGGCAACCGAACGCGCACGTCGCGCTGAAAGCAGGTCGGAAATCCGCAGGGTATAGTGATCGGCGACCTTGCGAATGATCTCGTCTATCGTGACCTTGCGCTCGGAGGCCCGCAAAATGTCTGCCAGGCATTCCTGCGTCATGTCGAGCGTAATTTCACGCCCCACGAGGCTGGCGAAGGCAAAAAGCCGGGTCAGCGCCCCTTCGAGCACGCGCACGTTGGAAGAGATTCGATGAGCAAGGAACTCGATTACTCCGGGACCGATCACAACGCCCGGGTTCTGCAGCGACTGTGCCTCTGCCTTTGCCTGCAGGATTCCGAGGCGCAGTTCGTAATCTGTCGGATGCAGGTCGACCACCAGACCCCACTGGAGCCGTGACTTGATCCGCTCCTCAAGACCGTCAATCTCGCCAGGAGCGCGATCGGCGGAAATCACAATCTGTTTCTGCTGGTCAATCAGGGCATTGAATGTATGGAAAAATTCATCTTGGGTCGAATCCTTCCCTGCAATGAACTGCACGTCGTCCACCATCAGCAGGTCCACTGAACGGAACATTTCCTTGAAACCGTGCATGTCCTTGAACCGCAGGGCCGAGACGAAACGATACATGAACTGTTCCGCCGAAAGGTACAGCACCCTGGCGTCCGGCTGTGAACTGCGAAACTCCCAGGCAATGGCGTGCATCAGATGGGTTTTACCGAGACCGACGCCACCATAGAGAAAAAGCGGGTTGAAAGTGACCGCCCCGCCCTCTGCAACCCGTCGGGCCGCCGCATGGGCAAGTTCGTTCGGTTTGCCAACGACAAAGTTCTCGAACGTGAAGCGTCCATCCAACGGCGAGTTGGGGAGATCCACTTCCGAGTCCGGCGCCGCGACGTCAGCGGCGCGCGCAGGGACCGGTGCGGCCCTGTTCTTGAAATCCAACGCAACCGGATTGACGGAGAATTCCAGGCGATTGACCGGCATTCCGTTCTCCGCGAGCAGCGACCTCACGGCATCAGCGTAGTTTCTCTCGACCCAGGTACCGACAAAGCTGGTTGGCGCGACAAACCGCCCAATGCCGCCCTCGGGCCCAAGGAACTCCAACGGTTCAATCCAGTTTACGAATGCGTCTCTGCCAATGTCCTTCCGCAGCGCCTCGCGCATCCTCCCCCATGATTGGGAAGGTGTTTCATCATATGCCATATCTGTTCGCGCGACTCTCAATTCAGCGGCCATCCTGGACCCTCGCAGCCATGCGGGAAGTCAAAAAAATGCTGCGAGGCCCTGTTGAAGCAGGCACCTTGCAGCCGCCATCCATAGGACCAGGACGCATTAACACCAAAACCGACATTCCCTGCCAACTTCCCCCGTTTTACGAACACTTAACCCGTTTCCGCAACTCACACATGCCTCCAAAAGCATTGAGACCGCGCTACTCGGAAAACTTGTTAAGGCGCAACAGTCAATGCCAGCAAAATAGGGCACCGACCCGCCCGCATTACACAAATATTACATCTAATACTCATGTCGCCTGCAGGACTACTTTTCATGGACCGCAATCATGACAAAACAGAATCGTCACGACTAAAGAGAAGATAGCCTTATCGCGATGCCCGGACAACAGGTCCGAAGACGGAACATCGCTGAAAACCGTGCAGACAAAAAAAAACGCGCCCGAATGAACGCGTTCGTTTTTTCTGCCTCAACGGCAGCAGATCAGGCGGCGAGCGCTTTGACGCGGCCGCTCAGGCGGGAGATTTTCCGGCTTGCGGTGTTCTTGTGAACGATGCCCTTTGTGACGCCGCGCATGATTTCCGGCTGGGCGATTTTCAGCGCATTGCCTGCCGCGACATAGTCACCTGATGCAATTGCTTCTTCGACCTTACGGATGAAACCACGGATCCGCGACCGGCGGGCTTTGTTTACAAGGGTGCGCCGCTCGATCTGGCGGGCGCGTTTTTTAGCTGACGGCGAATTTGCCATAACATTTGTTCCGTATCACGACGCAGGGAATTTTAAGGCGCCCGTCTACGTGCGATCGCACCGGCTGTCAACAGGCTGCGGGCGGACCGGCGTCACTTTCCACGAAACTGTGGAGTCCGCTTTTCGGCGAAAGCTGCCATTCCCTCGGCCTGATCCTCGGTTGCGAACAGCGCGTGAAACAGTCGCCGCTCGAACAGCAGGCCTTCGCGCAGCGTCGTTTCGTAGCTGCGGTTCACCGCTTCCTTGGCCGCACGCGTCGTAAGGGGTGACTTTTCCGCGATCTTGGCTGCCGTCGCCATTGCGTCGCGCAAAAGATCCTTGGCAGCCACGACACGGCTCACCAGCCCGGAACTTTCCGCCTCGACCGCGTCCATGAACCGGCCTGTCAGGCACATTTCCATCGCCTTCGACTTCCCGACCAGCCGTGTCAGCCGCTGGGTCCCGCCGAAACCGGGAATGACCCCGAGGTTGATTTCGGGCTGACCGAATTTTGCCGTGTCCGAGGCGATGATGAAGTCGCAGAGCATCGCCAGTTCACATCCTCCACCAAGGCAGTAGCCAGATACTGCCGCAATCACAGGTTTTCGGCAGCGCAGGAACGCATCGGTCGGTTCACCAAACGCATCGGAGATGAACATGTCGACGAAGGATTTGTCTGACATCTCCTTGATGTCAGCCCCGGCGGCAAATGCCTTCTCGGAGCCGGTCAGAACGACCACCCTGACCTTGTTGGAGGCGTCGGCTTCCGCCAGGGCCGCACTCAATTCCCTGAGCATCGCCCGGTTCAGTGCGTTCAGCGCGTCAGGGCGGTTGAGGCGGATCAGCGCAATATGGTCCTCAATCTCAACAATCAGGTTTTCGTAGGCCATATGCGGTTCTCCCGGCTTGCGGTTTCAGGCTGTGACGTAAACCGACCGGCGCCTTGGGTTCAAGCCCCGCCCTGACATGCTGGACAGTGAAAGGTCGACCGCCCCCCCTGCACCTCTCGCAGGACTGTCCCACTGCACCCCGATCGCGGGCATTGCGCACCCTCTTTCCCGTATACGGCAAAATCATGCTGGAAGTACCCGAGTTCGCCGTCCACCTGCCGGTAGTCCCGCAGCGAGGACCCGCCCGCGGCAATGGCATCCGTCAGCACAGAGCGGATCTCACCTGCCAATATGGCGATCTGTTTGTCATCCAGGTCTGCGGCTCGGACAAGCGGCGAAATCCGCGCCCGCCACAGTGCCTCGCAGACATATATGTTCCCCAGGCCGGCCACGGTTCTCTGGTCGAGCAGCACGGATTTCACCGCACTCCTGCGACCCGCAAGAGCGCCGGCGAGAACCGCCGGGCTGAATCCGTTGCCGAGCGGTTCGGGTCCGATCCGCGCCAGCAGGGGATGCGCGCCAACTGTCGCTGTCGGCCACAGGTCCATTGCGCCAAACCGGCGGGGGTCGTTAAACGCAATGAAGGGACCACCGGCGACAAAAAACACCACGTGGTCGTGCTTCTGAAAATCGATGATGACTTCACTCCAGGAGTCCTCTACCCGGTCCGAGACGGCAACCCGTCCGGACATTCCGAGATGGATCAACAGCGTCTCGCCCCTGTCGAGATGCGCCAGCATGTACTTCGACCGCCGCGCCAGACTGACTACCCGCGCGCCGGTTAGCCGTTCCGCCATCCGCTCAGGAAAGGGCCAGCGAAGACCGGTGCGTCGCACGTCCACCCGTTCGAACTGCCGGCCTTCCAGGAATGGCTGGAGGCCGCGGCGAACCGTTTCCACTTCGGGCAGTTCCGGCAATTGACGTACTCCATGCGGGTCGAGGTTGTAACCGGCGGGCGGAGACTTATAACCACGGAAACCTGCGGCAGAAAGACTTCATGATGGCGAGCAACTCCGGTCGAACGACACATTTTGGATTTGAGACGGTGCCAGAGTCGGAAAAGGCCGGACGGGTACATCATGTCTTTACGTCCGTAGCATCGAAATACGACGTCATGAACGACGCCATGAGCCTCGGCATCCACCGCCTTTGGAAGGACGCGATGCTCGACTGGCTTGCCCCCCGCCCGAACATGCGACTCTTGGACGTGGCCGGCGGCACCGGTGACATTGCCTTCCGCTTTCTTGAACGGACCGGTGGCGAGGGGCACGCCACCGTACTCGACATGACCGAGAGCATGCTGATCGAAGGCCGGGAGCGCAGTGAGGCTTCAGATCAGGCCGATCGGATCGACTGGATCGTTGGCGACGCCATGAACCTGCCATTCCCTGGAAACAGCTTTGACGCCTACACCATCTCCTTTGGCATCCGCAACGTCACCCGGGTAGCAGACGCGGTGCAGGAAGCCTTTCGCGTACTGAAACCTGGCGGACGTTTCCTGGTACTGGAATTCAGCAGGATCCCGACACCGGGGCTGCAGCGACTCTATGACCTCTATTCATTCAATGTGATACCCCGCATGGGACAGGCCATCGCCGGCGACCGCGAAAGTTACCAGTATCTGGTCGAGTCGATCCGTCAGTTTCCGACCCAGGAAGCTTTCGCCGAAACTATCCGTGCGAGCGGCTTTGAACAGGTCTCGTACCGCAACCTGTCGCTTGGCATTGCCGCGCTGCATTCCGGCTGGAAAATCTGATGCGGGGACCGCACAATGTCTGGCGCCTTGTGCGCACCGGCGCCACCTTCGAGCGCACTGGCGCCATGCGCGAGGCGCTGGAGGCACTCAACGCGCCCCCCCTGCTGCGCGTAGCGGCGAGAGTGCTCGGCTGGCCGTTCCAGTGGCTCGGCTACGCGGGTGATCCTGCACAGCCACCTGTGCTGCGCGCCCTGACCGCGCTGGGACCGGCCTACATCAAGTTTGGACAGTTGCTGTCCACCCGCCCTGACATCGTCGGTCCAGACCTTGCACGCGACCTGACCGTACTGCAGGATAAACTGCCGCCTTTTGCGACGGACCTGGCCCGCTCCGCGGTTGCCCATGAACTGGGCAAACCCGTGGAGTCCGTGTTCAGCGATTTCAGCGAACCCGTGGCCGCCGCTTCCCTTGCACAGGTGCACCGGGCGGTGCTGCGCGAAACCGGTGCGAATGTTGCCGTTAAAGTGCTGCGCCCGGGAATCGAACGCGCGTTCCGCCAGGACGTCGACGCGTTTTTCTTCGCGGCCTCGGTCATTGAGTTCTTTGCGCCATTTGCTCGCCGTCTGCGCCCGCGTGCCGTCATCGAGCACTTCCAGGGCGTGGTCGAAGGTGAACTGGATCTGCGGATGGAGGCATCCGCTGCCGCAGAATTCGCCTCCAACACTGCAAGCGACGCCGGGTTCCGGGTGCCGGCGGTCGTCTGGGAAGCGACCGGGCGACGTGTGCTGACGCTGGAATGGGTAGAGGGCACAAACATGGGCGATATTGAGGCCCTGACCCATAGAAGCGTCAGTCTGGTCGATCTGTCCGAACGCATCGTCCAGGCATTCTTGACCCATGCCCTCCGCGACGGCTTTTTTCATGCCGACATGCACCAGGGAAATCTGAAACTCGGTCCGGACGGAGCGATTGTCGCCCTCGACTTCGGGATCATGGGGCGGATCGATGCCTACACGCGGCGGGTCTACGCCGAAATCATCATTGGATTTCTCAACCGTGACTACCGGCGGGTGGCCGAGGTGCATTTCGAGGCGGGCTACGTACCGGCCAGTCAAGACATAGAAGCGTTCTCTCAGGCTCTCCGTTCGGTGGGGGAACCGATTTTTGGTCAGGATTCAACCCGGATTTCCATGGCACGGCTGCTCGCATATCTCTTTGAGGTTACGGAGCGTTTTGGCATGGAAACCCGCACCGAACTGATCCTCCTGCAACGGACGATGGTCGTGGTTGAGGGGGTCGGCCGCAGTCTCAATCCTTCCATGAACATGTGGGAAACCGCCGAACCGGTCGTAACCGCCTATATCGCAAACAATCTCGGCCCCAGCGCCGTCGTGCGGGACATCGCCACCACCCTGCGGGTTCTGTCCCGTTTCGGGCCCCGGCTACCGCAAATGGCACAGGCGGCCCTGATTCAGGCGAGCGCTCCGAAGATCGAACCGGAGCGCCGACGCCCTCCCGGTTGGATTTACGGGCTTGGCGGAGCCGCGCTCGGGGCCCTGCTGGTGGTTCTGGGTTCGACGCTTTGACACCGCTGCTTCCATTCCGGACAGGAGTTCGACATGTCGCCCCCAACCCGCAAGGACGTTCTCGACCGCCTCAGCCGGGTCAAGGGCCCGGACCTCAGCGGAAGCCTCGTATCCCTCGGCCTCGTCAGCGGCATTACGATTGACGGCGGACACGTCACGTTTTCGATCACCGTGCCCGCGAGCCGCGCCGGCGAACTCGAACCGATGCGTGCAGCTGCACAAAAGGTCGTGGAAGCAATCGACGGCGTTACCCATGTCACGGCGGTTCTCACTGCGGACCGGCCGGTACCCGTCGCACCCGCACCACCGAACCTGAATAATGCCGCAAGGGCTGCTTCCGCTGCACCTAAGGGTCCGACGCCGGTTCCCGGGATTGCCAGCATCGTCGCGGTCGCCTCCGGCAAGGGAGGGGTCGGGAAGTCCACCACCTCCGTCAATCTGGCATTGGCGCTGCGGGACCTCGGCAACCGGGTGGGACTACTCGACGCAGACATTTACGGACCGTCCATGCCCCGGCTCCTCGGCGTCTCTACCCGTCCGGAGGCACACGATGGGCGACTCACTCCACCGATGGGTTATGGACTTAAGGTCATGTCCATGGGATTTCTCGTGGACGAGGATGCACCGATGATCTGGCGCGGACCGATGGTCATTTCCGCGCTGACACAGATGCTGCGCGAAGTCGAATGGGGTGATCTCGACATACTGATCGTCGACATGCCGCCCGGCACCGGAGATGTTCAACTCACGATGGCGCAGCAGGTGCCCCTCGCCGGAGCGGTTATTGTCTCCACGCCTCAGGACATTGCGCTGATCGACGCCCGCAAGGGCCTGAACATGTTTCGCAGGGTCGATGTCCCAATCCTCGGTATCGTCGAGAACATGAGCTATTTCCTCTGTCCAACATGTGGCAGCCGCAGTGATATTTTTGGGCACGGCGGCGCAAGGGACGAGGCCGGCAGGCTTGGCGTGCCATTTCTAGGTGAAATCCCCCTGCATATGGACATCCGGTCCACGTCCGACGCCGGCACCCCAATCGCTGCCAGCGAACCGACCGGAGTGCACGCCAGATGCTATCGTACGATTGCCATGGCCATTTATGAACGCCTGATGGCGGAAGCGCGTCAATGATCTGAAAAAAGTAGCCCGGTCCCTCAGTCGTATTGCACATCACAACCACCTGAAAACCCAACTCAATTAAACTGAGAATTTAGCTAGGAAAACCGCTGCTAACGCGTTCGTAACAAAGGTAGAATTGACAGAATGCGTTTTGGATGCTCTATTTTGTTCAAAAGAATTTATCGAGGGCGTTTCGAACCGCCCCAGGGAGACGCCGTTGCATGGATGCGTACAACCTGTCGGTTTGTCAGAGGATGATATCCTGCGCGCCGACATGTATGGCTTTCTCGCGCGTCTTCTGCTCGTCCGTCCGACCGACAGGACCCTGCAGGAAATAGCCGGCCTGAGCGGCGACCGAAGCCCAATCGGCGCGGAAATCAACGCGCTGGCGGATTGCGCGCGGAGCATGTCCGCAAAGACTGTCTCTGAAGAATACGATGGGCTGTTCATCGGGCTCGGCCGGGGTGAACTCGTTCCCTACGGATCATACTATCTGACCGGATTTCTCAACGAGAAACCACTCGCGCACCTGCGTGCAGATATGCGGAGGCTCGGGATACGCCGTCGCAACGACGTCAAGGAACCTGAAGACCATATTGGCTCGCTGATGGAAATGATGGCCGGCCTGATCGTCGGCAGTTACGGGCTTCCGGCAACAACTCAGACGCAGAAGGCATTTTTTGATGCGAACATTTCTTCCTGGGCAGGATACTTTTTTCGTGACCTCTCGACCGCCGACCTGAGCAGGTTCTACCGGCCCGTCGGAGTGATCGGTCAGACCTTTTGCGAGATCGAACGCACGGCATTCACCATGGCCTGACGAAACGGAGCGGGAGAGATACTACCGCCGCGCGACCAACCGGGGGCCATAACCGAAGGAGACGCAAGTGACCGACCAACCAAAGACCTCCGGTAGCGGCAATCCGGTCCGCGGTGACAATGACTCCGTGGACACGGACCGGCGATCCTTCCTTACGGCGGTCAGTCTCGGAACGGTGGCAGGCGGCGCCGCCCTCGTGACAGGCACGGTTGCCGAAGCCTCTACACATCCTGAAGGCAACGGTTATCGGGAA
>JAUIHM010000165.1 GCA_030432315.1 Alphaproteobacteria bacterium | reverse complement strand
GAAATCGGCGCGATGCTGGAAACCCCCTCGCTCGCCTATGCGCCGAAGGAGGTTGTCGAGATGGCCGATTTCATTTCGGTCGGCGGAAATGACCTGAAGCAATTCTTCTTCGCCGCCGACCGCGAGAATGAAACCGTGCGGCGGCGCTATGACATGCTGAATGCAAGTTTCCTGCATTTCCTCTGCCAGATTATCGACCGCTGCGCCGAAACCCGGACCCCGCTTTCGTTCTGCGGCGAGGATGCCGGCCGCCCGATCGAGGCTCTGACCCTCGCCGCCATCGGGTTCCGCGCCCTCTCCATGCGGCCCGCCTCCATCGGCCCCGTCAAACATCTGATCCGCCGGATCGACCTCAAGGAACTGCGCGAGGTGATCGAGGCGGAATGCAAGGCTGGTGTCACCAATATCCGCACGGGCGTGGTGAACTGGCTCTCGAAACAGGATATCTGACGCGTTTCCCGGACCGGCGGACTGATCCGGCCCGGGACAAAGCCAGCAGGTTTATGCCGCGCGGGCGCCGGCTTCGGGTTTGTGCAAACCGATCACGGTCACGACCGCCAGCCCGTTCAGCCAGTAAAAGGCCGCATCCAGCCCGGCAAAGCCGAACAGGAAGGGCGCGGCGAGGAAGGTCAGCCCGACGGCCAGATCAACCGCCATATGCAGCTTGTAAGGCAGGATGCGGATCAGCCCGGTCTGGTGATCGGTGAAAACCGTCAGGATCAGCGCCGCAACGCCGGTCGCAACCGACAGCCAGAGCGCGGCGGGATTGCTCTCACCCAACCCGAGCGCGAAGGGCAGGATCATGAGCGCGGCAGCGACGGGATAGTCGAGCCAGGAATGGATGGTCTTGGTGACAAAACCGATGGGCATGGAAGGTCTCCTTTCTGGTTGGCCGGGCGGCGGGCCCGGAGCATGGGTGAAAGCTAGGTCCAGGCCGCCAACACGCCCATCCCCGCTCATCCCGAAGACTTTGCAGATCGTACGGGATTCATATCCAAGAGCAGGACGCCAACCGTGCGGAGTATCCCGCGCGCCATTTGCAAACTAGACTGGCCGCATCATCCCAGCGGACCCGGCAGGAGATCGCCATGCCGACCATGAAAACACCCGGCGTCTATATCGAGGAAATCAACGCCTTTCCAAATTCCGTCGTGGCCGTCCCGACGGCGATTGCCGCCTTCGTCGGCTATACCGAGCGGGCGGACGAGAATGGCAAGGACTGGTTGATGCAGCCCCTGCGGCTCACCTCCTTCGCCGAGTTTACCGCGATCTTCGGCGAAGCGCCGAAGCCGGAGTTCCGGATTACGAATAACCCGCCCGATACGCCGCTGCCCGTCGCGCAGTTCACCTCTGGCGGCGACATGCTCTACCTCAGCCAGACCGAGCCCGCCTTCTGTCTTCACGCCGCGATCCGGCATTTCTTCCTCAACGGCGGCCGGAATGCCTATGTCGTCGCCGTCGGCCATTATGACGCCGGTACGATCGGCGCCGACACGCTGATCGCCGGGATCACGGCACTTGAGGCAGAGCAGGAACCGACGCTTCTCATCGTGCCGGAATCCACCCGCCTGTCGGCCGCGGACTCCGCCCGCGTTCACCGGGCGATGTTGCACTGGTCGGGCGCAACCCAACGAAATCGCTTCGCGATCCTCGACATCCGGAACGGTCACCTTCCTCTCTCCGGGGTCACGGCACAACCGGTCGATACATTCCGCGCGGATGTCAGCGGCGCGTTCCTCAGTCACGGTGCCGCCTATTACCCCTGGCTGACGACGACGCTGACCGATGCCACCGCCATCACCTTCAGCCATATTGCCAACGACAGCCGCGATGCCTTCGTCTCCGCCTTGAAAGGCAGCGTCACCCCCCTGCCAGCGGCGGCTGCCACGGCGCTTGACGCCATCGGCGCCGACGCCACGGACGCAGTCCCCCCGGCCGATACCGATGCGACGCTGCGGGCGACTTGCCCGCTTTACACCGACATCACCGCCAAGGCTGCGCAGATCTTGAACGCGCTGCCGCCCGGAGCGGCAATGGCGGGCATCTACACTCAGGTCGATACGACGCGGGGCGTCTGGAAAGCCCCCGCCAACGTCTCCGTCGCGGCGGTCGCTGCCCCGGTCGTGACAGTGTCCCACGCTGAACAGCAGGGGCTGAACGTCTCCACCACCGGCAAGTCTGTGAACGCGATCCGGTCTTTCGCCGGCACGGGCACATTGGTCTGGGGTGCGCGGACGCTCGACAGCAATTCGGTGGACTGGCGCTACGTGAGCGTGCGCCGGACCGTGTCGATGATCGACGAAAGCCTGCGTGTCGCAATGGGCCCCTATGTCTTCGAACCGAACACTCCCAAAACCTGGGTCAACATCCGCGCAATGCTCGAAAACTTCCTGACCACGCTCTGGAAACAGGGGGCGTTTCAGGGAACGACGCCGGATCAGGCCTTTTCCGTCCGCATCGGTCTGGGTGAGACGATGACGCCCGCGGATATTCTCGACGGCATGCTCCGCGTTGATGTGATGCTGGCCCCGACGCGCCCGGCCGAATTCATCGTGATCAGCCTTACGCAGCAGATGCAGAAGGCCTGACGGCCGCCGCGCGGTTCAGGCGGTGTCGAGGCGGAACTTCAGAAACCGCTCACCCTCATAGTCCACTTCGCCCATGGACCGCGCCCCAAGGCGGGCGAGCGCGCCGAGCTTGCGACGCGAGGGTGGCAGCAGGAAGGTCACGTAAGGAATGCGGGCATCTTCCCGCGCGAAATCCAGCGCCTGTTTCGCAATCTTCATGCCAAGCCCGAAATTCTGCGGCCGCAGCACCAGTCCGAAATCCCACTCCTCACCTTCCTTCTG
>JAUIHM010000077.1 GCA_030432315.1 Alphaproteobacteria bacterium | reverse complement strand
CGGTCATCATGGCGAATGGCGGGGCAACCTTCGTTCCAATGAGCAGGTGTCTCTGCCCCGTCTCCTGCGAAAGGGCGCTGCCGGGAAGCGCAAGCAGCGTCAGCAGAAGCAGAGCGATGAAACCGGGCCGGAACCGGTGATATGGAAAGAGCGGCATGGTACCTCACGCATTCTGCATCTGCCGCGACAACGAACGCATGTTCCCGGGCGGTCATGGGGAAAACCGCCCGGTTTGCCCTGTTCAATTCCTGCCGAAATGTGTTCATTGACGCATGAAATGGTCCGTACGGAGAGTCGTACATACTGCGACCGGCAATTGAAACAGGGAGAAAAACCGTGAAGCCACAACTGCTGCAGATTGCGCCGATGATGACACACGTGGAAGAAGCGCTGGAAAACGCCTATCAGGTGCATCGCCTTTGGCAGCAGGACGACCAGGCCGCGTTTCTTGGCCGGGTCGGCGCCGATATTCGCGGCATCGCGACCAGCGGGCACCACGGGGCGCCGGCAGATCTGCTTGACGCCCTGCCGAACGTCGAGATCATCGCGAGCTACGGTGTCGGCTACGACGCCATCGATACCGCCGACTGCAAGGCACGCAACATCCGCGTCACCAACACACCCGACGTGCTGAACGATGCAATGGCGGAGCTGACGGTGGGCATGATGATTGGGCTCTGCCGGCGTATCCCGCAGGCCGACGCCTATGTGCGGGCCGGCAGGTGGACAGGCGGAAATTTCCCGCTGACCGGCGAACTTACCGGCGCGCATGTGGGAATTCTCGGGCTTGGGCGTATCGGCAAGGAAATAGCGCTGCGCCTGCAGGCCTTCCGGATGAGGGTGTCCTATCACGGTCGCACACGTCAGGCCTATCAGCCCTACACCTACTATCCCGACCTGGTCGAGATGGCGCGCGATGTCGACTGGCTGGTTGCCATCGCCCCCGGCAGCCCCCAGACCAACGGCATCGTCTCGCGGGAGGTGATGCAGGCGCTCGGTCCCAAAGGCAGTCTCGTCAACATGGGCCGCGGGTCGCTGGTGGATGAAGCGGCGCTGATTGAACTGCTGCAGTCGGGAGAACTCGGGGCGGCGGCGCTCGACGTGTTCGAAGATGAGCCCAACGTGCCCGAGGCGCTCTACGCGCTCGACAATGTGGTGCTCTCACCGCACCAGGGATCGGCGACCGAAAAGACCCGTACCGGCATGGGCGACCTGGTGATACGCAACCTGGCCGCCCACTTTGCCGGCAATCCGCTGATCACACCGGTGGTCTAGCGTCCGACAGCGACCTCAGCCACGACCGACATAGGGCATGGTCGTGGCCATGACCGTCAGGGTAAGAATATTGGCGTCGAGTGGCAGCGACGCCATGTGCAGCACCGAATGGGCAACGTTGCTGACATCCATGGTCGGTTCCGGTTTCAGCGTACCGTCCGCCTGGGGAACGCCGCCGCTCATCCGTTTCGTCATGTCGGACGCGGTATTTCCGATGTCGATCTGGCCGCAGGCGATGTTGAAAGCCCTGCCGTCAATCGACAGACACTTCGTCAGCCCCAGAACCGCATGTTTCGAAGCGGTATAGGGAAGCGAGCCGTAGCGCGGAACGTGGGATGAAATCGAACCGTTGTTGATGATGCGGCCTCCCTGCGGCTGCTGGGTCTGCATCAGCTTGAAGGCGTGGCTGGCAATCAGAAACGCCCCGTCGATATTGACAGCCATTACCTTGCGCCAGTCATCGAACGAAATGTCCCCGGCCAGCGCCGCCGGAATGTTGGTGCCGGCATTGTTGAAGACCACGTCAAGCGTGCCGTCCCGGCCGGAAATCATTTCGAACAGGGCCGCCACGGATGCCGGGTCGGTGACGTCACACGGCGCGGAAACGCAGGTCCTGCCCGCGTCCCCGAATGAACCGATGCACTCTGCCAGCTTTTCTGCGTTTCGCGCAGCCATGATGACCGTATCGCCGTTTTCGGCAAAGACGCGCGCGGTTGCAGCGCCGATACCCTGGCTTGCTCCGGTCACCAGTACCGTTCTTGGATTTGACATGTTCTCTCTCCCCTGCTGGGCCCCCTGTCCCTTTACAGGATCTGCCCGGTTCCAAAATTTTCCCTAGGGCACCGAGCGGCCCGCGGTGTGATTCCCTTTGCGTGACGTTCGCGCGCCGTGCCTATGAGCCGCGCGAGGCAAGACTGGCGACGATCCAGTCGACGGCCTGCCTCAGAACCGCCTGATTGGCGGCCTCAAATCCGCCGACAACCGCGAGCGCCGAGTCGTCGGCAATCGGTACCGACGTGCCGAACCACCGCGCGCCCACAACCTGCTGATCCAGGTCACGGATCAGGGTAAAGCCGATACGAACCGATACGGAATACGAAACATCCTCACCACCGCCGGTTTCCACCTGAAAAGCTTCAATGTCAGGCACGACCGCATATTCGGAAATCGGCCCGGTTGCACTGGATGAAACAAAACGGAACCGGCCGGAATTGACAAGGGATTGGCGCAGCAGACGCTGAAACAGCACCGGTGTAGGTTCCACCCAGCGGGCATCAGGCAGAAGCGCGACCTGAACCGATGACGGCTTCACGACAATCCTGTCGCTTTGCAGCGCTGCCGAGCCGGTGGGCTCCGCGACATAAAGCACCGGGCCCCGCCCCGCGCTTCCTCCACTGAGCGACAGCGGCGTCAACTCGTATGTGTCGAGAACCCGCGACGCGGAATCGAGCGTTGACAGCGTCCCGCACCCGGCAAGACCCGTAAGAGCCGCCGCCAGAAGCGCGGCAGCCGAGAACCATCGTCTTGAACCGACCGTCGGCATGGGCATCATCTCCTGTAATCGGGCGTCTGGCCACCGAGCAGGAACCGCGTCGGGTCCCGTTCAAGGCGCTTGGCGACCCGGTCGAGCCGGGCAACCAGCGCCCGTGCCTCACGGGTAAGGTCGGTGATTTCGGGCAGCCCGGTCGCGGCAAAGTTCTCGACCGGCGGGGCCGCTGCCGCGACCGCCCGGTCGATCCGGCTGACGACATCGTTTGCCCGGGCGACCATATCGAGGATGTCGGCGGAGATCCGTGGCAGGTCTTCGGTAACGTCCTGAACCGCGGCATTTACCGACTCCGCTGCCATGCGGATTTCCGCGGCTGTCGGTTCCACGTCCCGGTCAATCACCACCGTCGCCGCCCCGAACGTCACCTCGGCCGTTTTGAGCATGCTCTCCGCCGCTACCAGGGTCCGGTCCAGCACTTCGAGTGTCGTGTTGGAGCGGTGGAATGTTTCGGTCGCCGCCGCCAGTGTTTGGCCCGCTGCCTCGGTCATTGGGCTGACCTGACCGGTAAACGTCGTGACGTCGCTTCCGACCTGATCCACGACACGCCGCACGGTCGCGACCGCGTCCCTGACATCGGCCACCACCGCCGGAAGATCCGCGGTCGCCGTCGTGTTGATCGTCGTGACCGCTGCATCCACGTTGTCCAGCACCCGGCGCATGTCGGCAATCAGGTCCGCACCCTCGCCTTCGACAAGCCTGTCGAAACTGTCGGAAGCGGTTTCGACGGATTCAAAGGTACCTTCCGCATCGGCAATCAGATCATCAAAACTGTTGATGGTGCTCTCCAACTGGTTCACCCTGGCATTCACGCTGACCGCAGCGGTCCTGAATTCGGAAAGCGTTCCCTGCGCATCGGCACCGATGCCCTCAACCGCGGCGCGCAGATCCGTCACCGCACCTTGGACCTCACTGAGTATGGCGGGAATGTCGGCCGTAATCAGCGTTTCAGCACCGGAAATGGCCGTTCCCGCCGAGATGACCGCCGTATCTGCAGACTTCAGGGTTACGTCCGCCTGATCGAATGCGGTGCCGGCGGAGACAAGGGCCTTGTCGGCGCTGTCGAGAGTTCGCAGCAGAGCATCGGTCATCGGCTTGATCTGCCCGGTGAACTGCGAAACCTCGTCCGCTGCCTTGGCTACCGAATTCGAGATGTCCGAGAAATCGTTCAGCGCGGTCTCAAGTTTTCCGGATGCCGTCTCCGCATTCTCCAGGATTCCGGAGACGCGCCGCTGGTTTTCGGGCCCGGCGAAAGACTGCATGTTCCTGAGCAGCTTCAGAGCCTCGGAGAGGATATCCGGAGCGTCGTCGGTGATCTGCTGCACGATCGACCTTTCGGCGCGGATGGTAGGAAGACCGCCTCCCTCCGGCGGCGCCAGGGGTTCCGATGACGCGGCTCCGCCGGAGAGCGAGACATAGGAAACGCCGGTAACCCCCTGGGACTGCAGCTTGGCCACGGTATCCGCGCGGACCGGAGTGCCGTCAGCCACCTCGATTTCCACCCGCACCAGCGACGGGTTGGGACGGTAGAGCCCCATCCTGATGACCCGCCCGACCGGCAGGCCGTTAAGACGAACCTCTGCGGCCTCACTCAGGCCAGAGACATCGGTAAAAAGCACGTCATAGTAATCGAACTGACGGTCGATCCTCACTTTCGCAAGCCACACGAAAAATATCAGACCCGCCACGATGGCGGTCAGCGTAAACGCACCGATCAGAACATAATTTGCTCGGGTTTCCACTGTTCCTCCAGTCAGGGCGCTGCAAGTGCTGCGCGGGCGCGCGGTCCGTGAAAGTACTCACGGACCCACGGGTGATCCACGTCAAGCATTTCCTGCATCGTGCCGGTAACCAGCACCTTCTTTTCCGCCAGAACGGCAACCCGGTCACAGATTGCATGCAGACTGTCTAGATCGTGCGTCACCATGAAAACGGTCAGACCGAGCGAATCCGTCAGCTGCCGGATCAGCCTGTCAAAAGCGGCCGCCCCTATCG
This sequence comes from Alphaproteobacteria bacterium, assembly GCA_030432315.1. Lineage (GTDB taxonomy): Bacteria > Pseudomonadota > Alphaproteobacteria > Rhodobacterales > Rhodobacteraceae > Amaricoccus. The sequence continues at coordinate 10,785 of JAUIHM010000077.1, read as the reverse complement.
GATCAAGACCGGCAGTCGGTTCATCCAGGAACACAATCTCCGGGTCGAGCGAAAGCGCCCGCGCCAGTCCTGCGCGCTTGCGCATTCCGCCGGAGAGTTCTGAGGGGAATTTCGGGTTGGCGTCTTCCGGCAGACCTGCGAGCGCCACCTTGAGCCGTGCCAGACTGACACGCACCGAAGGGGCCAACTGCAACTGCTCGCGCATTGGCGCCTCGACATTCTGCTGCACCGTCAGCGAGGAAAACAGCGCTCCGTCCTGAAACATGACGCCCCATCGCCGTTCGACCGGGAGCCTCTCATCGTCGGATGCGCCGAGCATATCGACTCCGAAAACGCTTATCCGGCCCGCAAACGGCCTCAACAGGCCGACAATCATCCGCAGCAGCACCGATTTTCCAGTCCCTGAGCCGCCAACGATGCCGAGAATCTCCCCACGAAAAACATCCAGATCCAGCCCCTCGTGAACGACGTTGGATCCAAACCTGGTTTCCAGGCCGCGCACCTTAATGACAGCTTCCCGTTCAGTCATCGTCAGACCCCGAGGGCGGAAAAGAAGATCGAAAACACGGCGTCAATGACAATCACCAGAAAGATCGACACGACCACGGATTTTGACGTGAGTTTTCCGAGGGATTCCGCGTTTCCCTCAACCTTGAGCCCCATATAGCATCCGACGATGCCAATGGTAACGGCGAAGAATGGTGCCTTGATGATGCCAATGGCAAACTGCCAGCCGTCCACCGACGAATTGACCCGCGCCATGAACAGGCTTGGCGAAATGCCCAGATCAATCCAGGCCATCAGGCCGCCTCCGATCAGTCCCGCCATGTCGGCGATGAAGCCGAGCACCGGCAGCGTCATGAACAGCGCCAGAACACGGGGCAATACCAGCACCTCCACCGGATCGAGCCCGAGGGTGCGCATGGCATCGATTTCTTCGCGCATCTTCATCGAGCCGATCGATGCGGTCATCGCCGAACTAGAGCGGCCGGCGACAATGATCGCCGTCAGAAGGATGCCAAGTTCGCGCAGGATTGAAACGGCGATCAGGTCCACGACAAATATTTCGGCGCCGAACTGCCGGAGCTGCGAAGCCCCCTGGAACGCCAGCACAATGCCGATCAGGAACGCCATGAGCACCACGATCGGTACGGCATTCAACCCTGCATCCTGCATGTGGTAGACCAGCGACGTCCAGCGCAACCGCAACGGTCGGATGAGGCAGCGAAGCCCAGCCAGCAACACCTCCCCCGAGAGGCTCAACACCTCCAGACCCGAAGCAGCCGCTCCGACCACCGTCTTGCCGAGGTCGTGAAGCTGGCTGGAGAAGGCCTGTCCGGCACTGTCGGACTCGATCTTTGCCGGCCAGTTCCGTTCCACCGCTTCGAGCAGTGCAATTTGCCCGTCTGATCCTCCGGTGACCTGAAATTCATGTCCCGCCGTTCCAAGTCTCCGCTTGAGGTCGATCAGCATCCACGCCCCGGCCGTATCGAGGCGGGAAACCCCGGAGATGTCGCAGACTACGTCTTCGTTCTGCAACCCGGCGGCAAGGTCGGCACGGCGGTCCGTCAGGGTGGAGATGGAGAGATCACCGCGCAGGATGCAGCGCAGTCCAGAACCTGTCCGGTCAACATCCATGGGCAGGTCAGACATCTCCGGGTGAACCTCAGCTGGCTGGATCAGATCAAAGCTTGATACGTCATAAACATCGCAAAGTCAGACGGATCGGGCCGCGAGTGCATCCTGAAGAACACTTCGGATCACGCTCATGTCGACGTCACGGGCAACAAATGTATCGCCAATGTCACGGGCAAGGATGAAGGCCGGTTTTCCGTCACGCACCTTTTTGTCCTGGGACATCAGTTCCAGCAGTCCGTCGGCATCCGGCAACGGCCCGTCGATGTCCCTCAGTGACGATTTCATGCCCATACCCGCAAAATGTTCCGCAACCCGGCTGGGAAGTTCCTGTGAGCAGAATCCGAGGGCCGAACTGGCCTGAAACGCCAGCAGACAGCCGATCGAGACCCCTTCCCCGTGCAGAAGCCGGTTCGAATAGCCGGTCGCGGCCTCAAGCGCATGACCGAACGTGTGACCTAGATTGAGCAGCGCACGCTCGCCCTGCTCGGTTTCATCCCGTGCAACGATCGCCGCCTTCATTTCACACGAACGGCGCACGCAGTGAATCCGCGCCGCAACATCGCCCGACGCAGCCGCGGCGGCATTGCTTTCCAGCCAGTCGAAAAACGCGGCATCGCCCAGAAGTCCGTATTTGGCAACTTCGGCATAGCCGGCGAGGTAGTCCCGCCGGTCCAATGAGGCCAGCAGGTCGACATCGGCAATCACCAGTTCCGGCTGATGAAACGCTCCGATGAGGTTCTTGCCGCGAACCGAGTTGATCCCGGTCTTTCCACCGACCGAACTGTCGACCTGCGCCAGAAGCGTCGTCGGAACCTGAATGAAACGGACACCACGGCGCAGAACCGCGGCGGCAAACCCGGCCAGATCGCCGATCACGCCGCCGCCGAACGCCACCACGTAATCGTCCCTTGAAACCTTGGCCTGCAACAGCCACTCGACAGCGGTCTCAAGGCCTTCCCATGACTTGGTCGCCTCACCGGGTTCCAGAATCAGCGCCTCATGTGAGATCCCGGCCTGTGCGAGCCCGGCAGTGAACGCATCCAGATGCAGTCCCGCAACCTTGCTTTCCGTAACAATGGCAACCCTTGGATTCCGCAGCAGCGGGCGAATCCCGGCCCCCGCCGTTGCCAGAAGTCCCGAACCGATACTGATCCGGTACGACCGGCTTCCCAGAGCGACATCAACAGTTTCCAATTCCGTCACTTTCCCTGTACCGCGGACCTTGCTTCGACCGGTGAGTTTTCATGCTCGCTGATGGCCTGGATGATTTTCTCCGCCATCGCTTCGTGGGACATTCCCCGCACGCTGTCGACAATCACGTCAGCTTCGGCATAGAACGGTGCACGCACGCGGCTGAGTTCGCTCAACACCTTTTTGGGGTTCGGCTGGGCGAGTAGCGGACGCCCGGGTCGCCCGCGCACCCGTTCCCACAGAACATCCACCTCGGCACGGATCCAGACTGACAGGGCGTTTTTCAGGATTTCCCGGCGTGTCTCTTCGGCGATGAACGCCCCGCCGCCGGTTGCCAGAACACAGGGCGGTCCGGCCAGCAGCCGTGCGATGACTTTGCGCTCCCCGTCCCGAAAGGCCGGTTCACCCAGACTTGCAAATATCTCGGAGATGGACATGCCGGCAGCGGTCTGGATTTCGACATCCGAATCGAGAAACGGCAGGCCAAGCATCGCTGCAACCTTTTTCCCGACACTTGTTTTGCCTGCACCCATCATTCCCACCAGGACGATGGTGCGTTTGGGATAAGACTGCAGGGGGCTGGATTCCGGTTGCACGTTCATGCCATAAATTATCTGGGGACGTGCAGTTTGTACACGTAATGTTAAGTTGGTTGCGGCCATTTATCGTGATTGAACAGTTCATAAAGCGGCGGTCAAGCCGCAAAGGCAGAGCGGATCAACATGCGTTACCTTATTCGGGCGATTTTTTTTCTCGTTATCGCAGGCGCAGTTACGCTGCTCGGTCTGGCGGTGTTCACGGACCTGCCGGCTCCGGTGGCGTTGGTGTCCCAGCCCGTCGAAGCGATGTAACACCCCGCGCGGGGCGGTTTCTTCTTGGTGCGGCCTGCGTCGCCGCCGCCACTGCCGCGTCCGCCGAAGTTCTGGCGCAGCAACCTCAATCCGCCATTCCCTGGCTCTCCGAGAGCGTCGACAGCAGTGCCGGTTCCACGCTCCCGCTCCCGCAGCCTTCCGGATTTGGCATAGAGCCCGTGACCACGACACTGCTCGAAGGCAGCAGTCAGGACGCGGTCGGCGTCCTTCCGTCGGATGTTACCGGTTTCAGTCCCCAGCTCTGGGGTCCAACCCCCTATGATGAGGTCAGGGACCTGATCCTCACGCATTCCACTTCCGGTACCTCCTCCGGCCTGGACCTGTTCCGGCGCATTCTGCTCGCACAGAGCACACCGCCAGAAGGTGGCGACGGCACATCCGCCATTCTGCTGGCACGGGTCGACAAGCTTCTGGCAATGGGGGCGCTGGAAGAAGCGGAGGCCCTGCTAGAACTGGCGGGTCCCGATACGCCGAATCTGTTTCGCCGCTGGTTTGATACAGCCTTGCTGACCGACACTGCCGACGCTCCCTGCGACGCCCTGAAGCGCAATCCGGCGCTGTCCCCAACCCTGCCAACCAGGGTTTTCTGTCTCGCCCGCGCCGGCGACTGGAACGCAGCGGAGATCACCCTTACGCTGGGCCGCGAGGTCGGGTCGATCGATCCCCGCCAGGAAGCGCTTCTGGCAAGATTTCTCGACCCCGAGCTTTTTGAAGGCGTCGAGGAACCGCCGGTCGAAGAGCCTTTGACCCCCCTGAACTATCTGATCCGTGAATCGGTCGGGCTGTCGCGTCCGCGGACAAACCTTCCGCTCGCATTCCTGCATCACGACCTGAGCGAACACGCCCCAATGCGAACCCGCATCGAAGCGGCGGAACGGCTCGTCAAGGCGGGATCCCTTCCCGAAACTGTGCTGTTCGACGCCTACCGTTCCGGAACACCCTCGGCGTCTGGCGGACCTTGGGACCGGGCCTCGGCCGTTCAGGAACTTGACGATGCCATGTTCACCCAGGACGCTGCCGATCTATCTGCCGCGGTTCTCCGGGCAGACATGCTGATGACCGCCCGCGGACTTCGCACCGCGTTCGCAAAGGATTTCGGTGCCCGCTGGTCTCAGATCGACGGCACGGTCCTCGATCCGGAGGCAACCGAAACGGCGTTCGATTTGTTGCTTCTGGCAGGTATGCCCGGGGATGCGGCCACCCTGATGCAAACACCGCAGGATGACCGGCAGCAGGCGCTGCTGACAATCGCCGGCGTGGGTACGGCATCCCCGACCATCGACAACGCCATGCTCGCTTCGGTCCTTGGAGCGTTTTCCGACCCCCCTCCTGCGACCGGATCAATGGGCGAATCACAACTGGATCTGCTGAAACGCGGGGAACAGGGCAAGGCGCTGCTGACTGCCCTCGAAATGCTTTCGGATGGGCCGGACGGTGCACCGGCCGCCACCGCCGCGGCACTCTTCACACTTGTTCAGGCCGGACAGGAGACCGCCGCGCGCAGGATTGCCCTGGAGGTCCTTCTTTCCGGGGGGCAGCAGTTCTGACCATGGCCCGGAACTGGATCGCCCGGTTTCTGGAGGCAATCCAGGCAGAGCGCGACGCAGCGCGCAATACCGTTCTGTCCTACGCCCGCGACCTCGCAGATTTCGAAGCGTTTCTCGCGAAGCGCAGTACCGGACTCGAGCAGGCCGGGCGCTCAGACATCGAGGCCTATCTGATCGACCAGGCAGATCAGGGCATGGCGCAGACAACCCGCGCCCGCAGACTTTCGGCAATCCGGCAGCTTTACCGTTTCGCATTTCTCGAAGGCTGGCGGACCGACGATCCCGCGGCCCTGATCAAGGGACCGAAACGCCACAGGCATCTTCCCGGGAGCCTGAGCGAGCATGACGTCGACGCGCTTCTCGACGCCGCGGCGACAACCGGCAGAACCGATGCCGAACGGGCCAGAAACATCTGCCTCTATCAGCTTCTCTACGCCACTGGACTGAGGGTAACCGAACTGGTTTCCCTGCCCGTTTCCGCGGTACGGGGCGACCCGCGGATGATACTTGTACGCGGCAAGGGCGGACGCGAACGCATGGTCCCGCTTTCGACACCGGCACGGAGCGCGCTGCAGGAGTGGCTCCGGCATCGCGATGCGGACCAGGAAGCGGCCAGGAAGAACGGTCGTGCCCAGTCCGGGTTTCTCTTCCCCTCGCGCGGCAAACACAGGCACATGACCCGCGAGAGATTCTTTCTGCTGACCAAGGAAATCACCGCAGCGGCGGGCCTCGACCCGGCAGCCGTCTCGCCGCACACGCTGCGCCACGCCTTCGCCACGCACCTGCTTGCCAACGGGGCCGATCTGCGTGTTATTCAGACTCTGCTGGGACACGCGAGCATTGCCACAACGGAAATCTATACCCATGTGCTCGAATCCCGGATGAAGGACCTGGTTTTCGACAGGCATCCACTGGCCGAACACCGGGACTGACTGCCGACGCGCGCGGGCGCACCACCAACAGGGCTCCCGACGGAGCTTTGACAAGGAACTCTGAACAATGGACACGACCGTCGACACGCTGCCAATGCTGGCCATCTGGGGGACGGGTGCAGCGATCATCATTCTGCTGGTACTGTCGGCAATATTCTCGGGATCCGAAACCGCCCTCACCACTGCCAGCCGCGGCAAGCTGCATTCCATGAGCGAAAAAGGCAATCGCGGTGCGGAGTTCGCCCTCAAACTGACCGAGGACAAGGAGCGTCTGATCGGCGCCATCCTGCTGGGAAACAACCTCGTCAACATCCTCGCCACATCGCTGGCTACGATGTTTTTCACCGTTCTGCTCGGCGACAGCGCGGTGGCTGTAGCGACGCTGGTGATGACCGCTCTCGTTCTCGTATTCTCCGAAGTTCTGCCGAAGACCTACGCGATCACCAATGCCGAAGGCATGGCGAGCCAGGTGTCCCGGCCGATCCGGTTTACGGTGATCCTGCTGTCACCTGTGGTCAACTCGGTCCGTGCCCTCGTCCGGCTGATCCTCGGCCTGTTTGGCGTCACTACCGACCCGGAGGCGAACTTCCTTGCTGCCCAGGAGGAGATCGCGGGCGCGATTGCCCTGCACCACTCGGAAGGCACGGTGGAAAAGGACGACCGCGACCGGCTGCTCGGGGCGCTCGATCTCGGGCAGCGCCAGGTGGACGAGGTCATGCTGCACCGGCGCGACATCGAGATGATCGACGCGGACCTGCCGCCGTCGGAAATCTTCGATCTGGCGCTCAAATCCCCGCACACCCGTATTCCGCTCTATCGCGGCGACACGGAAAACATCGTCGGCATAATCCACGCAAAGGACATGTCCCGGGCAGTCCACGACCTCTTCCAGCGCACCGGCAAGGATGTCGGCGACTTCAGCGGCTTTGAGGTGATGAATGTGGCGATGGAACCGTATTTTGTTCCGGAAACCACGAAACTCGATGAGCAGATGCGTGAGTTTCTGCGTCGGCGTGCGCATTTCGCCCTGGTCGTGGACGAATACGGTGCCCTTCAGGGCCTGATAACGCTCGAGGACATCATCGAGGAAATCGTCGGCGAGATTGCCGACGAACACGACACCGATAAGCCGAGCGGCATCGAAACCCTGAAGGACGACGTGGTGGAAGTCGAAGGCGTGGTGACAATCCGCGACCTCAACCGGGCCTGCGACTGGAATCTGCCGGACGAGGAGGCGAACACTGTTGCCGGCCTGGTCATACACGAAGCGCAGACAATCCCGAATGCCGGCCAGATCTTCAGCTTCCACGGCTTCCGGTTCGAGGTTCTCGAGCGGCACAACAACAGGCTGACACGTCTCAGAGTCAGAAAACTGGCGCAGTAGCGGGTTCCGCACGGCGCAGGGAGGGCGGGCCTACCGCCCCCGGAACAGCGATCCCAATATTCCCCTTACGAGTTTTTGCCCCTGGCGCGAATTGAGCTGCTTCACGACAGTCCGTGCCAGATCCTCACCGAGCGAACCGCCACTCCGGGACCGGTTTCCGGCCGGAGCCCGTGCAGGTCCGGGCGGCTCGTAGCGCCGCGCGTGCGTGTGCTCCCGCTCCCGAGCGGCCTCCTCAAGCATGCGCTCGGCAAGCAGCGAGTCCTCCGCGGCCTTGTCTGACCTTTGCGCCAGAATCTCGCTGGCCGATTCCCGGTCGAGCGCGGTGTCGTAGATCCCGGCAACCGGAGACCGACCGATCACTCCCGCCCGTTCTTCGGCACTGAGCGGCCCCATCCGCGATTCCGGCGGGCGGATCAGCGTGCGCGAGACCATCGCCGGAACACCCTTTGCTTCGAGAAGCGAAACCACTGCCTCTCCCGTGCCAACCTCCTGAATCGCCGTTTCGGTATCGAAAGCAGGATTGGGTCGAAACGTTTCAGCCGCCAGCTTGAGCGCCTTTTTGTCCCTGGGTGTAAACGCACGCAACGCGTGCTGGATGCGGTTGCCCAACTGTGCAAGCACGTCGCCCGGAACGTCATCGGGATTCTGCGTGATAAAGTACACGCCCACCCCCTTGGACCGGATCAGCCTGACGACCTGAACCACCTTTTCCAGCAAAGCCTTCGGCGCATTCCTGAACAGAAGATGGGCCTCGTCGAAAAAGAACACCAGAACCGGTTTGTCGGGATCGCCGACCTCCGGCAGTTCCTCAAACAGTTCCGACAGCAGCCAGAGCAGAAACATCGCATAGACCCGGGGCGACTGCATCAGCCGGTCGGACATCAGAACGTTGATCCGTCCCTCGCCACCGTCCTGGGCCATCAGGTCGGCCAGTTTCAGATGCGGCTCGCCGAGAAACCCGGCCGCACCCTGATTTTCCAGCACCAGCAGCTTTCGCTGAATCGCTCCGACCGAAGAGGATGCCACATTGCCGTATGTCCGGCCGACTTCAGCGGCATTTTCGCCAAGCCAAACCAGCATCGCCTGCAGATCCTTCAGATCCAGCAGCGCCAGACCCTGTTCGTCCGCAACGCGAAAGGCGATGTTGAGCACCCCCTCCTGCGCTTCCGACAGATCCAGCATCCCCGAAAGCAGCAGCGGCCCGATTTCACTTACGGTCGTGCGCACCGGATGACCTGATTCACCGAACAGATCCCAGAAGACTGCAGGAAAGCTGCGGTAGGCATATGTCGGCGCGCCAATTTTCTCCGCCCGCGACGTCAGCGCCGCGTCGAGTTTCGGATCCGGTGTCGCGGCCATTGCCAGACCGGACAGATCCCCCTTGACGTCCTGCACCACAACAGGCACGCCCGCCCTCGAAAAGGCTTCTGCAAGTATCTGCAAAGTTACGGTTTTACCGGTCCCGGTAGCACCCGTGATCAACCCGTGCCTGTTGCCGTACCGCAGCAGAAGTTCACGCGGTTCTGCGTAGCCTTCGCCACCGCCTCCGACAAAGATCCGGTCGTTCGTCATGGGTCACATCCAGTTAAGCATCGTTGACGGATATGTTAACCATTGTGAGGCATACTGCCAATGCGTACCGGAGACGCGTTTTCGGAACGCAGACTTCCTCCCTGTTGAACTGGAGCCGGTGAATTCACCGGCTCTTTTTTTGCATCTGCACAGTTCAGGTGTGCAACTGCAAACAGACCTTCGGTCTCAATATCAATTGTTTGAAGGGACTTGCGAGCGGCACTTGACGTGTAGAATCATCTGACGTAGCCTCCCGGCATAAAGCTCGGCCAGTCCGACAGGGAAAGTCGCATAAGCGGGAAAAAGGGTGTCTTCGGGCACCCTTTTTCGATTCCGGTGCTTCCGGCCGACTGCATTACGCGCCAGTTGACAGCAGGGCTGGAGGGTGACATTTCGCCGTAACCTACCTCAAGAACAAACGGGAACCGAGCAGATGCATGCCACAGCACGGACTTTGATTTTGGCGCTTTCCATGAGCGCGGGACTGGCGGCCGCGTCAGTCGCACAGGACGCCGGAACGACGCCGGAACCGGCAGAGACCCCGGCCTCCACCCCGGCGGAGCAGACGGAACCTGCCACGTCGGAAACACCGGCCGTATCCGCCGGCGACCCCGCCGCCGCCGAAGAAATGATTCAGGTGCGCGATACGTTCGATGACTGGGAAGTCCGCTGTGCCTCGAACCGGATCGACTGCTTCCTTTACCAGCTCGCCCGCGACGCCCAGGACAATCCCGTCGCTGAGATCAGCGTGATCCGCATCGACAACGAAGGCGACGCCAAGGCCGGCGTGACGATCCTTACCCCGCTCGGCACGCTTCTTACCTCCGGCCTCGTACTCCAGGTCGATTCCGGCGAGATGCGCCGCTTTCCCTTCTCCTGGTGCGATCAGGCCGGATGTTTCGGCCGCCTCGCCTTCGATCAGGGTTCGGTCGATGAGATGAAGCGCGGATCGAAAGCGAAACTGACGGTGTTTTCCATCGCCGCGCCGACGCAGCCGATCACGCTCGACATTTCCCTCAAGGGATTTACCGCCGCATTCAACGCCGCGGCGCGTCCGGCGGAATAACCGGTCAGGCCGGGCTGGCCGCCTTCAGAACCAGAACCGCGTTCAGCCCGCCAAACGCAAACGCATTGCTCATCGCCACCTCGACCCGGCGCTCCCGCGCCGTGTTGGGAACAACATCCAGGTCACACTCCGGATCGTTCTGTTCATGATTGATCGTCGGGGCAACGACCCCGTCGCGCAGCGCCATGATACAGGCGAGAAGTTCGACCGCTCCGGTCCCGCCAATCAGATGCCCGTGCATCGATTTTGTCGACGAAATCAGCAGTTCGTCCGCATGGGCGCCAAACACGTCCCGAACCGCCGCACATTCCGTCCGGTCGTTGGCCGCGGTTCCGGTGCCATGGGCGTTGATGTAACCGACCTGCTCAGGCCCGATCCCTGCATCCCGCAGCGCACCGTTCATGGCACGAACGGCTCCGAGTTTGTTCGGTGTCACGATATCCGAAGCATCGGAGGTCATGGCAAAGCCGACCACCTCGGCGAGAATCGTCGCTCCCCTCGCCTGCGCGTGTTCCATGTCCTCGAACACGAACACCGCGGCTCCCTCGCCCTGAACCATGCCATTGCGGTTCTTCGAGAACGG
>JAUIHM010000076.1 GCA_030432315.1 Alphaproteobacteria bacterium | reverse complement strand
GTCTTCGAATGGCGTCCGCCGCCCGCCGCGTCACGATGCGGTAAGCCCAGGCCGGAAAGGCGCGCGCATCGTCAAGGCGCGCCAACCCCTTCGCAATATCCGCCCAGCCATCCTGCACAATGTCGCGCGCGGCCTCGCCATCGCCGATCAGCCGATAGGCATGGGCCAGCAATTTCGGCTGCCAGCGCGCCGCAAGCTCCGCAAAGGCCGCACGGTCACCGGCGCTCATCATTCTCACCTGTTCCAACAACAGTTCGCTGCCGCGGCGTGAGATGTCCGCCACCAAAGCGCGTTCCTGATCGAGCACTGCCGCGAATGACTCAATCTCGAAGGGTTCCGCGGTAAGAGTGGCTGCGAGGGCCTCGCGCTGTTCCCGAAGGGCGTCTCTGCGCGCGGACCAGTCGTGACGTCCCCGGCGCATCTCACTGCTGAGGTTTGAGCGGTAAGGTTCAGGAATTGCTCTGAAATTGGTCAGACCGGGTGCAAAGCTGTCGCGGTGATCCGGCGGGCCAATCAGGATGGCGCCGATGACGAGTCCCAGAACGGCAATGTTCAGTCCCAGCGATACGATCAGCGTCCAGCGGAGCAGTCCGGGCCGCGGTATGGAGTTCGGTGTCACGGGATCAGCCTTCCGCCAGGGATGTGTCAATAAAATCGAGCAGCGCGTCCGGCGCACTGTCGACGGATGCGGTTTCACCCCAGTAGTATGACTGGGCGATATCCCCGCCGCCGGAGATTCCGGCAATGAAGCCGATCATTCCGCAGAGTGTGAGCGCCGCGGCCGTCGGCCAACCCCCGAATGCAGCAAAAACCGTCCGCACGGAAAAACGGCTTTCGCGTGTTCGGGAAGTGTCGGTGCGCGGGATGCGCAATGCGGTCTGTTCGGCAGCGTCTGCGAGGACGGCGTTTACCAGGCGGATGTCGAGGGGAGGAGTGTCGGCCCGGGCCGCAGCAAAGAATGCTTCCAGATCGTCATCTTCCCGGTTCTTTGGGTCATCCGTCATGATACGATCTCCATTTCAGTCGGCTCCTTCCACAAGTCCTGACACCGGCCGCAGTGGTGCCAGGCGGGATGCAAGCGTTCGCCGTGCCCTTGACAGGAGGCTTTCCACCGCTTCAACGCTGGCATCAAGTATTTCTGCAATCTCCGGATTTGTACGGTCCTCAAAGTGGCGCAGAATGATCGCGGTCCGCTGACGCTCGGGCAGGTCCGTCAGAGCGTCTTTCAGTGCCCTGGCCCTTTCATCTGCCTCCATCTTCGCCACCACCTCCGGGACCCCGTCCGGCAGTTCCGGGACTTCCTCGGTGGCGACGTTGCGCCCGCGTTTTCTCAGCCGGTCGATACAGAGATTGGTGGCAACACGGTAGAGCCACGTGCTGACCTGCGCTCCCCTGTCGGACCAGTTCGGCGCAATCCGCCACAGTCGCAGCATCGCTTCCTGGGTTACGTCCTCGGCCTCCGCATGGTCGTTCAGCATCCTCCAGGCGAGGGCGTGTATTCCGGGTACCAGCCTGGCTGTCAGAGCACGGGCCGCCGACTGATCGCCGGCGGCATAGCTCTCGAGCAGGTCGGTATCTGACCGGGAGCGCGTATGGGCGTCTGCTTCGATCATGCGCGGTTTTCGGGTTTGACCTGTTGCCGTCGTCACTTGACTGCAAGGACGTGTGCCCCGGATAACCGGGGCACACAAGCCTGTCACTCGGGGGTCGCGTCCGTCGGAGGCGACATTTCCGGTCCACCGTTGCCTCTGGCCTTCCATCCGTGTCCTTCCATCCGCGCGTGATCACGGTCGTGGCCACGACCATGCTCCCTTCTTTGCCCGTTCCCCCGGAACGTTGACATTTGTTCGAGTTCCGTCGCCGAAATCAGGCCGTCGGCATTTTCGTCGGCACGGGCAAACAGGGCGTTGACCCTGAGTGTAACGAGATCGCCTACCGACACCTGTCCACTTTCGGTCGCGCCGTGCATGGCCAGAATGCGGTCGGCCATGCGCTCGGAACGGTCGGGACCAAACAGATTTGTCAGTGGTCCTCCGCGATTGGGAAAACTGGCGGCGAGTTCCACGCGGGTCAGAACACCGTCACCGTCAAGGTCGATGACGGTCAGGCGTTCGGTGGCCTGGGCGGTCAGTTCTGTACGGTTGAGCATGTCATCGGAATTTGTATCAAGGGCTGAAAAGTCGATTTCCATTCCCCGGCCCGGCATTCCGCCCCGATCTGCAGCCGCCATTCCGGCAAACCCTGTTGCCAGGATCAGCGTTGTGAGTGCGGTAATGCGTGTCATCGTCTTCATCGTGTCATCTCCAGTTTTTGCCGGCGCAATTTCCGTCCGGTTGCGGGGTTGTACGGACGGTCTGGCGATTTCCGTCGCCGGCTGAAGTTCACGAAAACGGGAGACATCCGCCGACTGGCGCATCCTGCCAAAGTGAAATAGAATGCCTTAGGTTTGATCGGAGACAAAACATGCAGACCGCGCGCAATGCAGGACCTGAGGAACGTGATACGCGCAGCGCCCTTTTTCGTGGCTGGAAGAGGGTCTGCCCCAGTTGCGGCAATGCGCCGATGATGGACGGTTATCTGCAGGTGCGGGACTGCTGCCCGGCCTGCGGAACCGAACTGCACCATCATCGGGCCGATGACGGCCCGGCCTGGGCGACGATTCTGATCACGGGCCATGTGATGGCACCGCTGATGCTGCTGGTCTTTGAGATTTTTCGGCCTGAGGGGTGGCAGATGGCGCTGGGGTTTTCGGTGGTGTTTGTTGCCCTGTCGCTTTATCTCCTGCCGCGGATCAAGGGCGCTTTCGTTGCCTTTCAGTGGGCCAAGCGGATGCACGGTTTTGGTCTGGATGACCAGGTCGCGGCCTGAGCCCGGTTTTGCGGCCCTGACCGCAACCAAACCGGCGATACGGGATGCTGCGACCGTAATCCTCGTGCGTTTCGATACGCCCGCTCCCGAGGTGCTTATGGGTCAACGGGGATCGAAGGCGGTATTCATGCCGGACAAGTTCGTTTTTCCTGGCGGCGCCATCGATGCCATCGACATGGCCCCTCAGGGGGAGTGGCAACTTGAGACCAGGACGGCACAGAACCTGTTACAGGCATCTTCTCCGGAAACTGCAAGGGCGCTTCCCTTTACGGCGATTCGCGAGTTACGCGAGGAGGCTGGTCTGGTGCTCGGACGTCCTGCCGGCGCAGGTGACGATCCATCACAGTTGGCCGAGTGGGGCCGGGTGTTCGTTCAGGGTTTTATGCCCGATCTCGCGGCACTGCGTCTGATCTTTCGCGCCGTTACACCGCCGGGTCGGGTGCGGCGGTTTGATGCCAGATTCTTTTATGCAGATGCCGCCCGTATTGATCCGGAATGGTCGGATGCCGGTGACGGGGAACTGCGGAGTTTGCAGTGGTTCGCAATTGACGCAGCCCGCAGGCTCGATCTGCCGTTCATTACCGGAGTGGTTCTGTCCGAGTTGGAGGCGGTGCTTCGATCGTCCGGCGACACGCGGCGAGTCCCATATTTCCAACATGAGGCGGACGGATCGCATTTCCGGTTGCTCTGACGCTTGACAGGTGCCGGAAGTTCGTTAGAACAGCGCTCTGAAATTTGTCGGCATCCAATCGGGTGCCGTTGCGGATGTATCGCGGGAAACCGTGGAAAGGGAACAGCATGGCAAAGCCGACGACAATCAAAATCCGGCTGAATTCAACGGCCGACACCGGGCACTTCTATGTCACAAAGAAGAATTCCCGCACCATGACGGAAAAAATGGTCGTGAACAAATACGATCCCGTCGCACGCAAGCACGTTGAATACAAGGAAGGCAAAATCAAATAGGTTTTGCCTTCAACTGACCATCCGTTATCCAGAGATGGTTGAGGAACGCAGGTTCTTTTGTCAAAGCCGGGCCAGGAGCTCGGCTTTCTTGGTTTGGAACTCCTCCGTGCTCAGGATTTCTTTCATGTGCAGGTCGGCGAGTCGTTCGATCTTGCGGAAGATTTCGTCTTCATCCCGCTCCGAGTGCCCATCAGTTGAAGTTGCCGGTTGCGCGTGCGGGGTCGGTATGGTGGCATGGTCACGGGGGCGCAGCGCTTCGTTCGATTCAGGCGGGGTGGCTTCAGATCCTTCCGCCTGAGCAGACTTTGACGGTGCTTCTGCCGCCACGGGTAGATCATCCTTGTCGGATACAACGGGCAGATCCCATACCCGCACCAGACCGTTTTGACTGGTGAATGTCAGCGACTGGTCGCCGCTCTGCTGCTGCGAGAAGCCGGAAATGTGGTGATCCAACGTGTCATAGACGGTGACTTTTCCGGCAACATCGATCGCCAGTCTGTGGCTTTGCGGGAACAGCGCGTAGCGCAGGCTGTTCTGTGAGCCGGTAGAGGATGCCTGGCCCAGTTCGTCCGGCCACCAGGTGCCAGGGCCGTTGCCTGCGGTGACAAAGAAACTGCTGCCAGAGCCGGCCGCCAGGCTTCCGCCGCTCCCTGACTGGCTCTGGGACTGTGAGGCGGTCGCAGGCCGTGCCGCGGTAAAGACCGTGTCGCGCTGCAGGGCGCCGGAGAGTTCGCCGCACATGGCATCAACGCGGGCTTTCAGCCCGTTGTTGAACATGTCGCCGATCATGGTCATTCCTCCCATGGACCACTGGCCCATGCCGCCAAGGTCCGGGTGGTTGAACTGGGCCTGACTGCCGTGGCCTGCAACAAGTGCCCGGAGCAGAACCAGGACTGCATCCTGGCTGACGCCGTGCCTGGCTGCGACGTCGGTTACAATCTGTCGGCCGGCTTCTGTCAGGTCGTTCACTGGCTGAACTCCGTTGCTACACGTTTGTGTGGGGTGTCCGGGGCATCCGTACCATACATTTCGGGGAGCGACAGCGGCGAATCGCGCCATTTTCAGTGCATCATTCGGGGCGGATGACGTATTCAACCAGCATCGTTCGCTGGAGAAACCGGAAATTGTCGTCAGATATCAGTGTGATCCGTGACTGTCCCGCACTGTCCGACCAAACCGATATTCCTTCCATGTTGTCCAGTTCACCCATGCGTGTCAGCACTTCAGTCCGCTCGCCTTGAAGCCTGGACTCGCCGATGACGAAGCTTCTGACCCTGGTTGCAAAAAAGCCGAGCATGTTGAAATCGCGTTCGAGAACGTAAATTCGCCCGTCGGGGCCAATATCGGCACCTACGACGAGGAAGTTACCGTCCCGCCGCAGCAAGAGTTGTGTGTCCCATGTGCCGTTTCGGTATCTGAATACCGTAAACGGCCGGTCCAGCGCGCCGGAGCGTTCCGGAATGGCGTAGAGCGTGCCTGCGGCGTCGACTGCGAGCGCTTCGAGAGCTGAGTTGTTTTGCAGGTGTGCAAATGCTGGAGGTGATGGAATGTTTGTCGCCGGTCCCTGAAGCAGGGCATGGCGGCGCACCCGATGGAAACCCTCGTAGGAAACAAAGTATTCCCCGGTTGGCCCGAGCGCCAGTCCCTCGGCATCCGCGTCATTTCCGGCAACCCTGTTTCCGGAAATGGCGAGGAGCGGACCGAAGTCCGTCATCTTCGCTCCGGTCAGTCGTCCGTTTTCGCGCAGGAGTTCCGCTGTAATCCAATTGCCCCTGTCGGAAACCGCAGTCAGTCGTTCTCCCTGAGAGCTGATTTCAAGCCCGGAGAATCCGCCGAATTTTACACCGTCTTCCCGCCAGATGATGGTCGCGTCCTGCAGTACCTGGCGTTCCGCTTTCGCGGTGGTGACGCAGGTCAGCAGCGACAGAGCCATGAGCAGGCAGCCCGTTGCCGGCTTTTTAACGGGCACTCAGCACGCTCGCGCACTGTGGGGGAAGATCCGCTACCTGAAGTGGCGGTTTTGCGACAGGTTTCGGCGCATTCGGGTCGGGTGGCTCCAATGCTTCGGTCACCCACCAGACCGCTTCGGCGCATCCGTCTCCTGCGGGCAAAGGCGCGGGATCCTCACAGCCGCGCTCCCCTTTCGGGCAGTTCAGGCGGACGTGAAAGTGTTCGTTGTGACCCCACCAGGGCCGGATCTTGCCGAGCCACGCGCGGTCGCGTTTGGGGGCTTCGGCGCACATTTTCAGTTTGACCGGTGGGGTAATGAAAATCCGGTTGACCCTGGGATCGCGTGCGGCCGCCTCCAGAATGCGCTCATGAGCACGGGTCCAGTTGCCATTGACCTGTTTCTGGTTCGGGGCGCGTACATTGATGGAGGAGATTTTTTCCCGCTCCGCCCGGCTGAGATCGAGGCGACCGGGCGGCAGCAGCCAGATGTCAACGTCAAGGCCGCTTTGGTGCGAAGCATGGCCCTGCACCGGGCCGCCGCGGGCCTGGCCGATGTCGCCGACATAGAGACCGTTCCAGCCGACCTGGGTTGCGGCACGGCTCAGCTGTTCGATGAACTCGACTGTCGCTGGGTGACCCCAGTAGTGGTTGCGGGACAGTCTCATCGCCTGCCATGTCGGGCCGGATTCCGGCAGCGCGACCGCGCCTGCAACGCACCCCTTGGCGTGGGCCCCGATTGAGGCGGGTTGATGCGCCGTTGGCGTTCCTTTGGCGGAAAAGGCCCGCTTTGCATCCTGTGCCGCCGTGGGTCCGGCGGTATAAAGGAAGAGGCTGGTCAGCAGAAAAACTAGGGAGGGAAGGCGGGTCATTTTGTTATGCCCATTTGCTGCTCGTGTCCGGTATCCACCCAAGCTAACAGGATCAGCCCCGCGAGGAAAAGCAGTATCACCGGGCTGACGCCAATCTGTTGCGATCCTGACAGCAGAGTCGCGAGCGTGATCAGTGCCGGACCGATGAACGCGGTTGCCTTGCCGGAGAGAGCGTAGAGACCGAACGCCTGCGCCGCCTGCATGCTCCCTTCGGCCTGATGGATCAGCATGGTGCGGGACGCGGCCTGAAGGGTTCCTGCCGCCGCTCCCAGCAGGCCGCCGGCAATCAGAAATATCACGTCCGGTGCCCTGGATGCTTCAGGTATGGGGACCATGAACACGGTGTTTCGGTTGGTGAGCAGGACGGTAACGCAGACGGCGATCAGAAGCCAGATCGCGGACTTGATGACCGGACGCGGTCCGTAGGCCCGGTCCGCCTTGCCGCCGATCCAGGCTCCAATGGCGCCCGTGCCGGCTGCAATGATGCCGAAAATGCCAAGTTCGAACAGCCCCCAGCCCAATATTCCGGATGCGTATATTCCGCCGAATGCGAAGAGCGCGGCAAGCGCGTCTCGGTAAAGCATGGATGCAAACAGATATGTGAAAAGGCTGCGGCGTCGTCTCACTTGACGGAATGTCGAGCGAAGGTCGGCAAGTCCCTTGCTGACCGGATTGCGTTCGGCGACGATCCGTGGCCGGTCCGGAGTGAAGAAGAACATGGGCAGGGCAAACACCAGGTACCACAACGCGCTGAATGGTCCGGAAAGCCGCGCGGGTTCGCCTACCGCCGCATCCAAACCAAACACCGGAATGAGGCCGATTACCGTTGTTCCCGAACCCGGAGACGGAACGACCATGGTAAGCATTAGCGTCAGCGCCACGAGCCCGCCGGCGTATCCAACCGCCCATCCTGACCCGGAAATGCGGCCGATCTCCGACCTGTCGCCAAGTGCGGGAAGCATGGAGTTGTTGAACACCAGGGTAAGTTCCGAACCTGCGAAGGCGAGCACGAAGCAGAACAGTACCGGCCAAACCGGATCCATGCCCGGAACCGCCAGCCAAAGTCCGGCACATCCCAAAACGTAGGGTACCGAAAACAACAGGATCCAGGGTTTCCGCGCTCCCGTCCGATCTGCGACTGCCCCGAGAACAGGAGCAAGCAGCGCCACCGTCACGCCTCCAATGGTCGCGGCGGTTCCCCAGAGTGTCTGGCCAACGACCGGGTCACCGATAACCTGGGAGGCAAAATAGGGCGCAAAGACGAATGTGACGATCAGGGTCTGAAACGGCTGATTGGCCCAATCAAACATCATCCAGGAAAGAATGCCGCGACGGTTCGTCCTGATCGACATGGATCACTCCGCTCTCAAAATCCGCCGGCTCATAACTACGGAGTTTTTCACCGGTCGCAATGCGAGACTTGCGACCTGGTGGCGGGGCGACTAGGTGTTGCGGACAATCTGTCCAATGCAAGCGGAACCGCCAATGACGTCCCTGATACAGATACTTATGATGATCCTCGACCTGATCTGGTTCATCGTGATTGCCCACATCATTATGAGTTGGCTGATCAACTTCAATGTTTTGAACCGAAATCAACCGCTTGTCTGGCAGATCTGGACCGGTCTCGAGCGCATTCTCGAACCGATCTACCGGCCCATTCGCAGCGTCCTTCCCAGCATGGGGGGCCTGGATCTGTCGCCGATCATTCTCATTCTCGCCCTCAGCGCAATCCGCATTGTTATTGCGAATAACGCCGGGCTGTTGATGTAGGGAATTGTGAAACGCAGCTAGACGCCGCCACCGGCGCTGTCGCCCCAAAGTTCCCTCAGCCGGTTATCGCGCCCGCAGCGTGTTCGATAGAAACGGTACTTGATCGGATGTTCAATGTGGTAGTTCTGGTGGTATTCCTCTGCGGGCCAGAACGTTGAGGCTGCGAAAATCTGCGTGACAATCGGTTGCTTCAGTTCGCTCGCTGCCGCTGAACGTGTCGCCTTGGCAATATCCGCCTCCTGCTGGTTTCCCGCGAAAACCGCCGTCCGGTAACTTGGGCCCCGGTCGCAGAACTGACCGCCAGCATCGGTCGGATCGACCGTCCGCCAAAACCGGTCCAGCAGTTGCCGATACGTCACCACATCTGCGTCGTAGGTAATGCGTACGGCCTCGTAGTGCCCGGTATTTTGCGCAGACACCTGTTTGTAGGTCGGGTTGTCCACATCGCCACCGGTGTATCCGGATACCGTTTCCACGACCCCGGGCACCGAGTCAAAGTCAGATTCGACACACCAGAAACAGCCGCCCGCGACGACCATGGATTTGAGGTCCTTGGCCAGGGTGGCGCTCGTCAGGCCAACGGTGAACCAAAGCAGAAGTGCGGCAAGAAATCTCATTGCTATCCCCTCTCCTGCTCTAGGAGAGGGAAATACACAGTGCCGCGCAAGTCAATTTCGGGTGACCCGATCAGGACCTGCCGTTGCGCGCGGCCAAAAGGCGCAGACGGAGGGCATTGATCCGGATGAACCCGGCGGCATCCTTCTGGTCATATGCTCCCGCGTCATCCTCAAACGTGACGTGTGCTTCGGAATAGAGCGTCTGATCTGACCGCCGGCCGATCGTCATCGCCCTGCCTTTGTAGAGTTTCAGCCGTACCGTTCCGCTCACGTGCTGCTGTGAGTGATCGAATGCGGCCTGAAGCATTTCGCGTTCCGGGCTGAACCACAGACCGTTGTAGATCAGTTCGGCGTAACGCGGCATCAGTTCGTCCTTCAGATGTCCCGCACCCCTGTCGAGGGTTATCTGCTCGATACCGCGGTGCGCTTCGAGCAGAACGGTGCCGCCCGGCGTCTCGTAGATCCCTCGGGATTTCATGCCGACGAAACGGTTCTCAACGAGGTCAAGACGGCCAATCCCGTGTTTGCCGCCGAGTTCGTTGAGGCGCGTCAGGATCGATGCCGGTGACATGGCCTCGCCGTCGATGCTGACTGCATCGCCTTTTTCGAATCCGATCTCGACGTATTCCGGGGCATCGGGCGCGTCTTCGGGAGCAACCGTGCGCTGATACACATAGGCCGGCGCTTCTTCGGCCGGGTTTTCAAGAACCTTGCCCTCGGAGGAGGTGTGCAGCAGGTTGGCGTCGACGGAAAACGGTGCTTCGCCGCGTTTGTCTTTTGCAATCGGGATCTGATGTGCTTCAGCGAACTCCAGCAGCCTCGTCCGGCTCGTCAGGTTCCATTCCCGCCATGGAGCAATCACCTTGATCGCGGGATTCAGTGCATAGGCCGACAGTTCGAAGCGGACCTGATCGTTGCCCTTGCCGGTGGCTCCGTGTGCGATGGCGTCTGCGCCGGTTTCAGCGGCGATTTCGACAAGCCGCTTTGAAATCAATGGACGTGCGATCGATGTGCCAAGCAGATACTGGCCTTCATAGACCGTATTGGCGCGGAACATCGGAAATACGAAGTCCCGGACGAATTCCTCGCGCACGTCTTCGATGTGAATGTTCTCCGGCTTCACTCCGAGAAGTTCCGCCTTCCTGCGTGCCGGCTCAAGTTCCTCGCCCTGACCGAGATCGGCGGTAAACGTCACCACCTCGCAGCCGTATTCGATTTCCAGCCACTTCAGGATGATCGACGTGTCCAGACCTCCGGAATAGGCGAGCACGACTTTTTTTGGTTTTGACATCTGGGAGCCTCCGCATGCATCGGGTTGCCGCCGTCTAAATGCTTTGGCGTCGAACGGCAAGCGGTGCCGCGTGCGGGAGGGACGCAAAAAGCGTGCGCCGAGGCAGTGATTTAAACACTTTTGTCATTTGTTCGAAACAGTTTCGAGGTCAACCTTCCGAAGAAGGCGCCGACCGGAACAGACGTGACCACCACTGATACGGATGGTCCGCCTGACATTTACAGGGATCCGTGCCAAACAGGGTGAGACCTTTCGAACCTGATCCACAGGGAACCAGGCAGGTCATTGTCCGTGAGGCACATCAGGGAGTTCTCAATTGGAACAAATTAAGTCGATGGACCGCTATGGCGTTTTGGCCGTCGTGGCGATTGCGGCGCTGGCTTCGCTCGTTGCGACAGCCTGGAGCGGTTGGATGCTGGTTCCGGCGGCGGCTTTCGCTGCGCTGACCCTGCTTGGGTTGCACGATCTCTGGCAGTCAGGTCACTCAATCCTGCGGAACTATCCGGTCATTGGCCACATGCGGTTTCTTTTTGAAGGCGTGCGGCCGGAAATTCGCCAGTATCTGATCGAAAGTGACCAGGACGAAGAGCCGTTCAGCCGGGATGCCCGTTCGATCGTATATCAGCGTGCGAAGGGTGTTGAGGACAAACGGCCCTTTGGTACCCGGAAACGGGTGTACGATGCCGGATATGCCTGGCTGACCCATTCGATGCAGCCGGTTCACATCACTGATACGGACTTCCGCACCACCATCGGCGGCCCGGACTGCACCCAACCCTACGACGCATCGATCTACAACATCTCAGCCATGAGTTTCGGTGCTCTGTCCGGAAACGCCATCCTCGCGCTGAATACTGGGGCAAGAATGGGCGGGTTTGCCCAGGACACCGGCGAAGGCGGGATCAGCCGCTATCACCGCCAGGGCGGTGGCGATCTCATCTATCAGGTGGGCACAGGATACTTCGGCTGCCGTGCGCCGGATGGCAGCTTCTGTCCGGACAAATTCGTCGAGAGCGCCATGCTCGATCAGGTCAGGATGATCGAACTGAAACTCAGCCAAGGTGCGAAGCCGGGTCATGGCGGCATTCTGCCCGCATCGAAGATCAGCCCGGAGATTGCCGAGGCGCGCGGTGTTCCGATGGGCGAGGATTGCAATTCACCCCCGGGTCACAGTGCGTTCGGCACTCCGCTGGAAATGATGCATTTCCTCGGTCGGTTGCGTGAGCTGTCTCAGGGGAAGCCGGTCGGATTCAAGCTCTGTATCGGTCACCGCCGGGAGTTCATGTGCATGGTCAAGGCCATGCTGGAAACAGGAATCGTGCCGGACTTTATCGTTGTGGACGGCAAGGAGGGGGGAACCGGTGCAGCGCCACTCGAATTCGCCAATCATGTCGGCATGCCTCTGGTTGAGGGCCTGACGTTTGTGCACAACACGATGCGTGGAGCGGGCCTGCGCGATCGTGTCAGAATTGGGGCAGCCGGAAAACTGATAACCGCGTTCGACATCGCGCGGGCGCTTGCCCTCGGGGCGGACTGGGCGAATTCGGCGCGCGGGTACATGTTTGCCATCGGCTGCATCCAGGGACAGGCGTGTCACACCAACAGGTGCCCAGTCGGAGTCGCAACCCAGGACAAGCTGCGCCAGCGCGCCCTTAACGTGCCCGACAAATCCCAGCGGGTGGCAAATTTCCATCGCAACACAATGCGCGCGCTCGGCGAGATGACCGGAGCCGCGGGGCTTTCCGATCCTGGAAAATTCCTGCCGCGTCACTTCATGATGCGCCAGAAGGACGAAGCGATGGTTTCAGGTGACGACGTGTTCCCGTATCTTCCCGACGGATTTCTGATCGCCGGTGAACCGGACGGCTTCGGCTATCTCGATCGCTGGAACCGCGCCCGCGCGGCAAGCTTCAGTCCGATTGACTGAACCCCGAAATACGGGTCGAAGGGGCAGGGTCCAGTCCAGCCCCTTCAGTCTGGCAGATGCTAGAGGGTGATCCGAAACCGCATGAAGCCGTCGGGAGCGTCACCGGCAGGTTCAATGTTCAGGCCGCGGGCCTGAACGTCCTGCAGATAGGCGACGCCGGCTGGTCCGGAATCGTAGAGTACCGTTGCGCCGTCAGCCTCGGCGAAACTCCAGTTTCCGTCGGCGGCAGGTGAAATGGTCCCGCGTTCGACGATGTAGCGCACTATCACGTCGCGGTTGGTATCCGGAGCACGCAGGATCACTGTCGTGCCGTCGGCTCCGGGGAACGATCCGCCTCCACCCGCGCGGTAATTGTTGGTGGCGACAACGAACATCTGTTCGGGATCAATCGGCTCTCCGTCAAACATCAGATCGGTAATCCGGTGCGCGTCGGGATTTGCCAGTGCCCCGTCGCCGTCATAGCGGCTGGGCTGCGTCACGTCGATCCGGTAGGTAACGCCGTCCATCACGTCGAAATTGTAGGCGGGGAACTCGGGGTTGATGAGTGGCTGATCCGTGCCGCCCGGTTCGATCTGGTTGAAGATCCCGGCTGACCGTTCGAGCCATTCTTTGACCTGGGCACCACTGATCTCCACCACCTGCAGCGTGTTGGGGTAAAGGTAGACATCGGCGACATTCTTGATCGCAACGGGTCCAGCCGGTACGTCCGTGTAATATTCCGGTCCACCCCTGCCGCCGGACTTGAACGGCGCAGCAGCTGACAACACCGGAAGGCCTTCCCATTCGGTGCCCTTCATCAAATCGGTAACGTACCAGGACTGGGCCTGACTTACGATCTGAACCGAAGGGTCGTCCGAAACCACCGCAAAATAGGACTGCAGCGGCGCCTCGGTCTGACCTACTTCGGCGCGCACATATTCGAGCGTTGCCTCGTGCACCGCCTCGGTCGCTGCAAGGGTCGGTGCGTAATCCGTCACCAGTGGTACGATCTTTCTGTCTGCGTCGCGTTCGTAGATCGGTCGCGCGGTGGATTCAAACGCGACAATCTCCCAGCCGTCGGCGCTTCTCTCGAGCAGCAGGTCGATCAGCCCCATGTGCGATCCCCAGAAGCCGGCCATGACCGCCGGTTTGCCCATCAGCGTCCCGCTTTCCTGGTCCATGTCATCGCCCGAGAAATCGGTGGACGGCCATACGCGGTGTGAATGACCGGTGACGACGGCATCGATGCCCTCAACACCTGCGACAAAGAGCGAGGCGTTTTCCATCATGTCAGTCTCGGGACCGGGTGCGATCCCGGAATGGGACAGAGCGACGACGATGTCTGCACCCTGCGCCCGGATTTCCGGCACCCAGGCCTTTGCAGCTTCGACAATGTCGCGGGTCTCGTAATTGCCTTCGAGATGGCTGCGGTCCCAGAGCATGATTTGCGGCGGGACAAATCCGATCAGTCCGACCCGAACGGGATGGGTTTCGCCTGACCCGTCGGTGATGTCCCTGTCGAGTATGACAAACGGTGGAAGGTACAGGTCGTCTTCAAGTGGTGTTGCGCCGAGGCTGGTAGCAAAATTGGCGCAGACGATGGGATACTTGGCTCCGGCGTTCACCCGATCGAGGAATTCCACCCCATAGTTGAATTCATGGTTGCCCAGGGTTCCGGCGTCGTAACCCAGAGTGTTCATGCCCGCGATGACCGGGTGAATGTCTCCTTCGTTCATGCCGCGGCTGTAGGCGACGTAATCCCCCATCGGATTGCCCTGCAGATAGTCACCGTTGTCGACGAGCATCGAATTGCTGGCTTCGGCCCGA
Source organism: Alphaproteobacteria bacterium (assembly GCA_030432315.1). Lineage (GTDB taxonomy): Bacteria > Pseudomonadota > Alphaproteobacteria > Rhodobacterales > Rhodobacteraceae > Amaricoccus. The sequence goes on along the minus strand of JAUIHM010000076.1, from coordinate 1,578 downwards.
ATCCCTTCAATGATGCTCGCGGTGCGGGCAAGACCCACCGTATCGCTCGGTCGGTCGCCGTAATAGTCATAGGGCCAGACATGACAGTGAAGGTCCGTCGTCGACAGGATCCGCAAATGCGCCTGTTTTTCCTGTGCATTGACCGAAAACGGATGCAGGGCGGTGAGGCCGGTCAGAGCGGCTGCGCGACGGACGAAGTCGCGACGGGTGAGCGGAAATTTCAGGGTCCTGGTCATGTCTGACTCCGGTGCTGGGCATGTTTGACGCGAATGATGGCACAGGTCTCGCAAGGTATCGAGTGAACTTTTTGACCATAGCGCGGGGTTCGGTGCCGCATGGGGTTGCGGCGGGTCACTGGCAAACCGGGTTGACCCGTGTTAGCCAATGCCGAGCTGCAGCAAGCAATATGGATTTCTGCCGATGCTTGAAACCGCGACCTATGGAACTCCCTCGGATCACGCGAACCTGGTCGTGGTCCACGGTCTTTTCGGCTCAGGCCGGAACTGGTCCTCCATTGCCAAGCGCCTCTCAGCGGACCGTCAGGTCATTACCGTGGATATGCGCAATCACGGAAACAGTTTCCACGCCACCGATAACAGCTATCCAGCGATGGCCGAGGACCTGGTTGAGGTTATTTCGGCATATGGCGGTCGGGCCGACGTGTTGGGACACTCCATGGGCGGGAAAGCAGCGATGTGTCTCGCGCTAAACAACCCTGAGTCCGTCAATCGGCTTGTCGTTGCCGACATTGCGCCGGTGGCATACAGCCACACCCAAATGCACTACATCACAGCCATGCAGGGCATGGATTTGTCGGGGATCACCCGACGCCGTGACGCCGATTCCAGGCTCGGTACCCTGGTCGAGGATCCAGGCGTACGGGCGTTTCTGTTGCAGAGCCTCGTGATTTCGGAAAACGGAAACCGGTGGCTGCTCAACCTCGACGTGCTCGCTGATCAGATGCCGCTGATTCTCGGATTTCCCGAAACGGTCACGCATTTCGATGGCCCCACCCTGTTTCTGACCGGAGGAAAGTCAGATTACGTCCTGCCGGAGTTCCGCTCGCGAATTCTGGATCTCTTTCCCAACGCGCGGCACAGATCGATTCCGGAAGCGGGACACTGGCTCCACGCGGACAAACCGTCCCAGTTCATCGCCGCGGTCACGGAGTTTCTGTAAGGTTTCGGGAGCGAAGCCGTGCGCGCGGCAGCTCTTCGTCCACGAACTGAATCTCGGTTCAGTGTGCTTGCATTGGCTTTGTGTTGCGTTTAAACGGGCTCGCGCGTGCCCCAATAGCTCAGCCGGTAGAGCAACTGTTTCGTAAATAGTAGGTCGGCGGTTCGAGTCCGTCTTGGGGCACCATTTTAAGCGCAGGTTTACTGTCGTGGCGCGCAGACCCTCGAATGCTTTGCCAACCCGCCATCATTATCTGCTTTGGTGTTCTCCGCGGTTTGGAGAAGCACCAATCGACGCATCGTGATATCCCGTGCCGTGTACCGGACCAAGAACGGCTGACTGGCGGATTGAAGTGGTCCCAGAAAACTGGACAGCGGGCTAAGGTGTATCCCAAACCTTTGA
>JAUIHM010000075.1 GCA_030432315.1 Alphaproteobacteria bacterium | reverse complement strand
GGCCGCGTGTCGCGGAGGCCGCACCGCGTCCGGTGGAGATCATCAAACGCATCGCCCCCGGTTTCGTTGTGCAGCCGAAGCGCTGGGTGATCGAGCGCACCTTCGCCTGGGCCTGCACCAACCGACGCCTCGCCAAGGACTTCGAGCGCTTCGCAACCACAGGACAGGCCCTGTTCCAGATCGCCATGATAAAGCTCATGTCACGCAGGATCGCCCGCTACAGGAGCTTTTGAGTCAGGCTCTAAGGGACGTGATCGGCGTTTTGCGAGCCAGCGGTCCCGCATGAACTGCCAGTTGTTTTCAACCCGGTTCAATTTGCAGATCTTTGCGACGGGGAATGCAAAGTGATGCTTGCCGGAACGGACTGCCCCCCCCCCATGTCTCATGCCACAGATCTGTCAACCTCAAACACCGGCACTTGGATCGCCAGATCTGGACTGAGTTCAACAATGCCGGACGGAGCTTTGCGCCGGGCGTGATTGCGTTTGGGTGCGGTGTCCTGCAACTTTCCGTCGATCGAACCGACGTTGTTTGGGGAAATGAAGCGCAGATCCTATTGAAATGATCTGTTGACCGGCTCTGTTAACAGGCGATCCTGCGTCGCGTCGCTCGCGATCTGTTGAAGAATTGCTGCGTCAAGATCCTCCCGGAGCGTAGCCGCACCGGCCATGGCAAACGTCCCTCTGGCCTGCGCCTGGAGTATAACTTCGCGTTTTCGGGAACCCATTGCGCGAGGCCGCTTCGGCGCGTGCCGGTGTCAGGCTGACGAAAATCGCAGCATCAAACGTTTCCATTACACATCGTGAATTGAAAGCGGCTCTCGCGAATGGCACTCTTCCGCAAAAGCAGGCAGAAATGGAATCATCATGAGCAGCGTTTTTCCCGTTTCCGTGAACAGACGGTCGTTTGCGCGCATCGCGGCAGGCGCGGTTGTTGCAGGCGTAACCGCAACCGCAGGCAGGACTTTTGCGTCGACCCAGGACGATATCCTTCGCGATTATGTACCGGACTCGCAGGATCCCGCCGTACTGGCCAGGCGAATTTCCGGTTTGCGAACCAGAAGGTGGCAGGAAGAATTCGACGACATATCCAAGGACGCCATTCTGTGCGATCTGAATGACCGGGTCCTTCATTACTGGGGATCCGATGGATTTTACAGGATTTACCCCACGTCCGTTCCGCTTAACGGGGAACTCACGCGGCGCGGTCGCACAACGATAACACTCAAGCGGCCTGCGCCGGAGTGGAGGCCGACGGAGAACATGCTGGAGCGGACTCCCGGACTCCCGAGTTACGTCGGTCCCGGCCCAGACAATCCCCTCGGAGTGCGCGCGCTGAACCTCGGATTCCCTGGAGCGTACCGGATCCATGGCACCAATGACATCCGCAAGATTGGCCGTCAGTCGTCCAATGGGTGCGTCGGACTGTTTAATGAACACATCGTTGAAGTCTATGACCGTGCCCAGGTCGGAACGCCGGTACTGCTCGTATAGACATCGATCCGCAGCAGGGTATATGGCCCGGCGGACATGGGGTGGCAAACATTGGTACTGCCATTCTTCGTGTCCGACCCGTTACCGGAAGCGGCTGTGTAGGAGCGGTTCGTCCGATTGCATACAGTTGCTGAGTACAACCAATCTTACCGTTCCCAGCGGGTTCTGGCGAAGTCTGCGAGTCCGGGGCGCAAGTCTGTTCACGAGTTGCCGTCAGTCGTACGTCGATTTTAGGCGACATCAGAATCTTGCCGTCAGATGCGCCGAAGCGGAAAAGTCAGTCCTCGGGTACATCGATGTTCGGTGCTCCATCGCGCCGGTGACCGTCAAGCAACCGTTCTGACCGCTCATTCCGTGTCTTTCGCAACCGCGCAGCAGTAGTGGCCTCACCGAATTTTGCCGACATGAAATCGGCATACTTTCGCTCCGCGGCGCGTTTGCGCTGTTTTCGCACGGTTCTGAGGTTGATGATCTCTGCCATCCCCACCCCTTAAAGCGTCCCCGCAGAAAACGTATCGCAGGAATTCGGGTCGCGGGATCTGTAGCCCGTATAAAACCATCCCTGTCGCTGTTCGCTGCTGCCGTGAGTGAAGCTGTCAGGCACAACACGTCGGCCGGCCGCCCGTTGGAGGGCGTCGTCGCCGATCCGTGCAGCCGTGTCGAGCGCGCTGCGAATGTCGTCGTCGGTAAGGGCAAACTCTTCAGTAACCTCTCGGGCCCAGAGACCGGCATAACAGTCCGCCTGCAGTTCGATCCGCACCGACAGGGCATTCGCATCCGCCTCGTTCATGCGCGACCGCTGTTCATTTACCTGACCGAGTACCCCCAACTCGTCCTGGACATGATGGCCAACCTCATGCGCGATCACATATGCCTTGGCAAAATCCCCGCGCGAGCCGAGTTCCTGCTCCATCACCCTGAAAAAATCCATATCGAGATAGATGTTCTTGTCGCCCGGACAGTAGAATGGCCCCATCGCCGACTGCGCCATGCCGCAGCCTGATGTGGTTCCGCCTTCAAACAGGACCAGAGTTGGCTGGCTGTAGTTCAGCCCGGATTCCGAGAAGATCCGGTCCCAGACAGACTCTGTTTCAGCCAGCACGACGGCGACGAATTCTTCCTGGGAATCGGTGATTTCGTTTGGCCCTGTCGGCTGCGGCGCTTCTGAAACCACACCGCCACTCAGAAACGGTGTGATGTCGACGCCGAAAAACAGCCCCAGCAAGACGACCACGATCAGGCCCAACCCACCGATACCGCCGGTGCGCCTTGCGCTCATCCCGCGCCGGTCCTGAATGTTGCGGCTCGTGCGTCGTCCCTGCCAGCGCATCCGTTTCGCTCCCCGTCAGGCTTTCGGACCGATCATATCCTTGGGCTGCACGACCCTGTCAAAGGTTTCCTCATCGACAAATCCCAGCGCAATCGCCTCCTGCTTGAGGGTGGTGCGGTTCCTGTGCGCGGTTTTCGCCACTTTGGTCGCATTGTCATAGCCGATTTCCGGTGCGAGTGCCGTGACCAGCATCAGGCTTTCCCACATCAACTGTGAAATGCGCTCCTCGTCCGCTTCGATCCCGGCAACGCAGTTGTCGGTGAAGGAGGCTGCCGCATCGCCAAGAAGCTGCATTGACTGCAGAACGTTGTAGGACATCATCGGCTTGTAGACGTTGAGTTCAAAATGCCCCTGACTTCCGGCGAAGCCGACAGCCGCGTCATTGCCCATGACATGGGCGCAAACCATCGTCAGCGCTTCCGCCTGCGTCGGATTAACCTTGCCCGGCATGATCGAGCTTCCCGGCTCATTCTCCGGCAGCATCAACTCACCCAGCCCGCAGCGTGGCCCCGACCCGAGCAGCCGGATGTCGTTGGCGATCTTGAACAACGACGCCGCGACGGTCTTGAGCGCCCCTGACATTTCCACCATCGCGTCGTGCGCCGCCAGGGCTTCGAATTTGTTGGGGGCGGTAACGAAGGGCAGGGAGGTGATGTCGGCGATTTTTGCCGCGACCGCCTCTGCAAAGCCGACCTTGGTGTTCAACCCGGTCCCGACCGCCGTGCCGCCCTGGGCCAGCGGATAGATGTTGTGCAGCGCCGCCGTCACCCGCTTGATGCCCTGCTCGACCTGAAACGCGTAGCCGCCAAATTCCTGACCCAGCGTCAGGGGCGTTGCATCCTGGGTGTGGGTCCGGCCGATCTTGATAATTCCCGAAAATGCCTCCGACTTCTCCACAAGTGCCGCGTGCAGTTTGCGCAGGCCAGGAAGGGTGACGTCCCGGGCCGTCATTGCTACGGCTATGTGCATCGCCGTCGGAAAAGTGTCATTCGATGACTGGCTCATGTTCACATGATCATTGGGATGGACCGGTGTTTTCGAACCGATCACCCCGCCCAGCATCTCGATGGCCCGGTTGGAAATCACCTCGTTGGCATTCATGTTCGACTGGGTGCCCGATCCCGTCTGCCAGACCACCAGCGGGAAATGGTCGTCCCACCTACCTTCGATCACTTCGCCGGCAGCGGCGGATATCGCTCCGGCCAGACCGGCGTCGAGTTTGCCTTCCGCAAGATTGACTTCGGCACAGGCCTTCTTGATTACGCCGAGCGCACGGACGATGGCGACGGGCTGTTTCTCCCAGCCGATCGGAAAATTCCGGATCGAACGCTGGGTCTGCGCACCCCAGTACCGGTCGACGGGGACCTCCAAAGGGCCAAAGCTGTCGGTTTCGGTGCGCGTCTCGGTCATGGAGGCCTCCTGAACAATGTCACCCGTCCTATAGCCCGCGCACCGGCGGGTGCCAAGAACCAGCACCGGGGGCAATCCGACATGGCGGATGAAACTGCGCGAAAATTGCCGGATTCATGCAGGCCGGCAGACTGCGTGATTGATAGGCCGGACCAACATCGCCATACTGGCCGGAGAGGTGCTCCAAATGGCCGAAATTACCCTGAACCCGGAATTTCTCCAGATGCTGATTCTGAAGACCCGTGCGGCATGGGCGCAGGTCGGCCACATCTCGGATGATGAAGGCAACCTCGCCGACGATGAATCCGGGGGCCTGATGCGCGGCGAACGCAGAGGGCTTTCCGATCAGGAACTGATTGACCTGATCGAAGACCTGGAACCGGACCAGCAGGCGGAACTGGTGGCGCTGTTCTGGATCGGCCGCGGCGATCTCGAGCCGGAGGAATGGGACGACGCCATTTCCCTGGCTTACGGCCGCCACAACGGGTCAACCGCCGATTATCTGCTTTCGCATCCCCATCTCGCCGCACACTGGGACGATGCCCTGGACCGTATTTTCGACGGAACCTCGGTGGTGGAATCCGGCCGATACTGAGCCGCGGGACGTCGCGTCCGCGGAACCCTCAGTGCTTGCGGAACTGATCGAGACTTACCACTTCGGCATCGGCGCGCCCGGGCGCGACGGCATCCGCCTCGTCCTCGCCGGCCTCGTCGGCGTCGAAATCCTCGGCCTCGTCGTGGGGATCGAACCGCAGGCCGAACTCCACCGACGGATCGACGAAGGTGCGGATCGCCTCGAACGGGATCACCAGCGGCTCGGGCGAATTGCCGAAATTCAGCGTCACCGAAAACCTGTCGCCAGTGACCGTCAGATCGTCGAACCAGTCCTGCATGACAATTGTCATTTCTTCGGGATAGCGCTTCCGAATTGACGCGCTCAGTTCCACCCCCGGATGACGCGTGTCGAAGGTGATGAAAAAGTGATGGTTCCCCGGAAGGCCGGTTTTTGACACCTGCTGCAGCACGTCGACAATCAGCTGCCGTAACGCGGCGTGCATGAGACTGCCGTAATTTATCGTGTCCGCCATGGCGTAACCGTATCCGCTTTGATGTGTCCAGTCGGCGTATCTGAATGGTTTCGTGAACGAAGTGCAAGATGCAAAACGGTGTCCCGCCCCGTCGGAGCGGAGCCAAAAACCAAAACTGCGCAAGAATTGCGCCGCCGGCACGCCACCGGTCGATCAAAACCGCTTTGGCCCGCGGGACGGGATTACTTCGGCCGCTGTAGTATACAGCAGGGCTTTCGGTGGCTTTGCAGGTTCACGATCACCGGTGGCGACCGGAAGTTGAACAGGATCGGTTTTCTTGTTATAATAATTGTATTCGTTACAGAATTTATGCTGCGGGCGCTGCGGTGGCATGTCCGGCCGCCGGTTTCGGGGGGGAAACTATGCCGAACAATGCCGACCGGCCGGAGGGGGCAGAACCGCCCGCGACACCGGAGTCCGGCGGGACGCCGGAGCAAACCGGGTCCCGGTCCCCGTCTGACGCGGAGGATGCACCGGATCGCCGGCGGCTCTGGATCGCCTTTGGCGCCCTGCTGCTTCTGCTCTACGCATCAACCCTCGTCGAACTGCCGGTTTTCTCCCGTATCAGCGGTTATCTGGAAAAGGCGGTGCTGCCGACCACCGGCTACATCTATGTCGAAAGTCCGGAGGTCTACACCCGCGAGCGGCTGGTGAATGACCGCTACGACCAGGACTACTGGCTCAAGCAGCAGCTGAGGCGCACCCAGCCCAAACTCGGCCCGGACGGCGAGGTGGAACCGGCGCCGCTGATTTCCGTCATCGAGGACCGGGGCACCGCAATCGGCATCGCGCCGGATGGTGCTGAAACTCCCGACATCGCAGTTGCCGGACCCGTTTACGGCGACCGCCGGCTTGATCTGCGCAGCGAATTCGACGTCCAGGCCTCGGTCCGCGACATGATCCGCCAGAGCGTGCTGGAAAACTCGCTCGACGACCGGCACGATCTGACCGGCAACACGATCTACGGGCTGAAGTTCGACACTGCGGTGATCCCCGGGTCGCACACCTACCGCAATCCGGTGGTGCTGATCTCCATCGACGTCGACCCGTTCTCGCCGCGCATTCCCCGCACCCTGAAGGACGGATCGGTGCAGGGCAGGGTGCCGATCGAGGATTTCTATTCCAACGTTTTCTACCGGCCCATCGACATCTGGAACAAGACCGAGGACGAGATATTCGACGGCATCACCCGCCAGTTCGAAGGTTGGCGCAACAATATCGAACACAATCTCAACGACTACATCAACTGGGTCTGCGGTAACGAATCCTTCGGGGATATCAAACGCATTCTCGCCGCCGGCCCGGGCGGCGGCGATGCCGGGACCAAAGCCGACAAGGACACGGCACTTTTCGCGCCGGAAGAGACACCGCTCACCGCCGCCTTTCCCGTCGGCGCTGATCCCGCGCCGGAACTGGAAGACGGACCGCCCCCGTCTGCCGCCATTGCCGGCGAACTGGCCGGCGACCTTTCGCTGCTCTCCGTCAGACAGTACGAGGAGGCACAGGCAAAAGTTTTCCGCGCCTTCGAGTACCTGCTCGGGGTGGACCGCGGCGCGCTCGAATTTCCCGTCTATGAACTCCAGCCCGGCGCGCCGCAGTTTTACAGTACACCCTACCTGGATTTTCTGTTTCGCGTCCGCTCGGAAATCAGCCGCTATTTCCGCTTCGCCATGGACTTCGGCGCCCCGGATGCCGACGGCTGCCCGCTGCCGTCGATCCGGGTCGAGAGGGCCACCCGCGACATGTACGTCTCCATCGGCAAGCTCGAAAGTTCTCCCTTCATCGGCCTGGACATGGACCAGGTCTATCCCGATCCCGCGACAGGCCAGACCTATGGCGGCGATATCTTTCTCTACAGCTTCAGCGTCCCGGGGGAAGCGGATCTGGAGGAACTGCGGCAGTTGCGCCGGACCTTTCAGGATCGGCGTCTGGTGCTCGAACTGGTCAGGATTGCCAAGGATGGCAGCTGGAAAAACCGGCCGATCAACGCCACCGACATTTCCTACCGCTGCGTGCACACTGAAATTCCCGAAGGCGGTGAACAGGCGCTCGCCGGCCCCGCCACCACCATCATCGGCTGCGCCGACAGCGTCGCCGGCGATGGCGAACTGATCGCCGCGAGTTTCGATACCGGCCTGTTCGAATTCCTGCGCACCGTGCACAGCGCCGAGGCCTATGCCTATGCGGTTTTTCCCAAGGCCGACGTTGCCGGCGTGATCGAGTCCGACAACAACGCCGTCAACGGCTCAGGCGGCCCGGTCGGTTTTTCGTCGCGCCTCAGCCGGCAGGAAAGCCGGTCCGCGATCAGCGTCATCAACTTCGCCACCGGTGGCAGTTCCGACGTAAAGTTCGATTTCGGCTGGGCCTTCATCGAACCGGGAGCCCAGAAACCGCGCCAGCTGTCGCAGACCGTGCTGGTCTCGGTACCGGCGTTTCTGGAGGAACTGAACCTTACCGTGCGCACCGGATGGCTCGACCGCGACGGTTCCGACACAATGATTGACCGGATATCCACCAGCGATCCGGATGCGATCCATGCCGCATTCGCATCCGCACTGAGCGGCTACCGCGAACTGGAAATGACCGTGCCGCTGCCGCCGGATTATGAGGCGCTCAGTTCGCTGATCGATTCCGGCGATGCGCAGCGGCGGCCGCGCATCAGCCCCTACCGTATCGGCTGCGGTGACGTGAAAGGCACCGAAGCCGTGCCGGTCAGGATCGTCGACCTGTACTGCGGCATGACGGTCCAGGCCGGCGAACCGGCGAAATTCGTGATCGAAGGTGTGCGCCTGTGGCGCTCGACGGTCGTAACCCTCAACGGTCAGACCGCCAGCCGCATCCAGGTGCTTCCGGACATGCGCGGAATCGTCGCCAGCTTCGACAAGGTCGATCCGCCCTATTCGAAGAACGGCAAACCGGTCCGCGGTCTGCTGAAAATCTGGACCAGCGAAGGATCGGTCGATTCCGACATCACCGTCAGCATCGCACCGGTCCCGGAAGGAAAAAGCCAGGCCGCCGCGGCGCCGCAGCCCTGAACGGTCCCGCCGGGTGCGCTAGCCGATAATCGAACCCGGGTCGGGACCGCAGGTGCAGGCGGCTCCGATCGGACCGTTGGGGACCGTACAGCGTCCCCGCGCAGTCTGGCAGATGCTGGCCACATCGACCGTTACCGCGCGTTCGGCGGGTACGTGCAAGGCCGGCCCGTGTACGGCCGCCGCCGGTGCCGCCACGCCCAGAACTGCCAGCAATAGCAAATATTTCATCGAACCCTCCGCATCTGCCAATCCGCATCCGAAGCCTGCCGCGGTGGCGGTGACAGCATAACACGATCCGTGCCGGCGATCTACTGCAACGAAGGGTTGCATCCTGTTGGCGTATGGGCGGAAACTGCCGGAGCCCGGCACGCCGGGGCCATGCGAACCGTAAATCCTGCCGGTTCCGCTCTCCGCAGATCCGCCATTGCGGTACCGGGTGCCGCGACTTTTGCCGCCACACCGACGGAACCTGGCCCGCCGGCCGTTTTATGACCGAGTTTACCCGAGAAAGGATCCCCGATGACCCGGACCATGGAATACAGCCGCCTGCAAAAACAGCTGCACTGGGCGGTGGTTCTGCTGCTCGCCGCACAGTATCTGTTTCTTGACGCGATGGGGCGGGCATTCCACCGGACCGTCGAAACCGGCAGCCCGGACTGGACCGTCACCACCACCCTGCACCTGCTGATCGGCAGCCTGATCCTGCTGCTGGCGCTCTGGCGGATTGCACTGCGGCTTATGCGCGGCGCGCCGCTGCCACCCGCAGGGGAGCCGCAGTTTGCGAAAACCGCCGCGAGGGTTACCCATGTGGCATTTTATATCCTGCTGATCGCCCTGCCGCTCGGAGGCATCGCGGCGTGGTTTTTCGGCCTGCCGTTGATGGGAGAACTGCATGAGATCGGGACAAACCTGCTTCTGATCGTCGTCGGTCTGCACGTCGCCGCGGTTCTGCTGCACCAGGTCTGGTGGAAAACCAACCTGCTGGCACGGATGCGCTGAGACGCGGCCGCCCTGAAACCGTCATGGGGGAGGGAAGTGCAGGCTTCTGTTGCCAGGTGCCTGCGAACCCCGCCAGAAGCTGCTAGGCCGCTGGGCTTAGGTTTCGGTCTTTGCTACTGCTTACGCAGCAACGCGTACCGGAGCATAATTGTCATTTGCAACTATACAGTTTGAACCGATAACGGTGGCATCCCGCCGAGTGAAAGCAAACCCCTTTAGACGTCCGTCGATCCTGTTTCGGCCCCATTGATCCCCAAATGAAGGATTTCTGGTGGAGCCGCCGGGTACCGCCCCCGGGTCCGATCCGTTTATTACGAGCGCGTTTATCACCATAGTCCCCGAAGGAACGCCCTCAATATAGGCGCTTCATGCCCGGAATGGAAGAGGCCCGCCGGTTCCGAACCGGCCTTCCTGCATGAAATTTTACAGACCGCAGGTGGTCAGCAGCATCAGCGCCAGCGGGTTGATCTCGAAACTGCCGGTCAGGGTCTCGCCGTGCCGTTCCAGCCATGCCTGCTGCACGTCATAGGCCTGTTTCTCCCGCGCGGCGGGGCAGGGGAAGCTCATGCCGTTGACCTGCTGAAAATGATGCACCATCTCATGCACCAGCACCGACATCTCCACCGGCTCCGTGCCGGTCCAGGTCGCGGGAATGTGGATCACCTGCCGCGCGCTGTCGTAAAGCGCCAGCACCCTGTCGGCCCGGTCCTCGGTAAAGTCGTCGCCGAAGCGCAGTCTCGCCATGTGCCGCGGCGTGGAAATGACGATCTGCGGCAGAACCTCCGGCACCGGCACTTCCAGCGCATCGGCCACCCAGGCCGCCGCCAGCCCGGCCACGGCGGCAATCGGCACGCTCGAGGCGGCAACCTCCTCGGCGGGCGGCGCCGCGCCGCGACCGTCGCGCAGCATCGCAGCGGCCAGCACCGCCGACAGCGCCAGCACCGGCAAAATCGCGAACCAGGCCCGGTGCGTCGACCGGGCAGTGTCTGTCAGGAACAGGGAACTCATCGGCAACCTCACTTCCAGTTCTCAGCCCGGCACCGCAGGCGGGCGGCAACGGTGCGGTCATCCGCAGGAAATGGGCGCAGGCTCCCGGAGGCAGGCTGTTATGCTTGCCCCCGAGTGTCGCGATGAAAATGTTGCCTTGCAAGAAAAATGGTGCGGTGCAGCAAAAAACCGGCGGATCACCGCCGTCCTGTCACCGCCGCGCCACACTCCGGCGCCGGGCCGCACCCCCGGGAACGGTTTCCCCCGGGGGGGCCGGGCCGCCTACCAGTGGCCGGTGTTGCCCATGCTCGCCCAGGGTTCGGCCGGCTCCAGCCGCTCGCCCATCTGCAACAGCTCGATCGACACGTTGTCCGGCGAGCGCACGAAGGCCATGTGCCCGTCACGCGGCGGCCGGTTGATGGTCACCCCCGCCTTCTGCAGCTTCTCGCACATCTCGTAGATGTTCTCGACCCCGTAGGCGAGATGACCGAAATGCCGGCTGTCCGACGGCAGCCCCTCGTCGCCGTCCCAGTTGTAGGTCAGCTCCAGCGGCGTCTCCGGCTGGCCCTCGGCGGCCATGAAAACATTGGTGTAACGGCCCGCCTCGCTCGGGGACCGGCGGATCTCCTTCAGACCGAGCAGCTCATAGAATTTGATCGATTCCTCCAGATCCTTCACCCGGACCATGACGTGCAGATATTTAACCTTCATATTGTCTCTCCCTGACGGTAATATACTACATAAAGTAGCAATCGAATCCCGATATCGGGCTCCACTGAGGTAACACATGTCGCTGACGCCAGACCAACAGGCCGAGATCGAAGCCAGCCGCGCCAATCCGCAGGAAACCCTGCGCGCCACCGTGGCCGGGATGGAAAATCACCTCTACACCGCGAAGCCGGTGCTCGATCACGGGTTCGTCCGCGTCATTGACTATATGGGCGATGATTCCGCGATTGTCCAGGCCGCCCGGGTTTCCTACGGGCGCGGCACCAAAGCCGTGCAGTCCGACGCCGGGCTGATCCGCTACCTGATGCGCCACTGGCACTCGACGCCGTTCGAAATGTGCGAGATCAAGCTGCACGTCAAACTGCCGGTCTTCGTCGCCCGCCAGTGGATCCGCCACCGCACCGCCAACGTCAACGAATATTCCGCCCGCTACTCGATCCTCGACCGCGAATTCTACATCCCCGCGCCCGAACATCTCGCCGCCCAGTCGAAGGTCAACAATCAGGGCAGGGGGGCGACGCTCGAAGGTGAGGAAGCCGCCCGCGTCCTCGATATCCTGCGCGACGATTCCAACCGCGCCTACGACCATTACGAATCCATGCTCTCCCAGGACGGCCAGGACGGCCTCGCCCGCGAACTGGCCCGGATGAACCTGCCCGCCAACATCTACACCCAGTGGTACTGGAAGGTGGACCTGCACAACCTCTTCCACTTCCTGCGCCTGCGCGCCGACGCCCACGCCCAGTATGAAATCCGCGTCTACGCCGAGACGATCTGTGATATCGTCAGGGACTGGGTACCGGCGGCGTATTCGGCGTTTGAGGACTACCGGCTGAACTCGGTCCAGTTCTCCGGAAAGGCCCTCGACGTCATCCGCCGCCGCCTGGCGGGGGAGACGGTGACGCAGGAGGACAGCGGCATGTCGAAGGGGGAATGGCGGGAGTTCGAGGCGAGTTTGGAGTGAGTCGAGACAAATTTAGTCTTAATTCGAGTGTGACAAGTGCTACGATCCTTCCAGTTGTACATGTATATGAGGATCGTATCACAGGATCTGGAACGGCATTCGCAGTTGATTCTCGCGGATTGTTATTAACCGCCAAACACGTTCTGGCAGATGGCCGTTTTCTAAATGACTCCGAATTATGGCCATTTCACGACGGTACTTATTTTGTACTCTACCCAGTATTGGGAGATGGAGGGGTCGAATACGAATGGCTTCCAGTAACACACGTAGGGTACTCTTCGCGCGTCGATATCGCTCTCATTAGAGTAGGACTTCCCAAACGTCCGTATATCAAAAGTTGGTCAGGGTGCTTCCCTGTTCAAAAAATACAACTTGGTTTGCCGACAATCGGAGAACGCTGCATCGCCATAGGTTGTACAAAAATTAGTTTTACTCCTGAAGCTTCAAAAAATGAAATAGAGCGGCGAGTTGTTGGCGGGCGTATAAAACACATATTTTACCCCTATAGGGATAAGTCTATGCTGCATTCACCAACAATCTCTCTCGATAGTGAACTCCTGCCAGGGATGAGCGGGGGGCCGGTAATCTCGGTTGAAAGTGGGAGCGTCGTTGGAGTGGTTTCTTCGGGCGGCCTATCTGGTATTTCGTTTGCTTGCTTAATACATCGTGCCATGTGTTTGCCAACCGGGGAACGGGAATTGGACGGCACTACTGAACTGTTGTGGGCTCGAGTGGCGAGTGGCACGGTGCGTGCAGATGTTTCCGGTTTCTCGAGCATGTATAATGGTTCAATGGTCGTATCGAAGCTACGTTTGCCCGACGAACAACAACTTTCACTTCGGGATGTTGAGGACTTTAAAGTCGACGAAGCAGGATGGGCTATACAAATCGACTACCTTGGGGAAGCCGAAGATGCACGTTGCCACTTCGATAATTAACTGTTTGTATTCCACGAACATGCTTGTTCACTCATAACTCTGCGTGTGTCTGGCCCACACCAGTCCCGCCCCATGGGCGGGCGCTACCCTCCGTCCGCTCGCAATGCCGGTCCGGCCTGGTGCCGCAGCGGCACGGGCCACATCCCGCCCAACGGCAGGGCACCGCACGGGTGTCTTTAATCCGCGCCTGACATGGTGTAACGAAACATTATTGCTTTCAGGGTGTAACCGGGCAGCATGACTTACCCGATCCAGGTTGCGGGCGCATTTTCGATGACGAAGACCTTTCCGCCTTCAGAGCCCCGCGGCCGCGGCGACCGGGTGTCGACCGGGGTGATCCTCGCCATCGTCATTCTCGCCGTCGCCGTCGGCGCCGCCATCGGGTCGTGGATCCGCATCGGTCAGACCAACCGCGCCCTTGATGCCATCGAAACCCAGGCCAGCCTGTTCGAGGCCTACACCTCGCGCGCCCTTGCCTGCATGGATCTCGCCACCGTCGACGTGCATGACACCGCCGAACAGCATCTGTCCGATCTCCGGCTCAGCATTTCCAACGGCATCATGCTCTGTCTGGTCAAGGTCCGCAGATCCGGTCAGATGACCATGAACCCCGCCCGCATCAGTGCCTGCGTCGAGCGGGTCGAGGCGGAAAACCTGATCACCATTGTCGGCCAGGACGGCATCCCGGTCTCGCAGCCGGCCTGCTGAGGTCCGGCGGGGCACCGGGCGCAACCCCGTTAACCTTTGCCGCTCCGGCGGAAACGTAGGTATCGGTAGGGTACCGGAAGGGTATCGATTGGGTATCCGATCGCCGCGCGGTTTTCGCCGTTAACCTTCGCCGAAAACCCGCCGGAAGATCGTATCGACGTGCTTGGTGTGATAGCCGAGGTCGAACTTTTCCCGGATCTCTTCCTCCGTCAGCGCCGCCCGCACCTCCGGATCGGCCAAAAGTTCCTCCATGAAATCAGCACCTTGTTCCCAGACCTTCATCGCATTCCGCTGCACCAGCGTATAGGCCTGCTCGCGGCTGACCCCTTCCTGGGTCAACGCCAGAAGCACCCGCTGCGAATGGATCAGGCCCTTGAATTTGTTCATGTTTTTCAGCATGTTGTCCGGGTAGACTACCAGCTTTTCGATCACACCGGCCAGACGGTTCAGGGCGAAATCCAGCGTCACCGTCGTATCCGGCCCGATCATCCGCTCGACCGAAGAATGGGAAATATCCCTTTCGTGCCAGAGACTTACATTCTCCATCGCCGGCACCACCGCCATCCGCACGATCCGCGCCAGCCCGGTCAGGTTTTCCGTCAGCACCGGATTGCGCTTGTGCGGCATCGCGCTCGACCCCTTCTGGCCAGGCGAGAAAAACTCTTCAACTTCAAGGACTTCCGTCCTCTGAAGATGCCTGATCTCCGTCGCGATCCGCTCGATCGACGAGGCAATCACCCCCAGAACCGCGAAATACATCGCATGCCGGTCGCGCGGAATGACCTGGGTCGAAACCGGTTCCGGCTGCAATCCCAATGCCTTGCACACATGTTCCTCAACAAACGGATCAATATTTGCAAAGGTTCCCACCGCCCCGGAAATCGCCCCCGTCGCAATCTCCCGCCGCGCCGCTTCCAGCCGCGCCCGGTTCCGCTCCATCTCCGCATAAGCCTGCGCGAGCTTCACCCCGAAAGTCGTTGGTTCTGCATGGATTCCGTGGCTCCGACCAATCGTCACGGTGTCCCTGTGTTCCAGCGCCTGCGCCTTCAGCGCCGCCAGAACCCGGTCCATATCCGCCAGCAAAAGGTCCGTCGCCCGCACCAGCTGCACGTTGAAACAGGTGTCCAGCACGTCACTCGACGTCATCCCCTGATGCACGAACCGCGCATCCTCCCCCACATGCTCCGCGAGGTGGGTAAGAAAGGCGATAACATCATGTTTTGTAACGGCTTCTATCTCATCGATCCGCGCGGTGTCGAACTCCACATCCCGCGCCTTCCACACCGACTCCGCCGCCGATTTCGGAATGACCCCCAACTCCGCCTGGGCATCGCAAGCATGCGCCTCGATCTCGTACCAGATGCGGAATTTCGACTCCGGCGACCAAATCTGCACCATGTCTGCTCTGGAGTATCTGGGGATCACGGTACCGGCCTTTCCTGTTGCGACGAAGCATCCGCCTGATAGACTGCCTGCCGTTCCTGCACAAGCGAGGCCGGCCTTGAGACTGGTGGATTTTGTCGGCCACTGGGCAATCGACCGTGTCATAGATGACCGGAGGAGTGCTTCTCAGGCCAAATTCACCGGGGAATGCAGGTATTTACGGGATGGTTCTTCGCTCAGGCTGGAGGAGACGGGCTCGCTCCGGCTGGCCGACGGTTCGAAATTCGCGGCCAGCCGACGGTTCATCTGGAAGGAAGCGGACGGGAAAATCCATGTGCATTTCGACGACGGCCGTCCGTTTCACGTCATCGACCTTCATACTCCCGTACCCACCGATACCCACCTCTGCGGCCGCGACACCTACCGGGTTGCCTATGATTTCATCCAATGGCCCAATTGGCAGGCGGTTTGGCACGTGTCCGGACCGCAAAAGGACTACCGGATGGTCACAGGCTACGTGCTTCTGGACAGTGTGAATTGATTGGGGCACAAGTTGTCCGATCAAGTGTGTCACAGGAGAGCGACATGGCAACTGCCGCAACCAATCCAGTCCTAACCGAAGCCATCTGGAAAACGGAAGGGGCGGGGCTCTGGATCAAACGTCTGGTCCTTCTGGTCGCCGGCGTGCTG
>JAUIHM010000164.1 GCA_030432315.1 Alphaproteobacteria bacterium | reverse complement strand
TGGCGGCGATGGGTTTTCCGGATTTCATGTCAGGCGCCTTTCGTGTTGGGACCGGCCGGCTGAACCGCCGCGTTTTGCGCGGCTGAGGGAATTGCAGAACCATGATTGTCGGCCCGGGCCTGCGCGCGCGGCGGGGGCGGTGTGAAAAGGAACGGCGGTTCAGCGGGCGGGTCATGACACGGGCCAGAGCAGGGGCAGGACGTGCGCGATGGCGGCGGCGATGCCGCAAAGGATCACGGCGGCGCAGATAACGAGAACGAGGACCAGCATGCGCGCGGGCGGGTCGACGGGTTCGCGGGGGGTGTTGTCCGGTTCAATCTCGGCCATGTCGGGCCGGGTCATCAGGTGGTTTTCCATCAAATCCATGTCAGTACTCCCCCGGTGCGGGCCATGTGTTGAGGTCGATCAGGTGCAGGGTCGCGTCATAGAGGATGTTGCCGAGCCAAAGGCCGAGGGCGACGCCAAGGGCGATGACCAGGGCGGAGCGCAGATCGCGGATAACGGTCATCGCGCGATCCTCCGGCCGGGGCGGGTGCCGAGCGGGCCGTTGGCAAGGCCGCGGGCGAAGGTCAGGAACAGGAGCGCGACCCCGGCCGGAACCACCGAGGCGATGCCAACCGCCAGTGCCGCGAGCAGGACAAGCGCCGCCGGCACGGTCATTGCGGCGGCGGCGATCCAGATGCAGACCCGGCGCATCACGCGGCGACCTGTCGGAGCCAGGCGGCAAGGGCGCGGCGGCCGGCGGGCGTGACCTCGAGGTCGATGGTGCTGCCTTTGCCGTTCGGGTCGATTGCCGCCCAATGGCCGCTTGCCAGTTTGCGCCGGGCCAGATGACCGCCGCGCAGGAAGGTCATGCGGTTTTTGCGCACCTCGCCCAGTGGATCGTCTGGCCGGCCGAGCGCATGGTCGATGTCGTCCATGTCGTGGCAGTCGAGGGTGCGGGCGTCGTTCGTGGCGTTCATTGGGGGGTGCCTCCGCTGTTTGTGTCTGGGAGGGATGTATATGCGATAATCGCATACTTGGGCAAGGCTAAAATGCGCAAATCGCATAATTGGTTTGGCGTAGGACGAATCGGGTGCTATGCGGAGGTCATGAAAAAACCCGGCGCAGGGCCGGGTTGGGAGCAGCCCTGGAGGGCAGCAGAATGTCAAAATGGATCGCGCGGCGGTGCTGGTTGCTTCTGATCTCGCCGTTAGCCTTGTTCGGGCGCTTCCGGGCGCCGATTGCCAAGGCTCAGGGAGGTGTCGCCCAGGACGAAATTATGAAGCGGGCCGAGCGGTCGACGGATCGTAGTTTTCTGCCGCCTTATGAAGATCAACTGTTGAGGTTGATTCAAAAAGCCGAGCGATGTCGGACAGTCGTGCCGCTGCCGCGCGATGCACGGACGCGTTCAGCTCTGATAGTGTTGCGTCAGGGGAGATTTCTAAGAACAACTGTAGTCGAAGATTATCTGAGGCGAATGGACGGGCCGAGTCGAGTTGGAGTGAGACCGTCGCCGTGACATGGGTCGGCGGAGTGTCGAAAATTTCAATCTCGTCAATGCGGTAATCTCGAACTTCCATTGGGGAGCCTTTCCTGCTGGTTCACTCCATCAGCCCATGCGCCGCCGCCGTGCGGCCGATCGCGTGGCACTGTGCGGCGCGGGCGGTGTCGGAGAGATTTTCGAGATTGAATTCCGTGCCCATGACCATTGTCGAGAGCATCGACGGGAATTCGAGGTTGTCGGCCGGAACGATCGTGTCGATCCAAGCGGTGACCGCGTCGTCGTCATAGGCAAACCCGCAGACGGCAGCACCAGCCAAAACCGTGCCGATCTGGGTGGCGGCGTTCATCACCGCGAGATCCGACTGCGCGGCGGCGGGCAGGGCTGCGAGTGTGGCGAGGGCAAGGGCGGTTGCACACAATGTACGCATGAAATGCCTTCATTATCAGGGGGGCGTTGGCTTTGTTCGCCAGCTGGCAACGGCGATGCCCATGATGCGGGCGTGTGATTTTATCGAATAGGTCCTGTGGCTGCGGTTGGAGGAAACCGGCACGAGAAAGGGCGGCTCAAAGCGCCGGAAAACCGACATGACCGCTTCCGGATCGTCGGTGTTGACCTGAGCGACAACGATGTCACCGTCCGTGGCGGTTTCAGGTTTGGACATGTCAATCATGACCCAGTCACCGGAAAGGTAACCGGCGAGGTCGAGGCAGTCGTTCTTAACTTCAAAGGCGTGCTTCTGGTGACCTTCACCGAATGCGAGAGCAAGTTGCGCATTGGTTCGGGACCTGGGAGGCAGGCGGTCGCCGAAGTTGGACAGCGGGTCGGAAAGATCAACGGTTCGGGACATTGCGTCGGCCTGATTGGTGTCGGTGGTACCGCGCTTCGCCGCGAGATGTTCCAGTCTGTTTTGAATGGCGACCAGCTCGGCAGGTTTGAACTGTCGTTTCCCGTTCATCGATTTCGAGAACCTGTCCTGCGAAAGGATATCGATACCTTCATAGATTTCGACGTCGTTCTTGATGCCCAGCTCGGCCTTTCGCTGGCGGATCCAGTTCGGGGTAATGTCGGTTAATTCACTCATGCGATTAGCTTATGCGGAAAACGCACAAAAATCTTGCGCGATAATCGCATAATTTGGCTTGAACTAATGCGATTATCGCATATTGTGCCGGGCCATGGAACCTGCACAGACAATAATCGAAATTTGTGGTGGCGTTGTTGCCGTGGCGGAGATGGTCTGCCGGGACCAGACGCGTGTTCGCAGGTGGACATACCCGAAAAGCCGCGGAGGAACCGGCGGGCTGATCCCAACCGAATGCCAGGAGGATCTGTTGCGGGGTGCGCGGTCGCGGGGGATTGATCTGCGGCCGGACCACTTCTTTCCCGAGTTTGCCAACGGCACCACAACGACCTCCCCGACCGATGAACCGCAGAATGCCGGGGCGGCGCAATGAGCGCCGCCCCTGTCACGCGTACCACACACACAAACGAACTCCCGCATGACGGGGAGTCAGAACCGAGCAGTTCCGAACCCCGAGTGTCAGTGAAGCGGAGTAACCATGAA
>JAUIHM010000074.1 GCA_030432315.1 Alphaproteobacteria bacterium | reverse complement strand
GTCAGCTGGCACTTTTGGCTCGCCACCATCGGCATCGTTCTCTACGCCGCCTCGATGTGGGTCACCGGAATCATGGAGGGCCTGATGTGGCGCGAGGTCGACAGCCAGGGTTTCCTCGTGAACTCCTTCGCAGACACCGTAGCGGCAAAGCATCCGATGTACGTGATCCGCGCACTCGGCGGGGTGCTCTACCTCACCGGAGGGGTCATCATGTGCTACAACCTGTGGAAGACGGTCGTCGGCACGGAAAAGGCGCTTCCCGTCACTGCCGTCGCTGCGGAATAGGGAGCGCCAGGAATGTCCATTCTCGCAAAGCACAGCTACATCGAACGCAACGCCTTCCTGCTGTTCGTCCTCAGCTTCTTCGTCGTCGCCATCGGCGGCCTCGTGCAGATCGTCCCGCTGTTTTACCTGGAGAACACCATTGAGGACGTCGAAGGCATGCGTCCCTACAGTCCGCTGGAACTCGCGGGCCGCAACATATACGTGCGCGAGGGCTGCTACGTCTGCCACAGCCAGATGATCCGTCCGATGCGCGACGAGGTGGAACGCTACGGCCACTACAGCCTCGCCGCGGAATCACAGTACGACCGCCCGTTCCAGTGGGGCTCGAAACGCACCGGGCCGGACCTCGCGCGCGTCGGCGGCCGCTACAGTGACGACTGGCATGTCGGTCATTTCTACAACCCCCGGGACCTGGTACCGGAATCGATCATGCCCGCCTACCCCTGGCTGGCCGAAACCCGCATCACACCCGATCACATCGAGCAGATGCTCCTCACCCATCGCCGCGCCGGCGTACCCTATACCGACGAAATGCTCGAGAACGCCAAGTCCGACTTCCGCACCCAGGCGGATCCGGACAATGGCGACGTCGACGCTCTGCTGGCTCGCTACCCCAAGGCCCAGGCCCGGTACTTCGATGGCAGTCCGGCAATTACCGAACTCGATGCCGTAATCGCCTATCTGCAGATGCTCGGAACGCTGGTCGACTTCTCGACCTTCGAACCCGACGCCAGCCGATAGGAGGAGCGGATGGACCATTACTCACTTCTGCGAAGCTTCGCCGACAGCTGGGCCCTGCTCGTCCTGTTTCTGTTCTTCATCGGTGTAATTGTCTGGATCATGCGACCGGGTTCGAGAGAAATACACAGGGACGCCGCCAGTATGATTTTCCGCAATGAATCCAAGCCCAGGGACCACGAAGATGGCCAGTGAGCGCGAAGTCGACCAAGCCACGAACACCGAGACCACCGGCCATGAGTGGGATGGAATCCGGGAACTCGACACACCCATGCCGCGCTGGTGGCTCTGGACCCTCTATGCAACCATCGTCTGGGCGGTGATCTACACCATCCTGATGCCCGCCTGGCCGATGATCAGCTCCGCGACACCGGGCCTGCTCGGCTATTCCAGCCGCGGCGCACTTGCCGAAGACGTCGCCATGGCCGATGCGGTCAATGCGCCGCTGAACACGGAACTGATGAACACGGACCTGGCATCAATCGCCGACGATCCGGACATGCTGCGCTATGCAACCTCCGGCGGCAGGGCGATTTTTCTCGCCCACTGCTCCCAGTGCCACGGCGCCGGCGCAGCCGGAGTGATCGGCGGATATCCCAACCTGCTCGACGACGACTGGCTTTGGGGTGGAACGATCGAGGACATCAGCCAGACCATTACCCACGGAATCCGTTTCGAGGACGACGAAGACACCCGCTTCAGCCAAATGCCGGCGTTTGGCGAGATGCTGACCGAAGAGGAAATCGATGGACTCGTGCAATACGTGCTGTCCCTGTCCGGCGCCGAACACGACGCGGAAATGGCAGCGGAGTCGGCGGAAGCCTTTCAGGACAACTGCTCGGCCTGTCACGGCGAAGACGGGACCGGCATGACCGAACTTGGCGCGCCAAACCTGACCGACAGCATCTGGCTCTACGGCGGTGATCCGGAGGCCATCCACACCACGATCTCTCAGGCCCGCTACGGGATAATGCCGTCTTTCTCCTGGGGAGACCGGCTCAGCCCTGCGGACATCCGCAAGGTTGCCATCTACGTGCACAGCCTCGGCGGCGGTCAGTAACCGCCGTCGGGGCCGGAAATCGCGCCCGCGGCGGGCCTCCCTTGGGTTGCCTCGACCTGGAGCCTGTCGGGACACAGTCGGATCTCGTGGGGTTTGCGGTCACAGCCGTCCCTTGCGGACGCGCCGGCCGCGTTTGTCCGCGGCACGCCAATCCGTCCGGCTTCGGCCAGAAAGCTGCGTGAAAGGATCTGTAACATGGTCAAACTCCCGCATTTGAATACCGGCTGAAAAAACCATAGGCTCGAACTGTCGGATCAGCGACGCAGATTTAGTTGTCAGATGTAAGCAGAACCTACAGATGAACTGGAACGCCATGCCTCCCCTCAGCGCGCTGCGCGCCTTCTCGGCAGTGGCACGGACCGGCGGCTTCTCCAGCGCGGGTCAGGAACTGAATGTCAGCCACGCAGCGGTCAGCCAGCAGGTCCGCAAGCTCGAGGACCACCTTGGCACCACACTGCTCTACCGGGGTCCCCGCGGCAGCGCCCTGACCGCCGACGGTGCCCGCCTCGCCGAGGCGCTTGGCGAGGCGTTTCAAACCATCGCCGATGCGGTCTCCGAACTCGACACCGCGAACACCGCCCGCCCGCTTCAGGTCACAATGACCCCTGGCTTCGCCGTCAGCTGGCTGATGCCGCGGATTCCCGAATTCACCCACGAGCACCCCAACCTTGAACTGATGCTGAACCCGACCACCGATGTCGTCCCGCTGACGCCCGGCGGAGTCGATGTGGCGATCCGCTTCGGCGCCGGAAACTGGCCCGGTGTCGACAGCACACCACTGTTTCACACCAATGTGGTGATCGTCGCCTCGCCTGGACTTCTCGCAGGGCGGAGGATCGACCGGCCGGAGGACCTGCTCGATCTGCGCTGGCTCCAGGAACCGGGTCGCAGCGAAATCTCCGACTGGCTCACCGGGCACGGGATACTGTCACGAAAAAATGAAAACCTGACCCTCCTGCCGGGCTATCTTGTCATGCAGGGTGTGCAGAGCGGCCTTGGAATAACCGCCGTTGCCCGGGCATTTGTTGAGGAGGACATTCGCAATGGCACTCTGGTGGTCCTGTTCGAAGACATCCTTCCCGGCACCGGCTATTTCATCGTGACCCGGCCCGGAGTCATGCGCGGTCCGCTGAAGTCGTTTGTCGAATGGCTGCGCCGGCATGGCCAGGCCCCGCACCGAAGGTTGCGCGCCCATGCTTGATCCATCTCAGGGAACATGTTCGACAGTTGACATATCCGCGCCGAAATCCCGCCCCCACCAGGAAAGGGCAGCACCTTGACCGATACCTCCACGCCACCGCCACGTCTCTACGCGGCCCGTGAACCGATCTTTCCCCGCCGTGTCTCCGGCTGGTTTCGCCGGTTCAAATGGTGGATCATGGTCCTGACACTTGGGGTGTACTACATCACCCCGTGGATCCGCTGGGATCGCGGTCCGGAACTTCCGAACCAGGCGGTTCTGATCGACATGGCCAACCGCAGGTTCTACTTTTTCTTCATCGAAATCTGGCCGCATGAATTCTATTTCGTGGCCGGTCTGCTGATCATGGCCGGCCTCGGCCTGTTTCTGTTCACCGCCGCGCTCGGCAGGGTCTGGTGCGGATACACATGTCCGCAGACCGTCTGGACAGACCTGTTCATTCTGGTGGAGCGCTGGATTGAAGGCGACAGAAACGCCCGCGTGCGTCTTTGGAACGCGCCATGGACTGCAAAGAAGGTGCGCCTCCGGGCGACCAAATTTACGGTCTGGCTCCTGATTGCCCTTTGCACCGGCGGCGCATGGGTTTTCTACTTTGCCGATGCACCAACGCTTCTGCGCGACATCTTCACCTTTCAGGCCCCGCTGGTTGCCTATGCGTCCATCGCCGTCCTGACGGCGACCACATTCACGTTTGGCGGCTTCATGCGCGAACAGGTCTGCATTTACATGTGCCCGTGGCCGCGCATTCAGGCGGCAATGATGGACGAACAGACGGTGACCGTCGCCTACCGCGACTGGCGCGGCGAACCCCGCGGCAAGCACCGCAAGGCGGAGGAAGCCGCCGATCTGGGCGACTGCATCGACTGCAACGCCTGCGTCAATGTCTGCCCGATGGGCATCGACATCCGCGACGGCCAACAACTGGCCTGCATCACCTGCGCCCTCTGCATCGACGCCTGTGACGACGTGATGGCAAGAATCGACAAACCGCGCGGTCTGATCGATTACATCACCCTCGAAGACGGGGAAAGCGAACGCGCGGGAGGACCGCACACACCGGTCTGGCGCCGGATCCTGCGACCCCGGATCATCCTCTACACGGTTCTCTGGTCAGCCGTCGGTCTGGCGCTCGTTGCCGCGCTGGTCATGCGCTCCGACCTTGCCTTCTCCATCGAACCCGTGCGCAACCCGATCAACGTCGTGCTGTCCGACGGTTCGATCCGCAATGCCTATGAACTGCGGTTGCGCAACATGACCGGTTACGACCGGGACTTCCGCATCTCCGTGACGGCGCCCTACCCGCTCGAACTCGCACTGGAGAACGAAGACGGCCTGACGGTTTCCGTACCTGCCGACGAAACGCTGCGCCAGCGGATCTATCTGACCAGCGCGCCGGACAGTCCGGCGAGCGACATTCCGGCCCTCGACCTCTCGCTTACCGTCGAGGACGCGGGTTCCGGAACCCGCGTGAGCGAAGGCACCATCTTCAACGGGAGGCAGCAGTGAGCGCATCGCCATCCGGCACCCTGACCGGGCGCAAGGTTCTGCTGATCGCCACGGTGGCATTCGCCATCATCCTGACCCCGAACATCATCCTTCTGGTCAAGGCAGTGAGCACCTTTTCCGGACTTGTGGTTCCCAACAGCTACGTCGCCAGCCAGGAGTTTGACCGCAGGCGGATGTCACAGGAGGCGCTTGGATGGAATCTTGCCATCGCCGAAGACGAAGGCGTATTCAGTCTGGCGATCACCGACGCGGACGGCGCGGTCGTCCGTCCTGCCACCCTGTCCGTTGTCATCGGACGGCTCACCACCTGGCGCAGCGACCTGCCGCTGGAGCTTTTTCCGACCTCCGCCGGCTATGCGGCAGCGGCCGACCTCGCGCCCGGCAACTGGATGGTTGAGATCAACGCGACCGCCGATGACGGCACCGGCTTCACCCAGCGACGGTCCCTCATGGTCAGGCAGCCCAAATGACCGACGCGGCCGTTCCTTCCGGCATCGGCTGTGGCGCCTGCGCCGTCGCGGGAACCCTGCCCCGCCCCGACGTGCCGCCGGTTGCCGCCGACGCACACCGCCTGCGTCGCATCGAACTCTCCCTCCCGTCGATCCACTGCGCCAACTGCATAGCCGGCGTCGAACGCAGCCTCGGCAGTTCCGCCGAGGTTGCCGGCGCCCGGGTCAACCTCACCCTGAAACGCGTATCGATTACCGCCGCCGACACCCCTGGCGTCGAGGAGCGGCTGATCGCCCTGCTCGGAGCGCGCGGCTGGGAGGCACGTCCGCTCGACAGCGCCGTCCTCGAAGCGACCCGCACCGATGCCGAAGGCAGGGCGCTGCTGGCGCGCATCGGCGTCGCCGGCTTCGCGCTGATGAACGTCATGCTGCTGTCGATCGCAGTCTGGTCCGGCGCCGACGCCAGCACCCGCGACCTGATGCACTGGATCTCCGCCGCCATCGCCCTGCCCGCGGTCGCCTTCGCCGCCCAGCCATTTTTCGCCAATGCCCTGCGCGCCCTCCGGGCAGGCCGGCTGGACATGGACGTGCCGATTTCCACCGCCATCCTGCTCGCCCTCGGCGTCTCGGTCACCGAAACCCTGCAGTCCGGCGAGAACGCGTTTTTCGACGCGGCGCTGATGCTGACATTTTTCCTGCTGATCGGCCGCTATCTCGCGCATCTCACCCGCGCCGCCGCCCGCTCCGCCGCCGCCGAGGTCGCGGCCCTCGAAGTTCACAGCGCCCGGCGGCTGCTGGCCGACGGCACCGCGGAAACCGTGCCGCTCGACGCCCTGCGCGAAGGTGATACCCTGCTCGTCGCACCGGGCCAGTACGTCCCCGCCGACGGTACCGTCATCCTCGGCCACTCCGAACTCGACACCTCAATGCTCACCGGCGAGACCATGCCCGCCGGCGCCGGCCCGGGAACCGTCGCCCGCGCCGGCATGGTCAACATCTCCGGCCCGCTGCACATCCGGGTCGAGGCGCTTGGCGAGGATACCGTGCTGCGGCAGATCGCCCGGCTTGTCGAAAGCGCGGAACAGAGCCGCAGCCGTTACAGCAACCTCGCAAGCCGCGCCTCCGGCTGGTACAGCCATGTGGTCAACGTACTGGCGGTGACCGCCCTGTTCGGCTGGGGACTGATCGGCGGTGACTGGCGCGTCGCCTTCAACATTGCCGCAGCGGTGCTGATCATCACCTGCCCTTGCGCCCTCGGTCTCGCGGTGCCGGCTGTGCTCACCACCGCGTCCGGTCGACTGTTTCGCAACGGCGTCCTGCTCAAGGACGGCGATGCCCTCGAACGCCTGGCACAGATTGACACGGTAGTATTTGACAAGACCGGGACACTGACCACCGGCACACCGGTCCTCGTCGCCATGGATGCCCTTTCGACCGAAACCCTCGCCCTTGCCGCAGCGCTCGCCGCCGGCAGCGCCCATCCGCTGTCCCGGGCGATCTGCACGGCAACGGCGGATCTCGAACTCCCTCCGGTCGGGATCAGCGGAACGACCGAATACCCCGGTTTGGGGACTGAAGCCTGGTGGAACGGCGAGCGCGTCCGCCTCGGCCGCGCCGCCTGGGTCGATGCACCCCAGGACAAGACCCGCACCACCACCTGGCTGCAGCGGGGCGACCGGCCCGCTGTTCCGCTGGAGTTCGAGGACCAGTTGCGGCCTGACGCACCCGCCACCATCGCCCGCCTGCGGGACAATGGCCTTTCGGTTGAAATTCTGTCGGGCGACACCGCCGGACCGGTTGCGGCGATGGCAGGTCGGCTCGGCATCGCGACCTGGACCGCCGCCGTCACCCCTGAGGAAAAGGTCGCAAAGCTTAAGGACCTCAGCGCCGCGGGGCACAAGGTGCTGATGGTTGGAGACGGCCTCAACGATACTGCCGCCCTCGCCGCCGCGCATGTGTCGATGTCACCGGCCTCGGCCATCGACGCGAGCCGGACCGCTTCCGACCTGATTATTCTCGGTGGCCGGCTGCGGCCGGTCGTCGACACCTGGTGGCTGGCGCGGCGCGCCCGGCGCCGGGTTCTGGAAAACTTCGCGCTCGCCTTCGCCTACAACATCGTCACCGTGCCGGTCGCCTTCGCCGGTTTGGTGACGCCGCTGATCGCGGCGATTGCCATGTCGGCAAGCTCGGTGCTGGTTTCGCTCAACGCCATGCGCCTCGGGCGGACGGAATGAACGTGCTGATGATCCTGATCCCGGTTTCGCTGATTCTGGGCGGTATCGGCCTGCTGGCGTTTTTCTGGTCGCTGCGCGCCAATCAATACGACGATCCGGAAGGCGACGCGGCGCGCATTCTTTCCGACAGATACGACGATCACCCCGCAGAATCCGGCGATGAAGCCAAAAACAGTTCAGAAAACTGACACAGGTGCTTGATTCTACTCATCTAAATCGCTCAAGGCAGAAAGGAACGCGATCGGGAAACATTTCGGATTCTCGGTCGCAATCCGCTTGACGGCCCCGGCGGACGGACCTAGAAAGCGCCCGTGACGCATCAAAACGTCACATGCGCGGTTGTAGCTCAGTCGGTTAGAGTGCCGGCCTGTCACGCCGGAGGTCGCGGGTTCGAGCCCCGTCAACCGCGCCACTTTCCCCCTTCGCAGTGCATTCTAGGCGGATTGCCCCGTGGCGTCCTTTTGCGCTTCCGGCAGGCGGCGCTGTCCGCATATGCTGCGGCCACCGGAACCATTGCCGGGCCGGCACAACGCCGAAGGCAAAGTTACTTCAGGGGGGCTATCACGATGGGATTTGGTAATATTCTGACACAGGTGCTGCAACAGGGCATGGGCGGGGCTTCACCCACCTCCGGGCGCCTCGGAAATACGGTGGACAGCCTCAATCGCAGCGGCACGGGCATCGAAGGTATTTTCGGCCAACTGCAGGACGTTCTGCGCCAGAAGGGCGTCGACACCTCCGGCCTGACCCGCAGCGCCGGCGGCATGGCGGAACGGGCCTCGGACTTCATGCGCAAGGATCAGGTCGGCGGGATGAGTGGCGCCCAGATTGGCGGCATCGGCGCTGCGGCAGGCGCCCTGCTCGGCGGCGGGCTCGGCGGCGCGGCACGCGGCGGCGCAATGGCCATTCTTGGCACCCTCGCCCTGACCGCACTGCGCAACGCCCAGGCCGCAAACGCCGCCACGGCACAGCCCGGCGCACGGCCCGACTTCAGCCAGGGCGACCTTCAGACCCTCGTCAGCGAAGACACCGAACGCCTTGTCCTCAAATCGATGATCAGCGCCGCCAAAGCAGACGGCAACATCGACGCCGACGAGATGAAAGCAATCATCGGCAGGATCTCGACCGATGACATCACCGAAGACGAAAAGCAGTTCGTGCTGGAGGAAATCAGGGCACCCGTCGACATCAACGCCCTTGCCTCCGAGGTTCAAAATCAGGCCCAGGCCGCTGAGGTCTATGCCGGCGCGCTGCTCGCCATAAACGCCGACAGCGAGGCGGAACGGGCCTATCTGCAGCACCTCGCCCAGGCACTCGGTCTCGACGCCGCAACAGTAATCGAACTGCACGGCATGACCGGCGCGCCCGCCTGACGCGGCCCGTCGGTTTCCCGTCCGGGACCGGGCGACTTTCCCTTGCCGCAGCCTCCGCCGCCCGGCATACCGGGCGGCATGACCGATACAGGCTACCGCCCCGAAATCATCCATGCAGACCTGGGCGGGTCGTTTTTCGACCCGGTCGAGGCTGCCAACTTTCCGCAAACCGTCCTGCGGTTCAGCAACCCGGACTGGGAAGCGCGCGTAGGGCTGTCCGATCTGACCGATGCGGACCGCATCAGGCATTTCGGCCGGTTCGATCCGCTGCCCGGCAGCTTTCCCACTCCGCTCGCCCTGCGCTACCACGGGCACCAGTTCCGCAGCTACAATCCCGAGCTCGGCGACGGGCGGGGGTTTCTCTTCGCGCAGCTCCGCGACACTGCCGATGGACGGCTGCTGGATCTCGGCACCAAGGGATCGGGCACCACGCCCTGGTCGCGTTTCGGCGACGGACGGCTGACCCTGAAGGGTGGCGTACGCGAGATTCTCGCCACCGAAATGCTCGAGGCGCTCGGGGTCTATACTTCCAAATCATTCTGCCTGATCGAAACCGGTGAAAGCCTGCAGCGCAACGACGAACCTTCGCCAACCCGCTCTGCAGTCCTGACGAGGCTCAGCCACAGCCACATCCGGATCGGTACGTTTCAGCGGCTGTCGGCCGAAGGCGATACCGCCTCGCTGCGCCGTCTCGTCGATCACTGCATCGCCCATTTCTGGCCCGCCGCCGCAGATGCACCCGACCCTGTCGCCGGCCTCTATGACCTGATCGTCGGTGCCGTAGCACAAATGGGCGCAGAGTGGTTTGCCGCCGGCTTTGTCCACGGCGTGCTCAACACCGACAATACCAACATCACCGGCGAGAGCTTCGACTACGGCCCCTGGCGGTTTCTCGACACTTTCGATCCCGGCTTCACCGCCGCCTATTTCGACCATTCCGGCCTTTATGCCTTCGCCCGGCAGCCCGAAGCGCTGAACTGGAACCTGGCGCGACTGGGCGAATGCCTGATCCCGCTGACGGACCAGGCCGCGATCCAGACCCCGTTCGATTCCTACGCCGAACGGTTTCAGACCGCCCTGACCCGGCAGACCTTTGCCCGCATGGGACTCGCGGTGCCTGATCCGGTGCGGCACCGGCCGCTGATGCACCGCTTCTGGGGCGCCATGCAAAAAAGCGCGCCTCCGTTTCAGCAGGTATTCCATGATCTGCTCGGCGGCGGCCGCCCTGACCGCCTCGCCGCCAGTCCGATCGCCACAGTCTATTCCGCCGGCGACTGGCCCGCGCTGCTTGATGATCTGCGAATGCTGCCGGAATCCCCCGGCCTCGCCGCCGCCCTGTCCCACCCCTGCGCCGCCGCGCCCATCGCGCAGACCATGGTCATCGCCGAAGTCGAGGCGATCTGGGACGCGGTCGCCGCAAATGACGACTGGACCCCGTTCAACAACCGGATCACCGCCCTGCGCCATCTGCGCGATTTCAACCGCACCCTCAAACTGATCGGCGATGAAACCCGCCTCGGCCACCAGCCGATCTGATTTCTGCCACCAACAATAATGAAAACGCCTCACTTCCGATCGCGACCGCTGACTCCACCGAAGAGATACAGTAATCAGTCGGCGAATTTTCAAAATCAACGTGGTAAATACGCGCCGAAACCACGCCTTAACCTTCGACTACTCGATGACCGGGAAACCCGGCTCCCGTTCATCCGGTTCATTGGCAAAACTGCGCGAAACACGCCGCCCGTGTTCACATCCCATGCACCAAACCGGCACGACGGCACCACGGCGGGCACCCGGGTTTACCATTGCTCCACCTCTGCCCGGTAAGACCCGTCCTGAGCACTACGGGACCTGGGGGGGTCTGACGCATGCAGCAGCCATTGAGAATCGACCAGACCTCGTTCTGGGCCGGAACCGCCATCGCCGCCTTCATCGGCCTTCTGCTGGCCGCGATGAGTTCGGGCCTGTCGCTGATCGTGACCACCCTGCCGGGCCTGATCGTGTCCTGGCTCCTGTTCGGCGCCTTCTACCTGCGCAAAACCGACCTCAGCCAGACCGCGCGGATCCTGCCGCTCTATTTCGTCACCCTGGCACTGCAGTTCCTGCACTTCGCCGAACAGTACGTCGCCGGGTACGCGACCGAATTCCCCGCCCTTTACGGTGGGACACCCTACCCGCTCGACCTGTTCGTGCTGGTCAACATGGGCGCCTGCGCGGTGTTTGTCGTTACCTGCCTCGCGGTGTTTCTCTGGCGGGCGACATCGCTGCTGGTGCCGGTCCTGTTCTTTGCCATCAGTGTCACCTTTGGAAGCGCGGTTTCCAGTACCTGGTGGGCGCTGCTGAGCGACGGATACTTTCCCGGCCTGATCACCGGCCTCGCATACTGGGTGGCAGGTCCGCTGCTGATCGTCACCCTTGTCGGTTCGCTGCGCGGGGCAGTGACGCTGATGGTGGTGCTGGCCGGCACGCTGATCTTCTGCCTGACCCGCTACATGGTCCTGCCGCTCGCCTGATCGCTCAGAGCGGCACCCATCCTGCTGGGGCCTTCCGCACAAGACCCCGCGCCTCCAGATCGATCAGTTGCGCCAGGACGTTGCGCCCCGCGGCCCGGTGCAGTCCGGGGGCGACATCCGGATAAAGCCGCGCCACCAGCGCCTCCACGGTCAGACACGCCGCCGAGGCCAACTCGGTACGGATCTGCTCCTCCCGCATCCACCGGTGTGCCAGCAGCCAGCGCATCACCTCCTGCGGCGCTTCAACCGCCCCGCCATGCCCGGGGTAAAACACCCGACCTCCCAGGGCCTGCAACCGCCCGATGCTGGCACGAAACGCCGCCACGCTGCCGCGTGGCGGCGAGATCACCGTACTGGCCCAGCCCATCACCAGATCGCCGGAAAACACCGCATCCCCCGCCTCCCAGACGAACGACAGGTGGTCGTCGAGATGCCCCGGCGTATGCAGCGCGGTCAGACTCCAGTCGGTCCCCGTCACAGATGCACCGTCCCCAAGCTGCCGGTCCGGCCGCCAGGCCGGATCGATGCCTTCCCCGTCCCCGCTTCCGGCTCCGGCTCCGGCCTGCGGCGACGCGGCAAAACCCCAGGTCGGCGCCCCAAGCCGCCGCGCCAGGACCGTCGCGCCGGCACTGTGGTCGAGATGACCATGTGTCACCAGCACCGCCTCGACCCGGCGCCCGGCAACCGCTGCCACCAACGCATCCAGATGCGCCGGATCGTCGGGGCCCGGATCGATCACTGCGAGACCGGCCTCCCCGAGAAGATACGTCCGGGTGCCCGTGTAAGTCATCGGACCAGGATTTGGCGCCGTCACCGCCACCAGCCCAGGGGCAAGCGGCTCCGGCACGCCATGCACCGGCGCATGATCACGGTTGAACGGATCGTCCGCCACCCGCTTATCCAGCTTGCGTGCAACGCAGGAGGTGTCTACCTCTCATGCTCATGGCGCGTCCCTCGGTCAAATCTCTTCTGCCCCGTTCACTGCTCGGAAGGTCGCTGGCCATCCTGCTGGTGCCGATCGTAACCCTGCAGATCATTGTCGGATACGTGTTTTTTCAGCGCCATTACCAACGTGTTACCGAACAGATGACCGCCAATGTGGCGATCGGGCTGCGTCATGCGGTGCAGGGCGCCGACCGGATCAGCGGCCCTGCCGAAGCCAAGGCCTATCTGGCGGTGATCGGTGAACCGTTGGAACTGACCATGACGCTCGCGCCTGGCGCGACGGTCACACCAGGCAGCGACCGGGCCTGGTACGACTTCAGCGGCACCGCCATCGTCTCGACCCTCGAAAGCAACCTGCACCGGCCGCTCTACGTGGATCTCGCCAGCGACGCCCGCATCGCCACCATCACCACCCAGACCACCCACGGCGCGCTGACGACCAACGTGCCGCGTTCGCGCCTGTCGGTGTCCAACCCGCACCAGCTTCTGGTGCTGATGATCGGTGCCGCCATCCTGCTCGGCACCGTCGCGATTCTGTTCATGCGCAACCAGGTCCGGCCGATCACCCGGCTGGCAGAGGCGGCGGAAGCCTTCGGCAAAGGCCAGTCGGTCAGTTACCGTCCCGGCGGCGCCGAGGAGGTCCGCCGCGCCGGCGGCGCGTTTCTCGCCATGCGCGCCCGCATCGAACGCCAGATCGAACAGCGCACCAAGATGCTCTCCGGCGTCAGCCACGATCTGAAAACCCCGCTGACGCGGATGAAACTGACCATCGCCCTGATGGAGCCGAGCGAAGAAAGCGAAACCCTGCGCGCGGATACCGACCAGATGGACCGAATGCTCAGCGAGTTTCTGACCTTCGCCAAGGGAGACAGTTCCGAGGAAACCGTTGCCACCGACCCCTTCGCCCTCGCCGAGGACATCGCGGAGAAGGCCCGCCGTTCAGGCCAGTCGCTCGAACTGGTCAAGAAGGACGATTCAGAAAACGGCAGGAACGTTGACAGACACCCTGACAAGACGGTCCCCCTGCGCCCCAGCGCCGTGTCGCGGGCGGTGCAGAACCTGCTCGGCAACGCTGCCCGCTACGGCTCGAAAACCCGGCTCACCGTCCGCCTGACACCGCGCGCCGTGATCTTCGTCATCGAGGACGACGGCCCGGGCATCTCCGAAGCCGACCGCCAGGCGGCAATGCAGCCGTTCAACCGCCTCGATCCGTCACGCAACCAGAACGCCGACGGCAACGTCGGCCTTGGCCTCTCGATTGCCACCGACGTCGCCCGTAGTCACGGCGGCAATCTCGATCTCGCCGAGAGCGCCGAGCTTGGCGGACTTGCCGCGACCCTGCGCCTGCCGCGCTGATCCGCTTGCGCGCCCGGCCGTTCAAAAAAACTTTAACGCCCTGCATTGGCCTTGAACGCACCGTGGGCGCCCGGCACACCTGAGCAGTGATGCAACGACAGCGGAGCGTTCCATTTGCCCAGCCATTCAACCGGACTGCTGCTTGCCTTCTGCCTCGCCGTCGCGGTCCCTGCCGGCGCCGAGGTAAAGGTGCCACAAACCCGCGCCGAAGTGACCCTGAGCCTCTCACCCGTGGTCAAGACCACTGCACCGGCGGTGGTCAACATCTACGCCAAGCGCGTGGTGGCCCAGCGCAGCAGCCCCTTCGCCAATGATCCGTTCTTTTCGCAATTTTTCGGCGGCTTCGGCACCCCGCGCGCCCGCGTGCAGAACTCGCTGGGCTCCGGTGTCATCGTCGATGCGGGCGGTATCGTTGTCTCGAACTATCATGTGGTCGAGGACGCGACCGACATTCGCGTGGTGCTGAACGACCGCCGCGAATTTGACGGCGCGGTGATCCTGTCCGATCCCGAAGCCGACCTTGCGATCATCCGGCTTGAGAACGCCTCCAACCTGCCCGCACTCGGCTACGCGGATTCCGATGCGGTTGAGGTCGGCGACCTGGTGCTGGCCATCGGCAATCCGTTCGGCGTCGGCCAGACCGTCTCCAGCGGCATCATTTCCGGCCTCGCACGTTCGGGCGGCGACTTTCAGAACCGGTCGGCCTATTTCATCCAGACCGACGCCGCCATCAATCCCGGGAATTCCGGCGGTGCGCTGGTCGACATGAACGGGACCCTCGTCGGCATCAACACCTCGATCCTTACCCGATCGGGCGGCTCGAACGGCATCGGCTTTGCCATTCCCGCCAATCTGGTGCGCCGCTACGTCGACGCGGCCCTTGCCGGCCAGGACCGGCTCGTCCATCCCTGGTCCGGTGTCACGGTGCAGATGATCGACGGCCCACTGGCCGCGGCGCTCGGATTTGATCTGCCGCGCGGCGTGGTGGTCACCGAACTGCATCCCTCCAGCCCCTTTGCACGCGCCGGACTGAAGGCCGGCGACGTCATCACCGCCCTGGACAGCCTACCGGTCGACGCCCCGGCTGAGCTTGAGTTTCGCATCAGCACCCGCGAAACCGGCGCCGGGGCAGTTGTCAGCTTTCTGCGCGACGGCGTGGAGAAAGAGGCCACCGTCAGCCTTGGTCCCGCCCCGGACGATCCGCCCCGCAACATCCTGACCGTCAATGCGCGCTCGCCGCTCAACGGTCTGGTGGCGGCCAACATCAACCCTTCGGTGATCGCGGCGCTGAACCTGCCCCTGACCGCGGATGGAGTCGCGGTGCTTGACGCCCGGGGGTATTCCGCGCGCACCCGCCTGCAACCCGGCGACATCATCCGCCGCGTCAACGACCGGTCCGTGCACGACACCGGCGATCTCGACCGCGCCACCCGCGACGCCGTCGCCTCCTGGAACATCGAATTCGAAAGGAACGGCCAGCGGGCGGTGATCCGCATCCGCGGCTGACCCGAACCGGAATTCGTAGGTATCGGTAGGGTATCGAAAGGGTATCCGATCGCCACGCCGATTATTGCGCCCCGCTCAGTAGGCGTTCCTGGTGTTCAGGAGGCACAGGGGCGTCCTGAGGATAATCTTCAAATCCATCCAAAACGACCTGTTTTCAATGTAATAGAGGTCGTGCTCCACCCTTTTCAGCAGCTTTTCCGGCTCGTCGATCTCGCCCCGCCAGCCATGGATCTGCGCCCACCCGGTCACCCCCGGCGGCACCTTGTGCCGCGCCGCATACCCGTCAACAATCTCCTCAAACGCCATCTGCCTGCTCGACACCGCATCGAGTGCGTGGGGGCGTGGTCCGACGAGGGAAAGATCGCCC
This sequence comes from Alphaproteobacteria bacterium, assembly GCA_030432315.1. GTDB lineage: Bacteria > Pseudomonadota > Alphaproteobacteria > Rhodobacterales > Rhodobacteraceae > Amaricoccus. The sequence continues at coordinate 1,249 of JAUIHM010000074.1, read as the reverse complement.
CTCAAAACATTGAAAAGCTGCGGCAATTCGTCGATGGACCATTTGCGGATGAACCGCCCGACCCGGGTCACGCGGGGGTCATCCCTGACCACAATCTGCCGCGCGGCGCCGTCGCACTGCTCTGCATACATTGACCGGAACTTCAGAACCTCGATAGGCTTGTGATTGTAGCCGTAGCGATATTGCTTAAAGAAAACAGGGCCTTTACTCTCGATCCTGATCGCCAGCGCCGCCATCAGCATGATTGGCGATACCAGCAGCAGAACCGGCAGCACCAGAACGGAATCGACCACCCTCTTGGACAGCCTCACCTCGCCATTCATCGGCCTGCGGGCAACATCGATCAAACCGCCCTCAACCTGCGCCTCATTCACCCGGCGCGGGAATTCGTAATCGCTACTGAACGCAGACAGCCGGACATCCAGTGGCAGCACAGTTGCCATCGAGAGGATCTCGCGAATCCGCTCCTCGGCCCCCAACGGCAGCGTGATGATGATCATGTCGATTTCGGCTGACCTGGCAAAATCGAGCAGTTCCTCGATCCGCCCGATCTTCGGCACACCGACAATGACCGATGGCGAACGGATTTCGTCTCGGTCGTCGAAGATCCCGCAGATGCGGATGTCGTTGTCTGGATTGCGCGACAGGCCGCGAATCAGACTGGCTGCGTTGGGGCCTCCGCCAACCAGAACCGCGCGCCGTTCCATCAACCCGTAATCCAGTACCAGTCTTGCGATCCCCCAAAGCAGGATACGACCCGGCGTCAGGAACACTGCAAGGGAAACCGCCAGTGCGGAGAGATAGGGAAGGTCAGGTTCGGGCCAGTACCCGAGCATGCTGCCGAACAGCGCGACCATGACGGCAATGCCGATGGCGCCAAGGCACGCCGACGCCGGCTTGCCGAGGACCGGCTGCCGATGCAGCCCCCAAAACCCGAGAAGCGTCACGGTGACAGTGGCCGACGCAATGGCCATGAGTGCCGACGAACTGACTGCTACGTCGGGATGAACCACGGCAAAATTGGCAAACCAAAGTGCCAGCGCCACCGCAACCCAGTCGAGGCCCTTGGCGATCATGTCCAGCACAAGCGGCGGCATCGCCGGCCGGCGCAGGCCACTAGCCACAAGTGAAGCAGCCTCGGCCAAACCTGGGTCGCGCGTGGGAAAGTCAGTTTTGAGCGCAGGTGCGTCACGCATTTCGGCCTCGTCTCGCAGTGACCCTGCCCTTCAGTCAGGCCAGGTCAGGCTCC
>JAUIHM010000073.1 GCA_030432315.1 Alphaproteobacteria bacterium | reverse complement strand
CTGTCCCACCGTCGCCGTCAGACGCCCCGAACGGATCGATTCAATCGCATCGGAGGTTCCATCCACGCCGACCACGACGACATCGTCCCGTCCCGCCGCCAGCAGCGCCTCGACTGCCCCGAGCGCCATGGTGTCATTGGCGGCAAAAACCGCCTTCAGGTCCGGATTGCGCTGCAGGATGTCATTGGTGATGTTGGCGGAGATGCCCCGGTCCCAGTCGCCGTTCAGCGTCGTCACTTCAAGGCCGGGCGCCACCGATGCGATCTGCTGGCGGAAGCCTTCGCCGCGTGCGGCGCCAACCGGATTGCCCGGCAGACCCTCCAGCACCAGCACCGGCCCGGTCGCATCCGCCCCCACCCGTTCGGCAACGAAATCCGCGCCGACACCGCCGGTTGCGACACCGTCATTGCCGGCCGTGAAGGTGACGTCGACACCGGCGCTGTCGGCGATGCTGCGGTCGAGGTTGTAGTCGAGGTCGACGATCGCAATCCCGGCCTGCGACGCCTTCTGCAGGCAGGGCAGCAGAATGTTCGAGTTGATCGCACCCACGATCAGCGCATCCGGCGACCGCAGGAGCATCGATTCGCAATTGTTGAGCTGCTGTTCCGCCGCGCCTTCATTGGACACGGTGGAAATCACCACTTCAATGCCAAGCTCGGCCCCGGCTTCCTCGATCCCCTGGGCCATCGCATTCCAGTGCGGGTTGGCAGGGGTCTTGAGAATGGCGCCATAGACCTGGCCTTCGGCGGTTGCCGTCGTGGCGAGCGCGGCCAGCAGGGCGGTGGATGCAAGCAGGGTTTTCACGGTGGATCCTCCCAGATCTGATTTCGATTTCTGATTTCTGCTGTTAGATCGTTCTACCAACTAACACCGCTGCGAAGCGCGAGTCAATCGCCAGATTTTCGCGGGTTTCACGCAATTTCCTGAAAACTATGCGCCGATGAAGAGGACTCACCGTCGTCTGGGCCGGTCCACCAGGGAAATGTCGTTGCAGAACCGATCTTTCGTCCATACCATCTGGTAGATCGTTCCAAGAATCCGGATTGCAGGAAACCATGTCAGACATCATCAGCACTGCCGACGGCACTGTCGCCACCATCACCCTGAACCGGCAGGACAAGCTCAACGCGATCACGCCGGACATGCTCCTGGCTTTGGAGGAGGCGGTCCGCCAGGCCGAAAGGACCGCCGGGGTGCGCGCGGTCGTTCTGCGCGCCGAGGGCAGGGCGTTTTCGGTCGGTGCCGACATCAATGTCTGGTCCGCCCTCAACCCGGAGGCATTCCGGACCCGCTGGATCGACGACGGGCACCGCGCCTTCGACGCCATCGCCCGCTGCCGCCTGCCGGTGATTGCCGCCCTGCACGGTCATGCGCTCGGCGGCGGACTCGAACTGGCCCTTGCCGCCGACATCCGCATTGCCGAGGAATCCTGCCAACTCGCCTTGCCGGAAGTCTCGCTCGGCACGGTTCCCGGCTGGGGCGGCACCCGGCGCCTGCCCGAGGTGGTCGGAAAGCCCCGCGCCAAACAGATGATCCTTTCCGCCGCCCGCATCTCCGCCGCACAGGCCGAACTTTGGGGCCTGGTGAATTTCGTCTGCCCGGACAGCCAGGCAACCTCCCGCGCCATGGACCTCGCCCGCGACATCAGCGCCCGCGCGCCCCTGTCCGTGCAGTATGCCAAAAAACTGATCGACGCTTCCACTGGCGAGGGTCTTTCCGCTACACTTGAAATGCTGGCGGGTGTCGCAACCCTGACGAGCGAGGATCTGTCCGAAGGGATTGCAGCCATGCGCGAGAAACGGCCCCCGCTGTTTTCGGGAGCCTGATGAAACGCAGCGTAACCATAAACGACATCGCCGACCATGCGGGCGTCTCCCGGTCGACGGTTTCTCTGGTCCTGCGCGGCAACCCGCGAATCAGCGACGACACCCGTGAACGCGTCCGCCATTCGATCCGTGAACTGGGCTACACCTACAACCGCAACGCCGCCAACCTGCGCTCGCAGACCTCCCAGGCGATCGGTCTGATCATCAACGACCTGCGCAATCCGTTTTTCACCGAACTGACCGCCTCGATCGAGGAGGCCGCAGACGCCCGCGGCTATTTCGTCTATCTGGTCCAGTCCCGCGAAAGCCCCGAACGGCAGAACCGCCTCGTGCAGTCGCTGGTCGAACACGGTGTGGCCGGCATGATCATCTGCCCGGCCACCGGCACCGACCGCGACCTGTTCGACCGGCTGCATCTGCAAAAAACCCCGGTCTGCATCGCCGTGCGCCCCTGGCCGGACGAGCGGTTCGACTTCTCCGGCCCGGACAATTTCCGCGCCGGCCAGCTGGCGGTCGACGCACTGGTCGCCCAGGGGCACCGGCGGATTGCGTTTCTCGGCGGCGAACGCGGCAATCCCTCCCGCGACGACCGGCTCGCGGGGTACTTCAGCGCCCTGCAGAAAAACGGCCTGCGCTTCGACGATGCCCTCACCGTCGCCAGCCGTCCGACCCGGACCAGCGGCATCGACGACCTCGAACAGGTCCTCGCCCTCGCAGACCCGCCGACCGCCGCCCTCTGCTACAATGATTTCGTCGCCATCTCGGTCATGCACGGCCTGCGCAGGCATGGGCTGGAACCGGGCCGCGACATGGCCCTGATCGGCTTTGACGGCATGCCCGAGGCGGAAATGTCCCATCCCACGCTTTCCACCATCCTGCTCGACGCCGAAAGTGTCGGCTCAAATGCGGCGGCGCTGCTGATGAACCGGATCGCCAATCCCGAGGCGGCGCCGTCGCGCTGGATCGAAACCCCGAAACTGATCCTGCGCGAGTCGATCGGTACCGCCCCGGATCGCGGCACCGCGGCGCTCTGAACGCTTGACGCGCCGCCCGGGATGCTGCCATGCACCGCGAAAACCCCTTGGGCCAGCCCGGAAGGATCGCGGCTTTCATGACCCCGTCACATTCCAGCCGAACGGCGCTGGTGATCGGTTGGCGCGAACTGATCCGCCTGCCGGACATCGGCATCGCCGAAATGCACGCAAAGATTGATACCGGCGCCCGCACCTCCGCCCTGCATGCCGTCGACCAGACCCCGTTCGAACGCGCGGGCAGGGCCTGGATCCGCTTTCGCATTCCCACCACCAGCCAGCATGACGACATCATCGCCGAAGCGCCGCTGGTCGACCGGCGGGCGATCCGCAACACCAGCGGCATTCCCCAGCACCGGCATGTCATCAACACGACATTGGTGCTCGGCCCGCGAAAGTGGCATATGGACGTTTCCCTGGCGGACCGGGGGGAAATGGCGTTCGATCTGATTCTCGGTCGGACGGCCATTCGACGCAGGAATATTCTGGTGGATCCAGGAAAATCGTTTCTGACCGGACATCCGGTACGGAAAAGCGCGAGGGACGGCATCATTCCCGTCTTCGCGCAGAATGAGGAATAACGGCATGAAAATTGTCATGATGGCGCGCAACCCGGACCTCTACTCCCACCGGCGGATCAGGGAGGCGGCAGAGGCGCGCGGCCATACGCTCGACATCATCAACACCCTGCAATGTTACATGAACATCGCCTCGCGGCGGCAGGAGATCTTCTACAACGGCGAGAAACTGCCGCATTATGACGCGGTGATCCCCCGCATCGGCGCCTCCGTCACCTTCTACGGCCTCGCCGTGCTGCGCCAGTTCGAGACCATGGGCGTCTGGCCGCTCAACGAATCCGTCGCCATCGGCCGGTCCCGCGACAAACTCCGCTCGATGCAGCTGATGGCCCGCGAAGGCATCGGTCTGCCGGTGACCACCTTCGCCCACGATCCGAAACAGACCGACGCCGTGGTCAAGCTGGCGGGGGGTGCGCCGCTGGTGGTCAAGCTGCTCGAAGGCACTCAGGGCATCGGCGTGGTGCTGGCCGACACCGACCGCTCCGTGCGCTCGGTGATCGAGGCGTTCCGCGGCGCCGGCGTCAACATCATGGTCCAGGAATTCATCAAGGAAGCCGGCGGCACCGACATCCGCGCCCTGGTGGTCGGCGGCAAGGTGATCGCCGCCATGCAGCGCAAGGGCGCCGAGGGTGATTTCCGCTCCAACCTGCACCGCGGCGGCAGCGCGAAATCGATCAAGATCTCCCCCGAGGAACGCGCCACCGCCATCCGCGCCGCCAGGATCATGGGCCTCAACGTCTGCGGCGTCGACATGCTGCGCTCCAACCACGGACCGGTGGTGATGGAGGTCAATTCCTCTCCCGGCCTCGAAGGGGTCGAGAACGCAACGGGCATTGACGTTGCCGGCAAGATCATCGAATTTCTCGAAAAGACTGCCAAACCCGGAAACACGAAAACCAAAGGAACCGGCTGATGCCATCACGCCCTGGTTTTGAGATCGGCGGTCAAACCGTCGCCCCAGGGACCAGGCGCACAATTGATCTTCCGGTCAGCGTCCTTTCCGATCACACCCCGGTCAGCATGTCCGTCCACGTGGTGCACGGCCGCAAACCCGGCCCGGTGCTGTTTGTCAGCGCCGCCATCCACGGCGACGAGGTGATCGGTGTCGAAATCGCCCGCCGCCTCCTGCGCTCGAAACAGATCAACCGCCTGAACGGCACCCTGATGGTGGTGCCGATCGTCAATGCTTTCGGCTTTCTCAACCAGTCGCGCTACCTTCCCGACCGGCGCGACCTCAATCGCACCTTTCCCGGCTCGGAGGGCGGATCGCTCTCCGCCCGCCTCGCCCATCTTTTCATGACCGAAGTTGTCGCCCGGTCGGATTTCGGCATCGACCTGCATTCCGCCGCCATCCACCGCACCAACTTTCCCCAGATCCGCCTCTCGTCCAGCAACCCGGAAACCCTGCGCCTGTCGGAGGTTTTCGGTGCGCCGCTGATCATCCATGCCGGGCACCGCGACGGTTCGCTGCGCCGCGAGGCGGCGAAAATCGGTGTCGACGTGCTGCTGCTGGAAGCCGGCGAGGCGCTGCGCTTCGACGAGCTTTCCGGCCGGGTCGGCTTTGGCGGCATCCTGCGGGTGATGCACGCCATGGGCATGATCTCCGGCAAGGGCGTGTCAAAAAACCGCGTCGCCTCGCTGACCGCCAAGACCACCACCTGGATCCGCGCCCCCGCCGGCGGCATCCTGCGCAGCTACCGGGCCACCGGCGACGGCACGAGCGCGGGCGAAGCCCTCGGCGTGATCTCCGACCCGTTCGGCGACAACGAGATCGAGGTCCGCAGCACCATGGGCGGCATTATCATCGGCCGCACCAACATGCCGGTGGTCAACGAAGGCGATGCGCTGTTTCATGTCGCCAAAACCATCACCAGGGATCCGGTCACGGCGGTGGAAACCATGGCCAGCCAGATCGAGGCCGACCCCCTTTTCGACGAGGACGAAATCATCTGACGCAACCGCGCGCCGGCACCGGTCCCGCCGCGCCCGCCCACACATCCTGCCCTTGCCGCCACGGCCAAAGCCGTTCCGGACCAAACGCGGCCACGGGCAAAATCCGCTGGAAAAAACGGAGTCACTCACGTGCGTAAACATCTTGGAATCGGCCTGATCGGCTGCGGCCACATTTCGGAAATCTATCTTACCAACACCCCGCGCTTCGACGTGCTCAGGATGGTCGCCTGTGCCGATGTCGTACCCGAAGCCGCGAAGGCCAAGGCGGAAAAGCACGGGATCGAGGCGATGAGCGTCGAGGCGCTGCTCGCCGACGAACGCATCGACATCGTGCTCAACCTCACCACCCCCCAGCATCACGTCCCCGTCGGCATGGCGGCGCTGAATGCAGGTAAACACGTCTATGCCGAAAAGCCCCTCGCGCTCGACGTCGCCGAGGCGCTGGCGCTGGTCGACATCGCCGCGGCCAAGGGCCTGCGCGTCGGCTCGGCGCCCGACACCTTTCTCGGCGGCGCCCATCAGACCGCGCGGGCCGCAATCGACGACGGCAGGATCGGTCACGTGCTCTCCGGCACTGCCTACATGATGGTTCCTGGCCACGAGCGCTGGCATCACAATCCGGACTTCTACTATCAGGCCGGTGGCGGTCCGCTGCTCGACATGGGCCCCTATTACCTCACCGCGCTGGTCAACATGCTGGGCCCGGTCGGCCGGATCACCGGCATGTCCTCCACCGGCTTCGTCACCCGCACCATCGCCAGCGGCCCGCGTGCCGGCGAGGAATTCCCGGTCGAGGTGCCGACCCACGTCACAGGCATCCTTCAGTTCGTCAGCGGCGCCCTCGTGACCCTGACCACCAGCTTCGACGTCAAGGCGCACGGCCATACGCCGATTGAACTCTACGGCTCCGAAGCGACGATGGAGGTCGCCGACCCCAACCAGTTCCAGGGCGACATCCGGATCAAGGCGAACCGCGACCACGACTGGACCGTTCTCGACCAGGTCCACAATTACGGCGACGGCAACTACCGCGTGCTCGGCCTTGCCGACATGGCCCAGGCGATCCTCGACGACCGGCCGCACCGCGCCTCGCTCGACATGGCGCTGCATGTGCTCGACGTGATGGAATCCATCCTCCGCTCGGCCGAAACCGGCGAGCGGATCACCGCAAAGACCACCTGCGCCCGACCGGACGCAATGGATGCAAATCTGGCCCCGGGCCAGCTCTGACAGGGAGAAACCACATGACCCGCAAAAGCGCCCTCATCGCCTACGGCGGCTGGGAAGGCCACACGCCCGAAGCCAGCGCCAGGATTGTCGCCGCCATGCTCGAAGGCCACGGCTTCGACGTCACCCTTTCCGCCGGAACCGCCGCCTACGCCGATCCGGACCTCGGCCGGATGGACCTGATCGTTCCCTGCCAGACCATGACCACGATCGAAAAGGACGAACTGGCCGGTCTTACCGCCGCGGTGCGCGCCGGCTCCGGCCTCGCCGGGTTTCACGGCACCATGGGCGACAGTTTCCGCAACGAACCGGCCTATCAGTTCATGGTCGGCGGTCAGTGGGTCGCCCATCCCGGCAACATCATCGACTACACCGTCGACGTGAGCAAACCCGATGATCCGATCATGGAAGGCATTACCGCCTTTCCGTACCATTCCGAACAGTATTACATGCACGTCGACCCGTCGAACGAAGTGCTGGCCACCACCACCTTTGACGGTTCCCGTTTCGATGAAATCGACGGCGTGGTGATGCCGGTGGTCTGGAAGCGCCGTTTTGGCGTGGGCCGGGTGTTCTACAGCGCCCTCGGCCACACCTCGGAGGAATTCCAGGTGCCGCAGATGGCCACCATCTTCGAACGCGGCGCCCTCTGGGCCGCGCGCTAGAACCCGAAACGGCGTTTGGCGGACCCGCCGCCAAACGCCTCTCCGTCAGAACGTGAACATGAAACCGAGGTTGATGCTCGACGACGCGTTGCTGACCTCCGCCTTCGAGCCGGTCTCCGTGCGGATGTCCACGTCTTCCCACTTGCGGAACCGGTAATCGGCAAACACCCGGGCGCTTTCGGTAATGTCATAGCCGACACCGGCAATCAGCTGACCCGCCCAGGCCTCTTCGCTGCCGTCCAGAACCGTCTCGCCGCCGATCGAAAGATTGTCGAACCTCTGCGTACCGTAGCCGAGCCCCGCCCCCACATAGGGCACCCACGGCCGTCCTTCGCCGCGGAAATCGTAGAACACGTTCAGAAACGTCGCCGATTCCTCCAGCGTCCCGTCCGACTTGCCGCTCATCCCGGACACCTTCACCCGGTCCACATCCGAGGCACGGCCGGAAAACTGCAGTTCCGTACGCAGTTCTCCCAGCGATCCGACCTGGCCGAAACTGTACCCGGCCATCAGGCTCAGATCCGCGCCGCCGCCGTAGGACAGCGAAAACGTCTCGGCTCCCGCCGTGAAGTCCTCATCCGAATGCCAGACCCCGCCAAGCAGGCCTCCACCGTAAAACCCCTGTTCGGCCATCACCGGACCGGCCAGTAGCATCGACAGCGCAACCGCGCCAAAACCCAAGCGTCTCATCGTTTTTTCCCATGTATGAAAGTGTTCATGTCTTTGTCTTCGACGGGGCGGTTCCTACGCCCGGGCCGAATTTCCCGCCATGACCGCTGGTAACAGCGTGTTGACCCGGAGTATCAAATGTCCCGGTGTGTCACCTCGGGGGCGGGAAGATGAAGAATGCCAGCGTTGCCGCCGGAATCGTCCGGGCGTTTCTCGACGTCGCGGTAGCGCACGGCGCCGACCGCGCCACGCTGCTCTCCCGTTCGGCCCTGAACGGGGAGATGATGGACGACCAGGACGCCCGCATTCCCCTGGGCACCTGGCAGGTCCTGATTCACGCCGCCGCCGAGCTGACCGGCGATCCGGCCATCGCCCTGCACTACGCCACCGGCACCCGCATCGAGCAGATTTCCATCGTTGGGCTGATCACCCATTCCTGCGCCTCGATGGCCGATTCAATGGCCCAGCTGAACCGCTACGCCAAACTGATGATCGAAGTCGACGTGATGGACCGGGGCGAACGCTTCACCGTCGATACCACCGGCGGCGAGGTCTGGATCGTCGACAACCGGCCCGATCCCAATGCCTTCCCCGAAATCACCGAAATCGCCTTTGGCCGCTTCATCGGCGAGTTTCGCCGCCACTTCCCCGATGCTGAATTCGCCAAAGAGATCCAGGTGACCTGGCCCCCACCGGCCCATGCTGCCGCCTACGGTGAAATCCTCCGGGTGCCGGTCACCTTCAACCACCACCGCAACGCCCTGCGCATGGCTCCGGAATGGCTGACCGTGCCGTTCGACGAAACCTCCAGCTACGTCTTTGGCATCTTCGCCGAGCGCGCCGATGCGCTGATGGCCGAGCTTGAACGGGCGCAGTCCATGCGTGGCCGGATCGAGGCACATATCCTGCCGCTCCTGCATCGCGGCGACATCGGCATGGACGCGGTCGCCTCGGACCTCGGGATGAGCCGCCAAACCCTTTACCGGCGCCTGCGCGACGAAGGCATCACCTTCGCCACCCTGCTCGACGACCTCCGGCACCGCATGGCCGCGGACTATCTGCGCGCCCGCAAGGTCTCCGTCAACCAGACCGCCTATCTGGTCGGTTTTTCCGAGTCCTCGTCTTTCGTTCGCGCCTTCCGCCGCTGGACCGGGATGACGCCGCTCGAATTCCGAAACGGGGCAGGGTGAGACTGTCGTCTGCTCACCCGGCATCTTCCCGCGCCCCTTCGGCGACGATCTCCAGCATCCCGTCCGGCAGCGGACGCTGGAGCTGAAGCGCCTCGGGCGCGGGCGCGGTGAGCCACTGCCGCCAGTCTTCCGGCCTGGTCAGAATGACCGGCATCGCCTTGGGATGAACCGGGGCCACCTCGGCATTGGGTGGACAGGTCAGAAAACCGTAGAGGTCCGCCGTCACCTCGCCCTCCTTCAGCTTGCGCACCGAGGTCCACCCGGTGCGGATTCCGGCGAAAAACGCCAGCGGACGATCAGGGCCGAGCGCAAACCAGACCGGATGGTTGCGCGGCGCGCCGCGGCGCTGGTCGATCTCGGAAAAGCTGGTGAAGGGTACGAGACAGCGGTGCTCGACCCCCAGCCAACGCCGCCAGTGCGGCGAGGCGGTGTTGCGGATGTTGGTCACCCCCGGATCGGTGCGCCGGCCCTTGAGAAAAACCTGCGGCGTCGGCATTCCCCAACGGGACATGGTCAGCTGCCAGCCTCCGTCCGCAGCGGGGCGAATGACCGGCGCCGAATAATCCGGGTAGATGCCGCTTTGCACCGGCAGATTGCCGGTGAGGTCGTCGAACGGCTCATCCTCCCTGGCGATCTCAGCGAACAGGCGCCGCATCGCATCCTGGCTCTTGGTTTGGGAATAGAGATTGCACATGGCACGATCCGCAGAATCAGCGAGGTCAGGTCTGACACCGATCATTGCCCGATTGCGCGGCCGGGGCAAACCCGTCGACCCCTCGGACCGGATGCCGACCGCGCGGCACACCCTGCGCTGGCGCCGGGTTCAGTCAAATCCTTAACGGCAATCGTAGGTATCAACCGGGTACCGGCGGGGTATCGATTGGGTATCGCCGCGCCGCGCCAAAAAGTGAAAAGGTTAACGGCGCGACTTGGAACTTCCGCAACGCTCCGGTCCTTGCTATCCATTGCACATAAACAAAAACCGGCGGCCCCGATGCCGTCCGGACGCCCAACAGGAGACCGAAATGCCCACAACAAAAACGCTGCTGGCGGCCCTGCTGTCCTGCACCCTCGCCGTCCCCGCTCTCGCCGGACCGCTCAAGGTCGGCATGATCACGACGCTCTCCGGCGGCGGGGCCGGCCTCGGAACCGACGTGCGCGACGGCTTCCTGCTGGCGCTGAAACAGGCGCCGGACATTGATATCGAAGTGGTCATCGAGGACGATCAGCAAAAACCCGACATTGCCGTGCAGCTGGCCGACAAGATGATCCAGTCCGACAAGGTCGACGTTCTGACCGGCATCATCTGGTCCAATCTCGCCATGGCGGTGATCCCCGCCGCCACCGCCCAGGGCAAATTCTACCTCTCCCCAAATGCCGGGCCATCGGCCCTCGCCGGCAAGGGCTGCCACCCGCTCTATTTCAACGTCGCCTGGCAGAACGACAATCTGCACGAAGCAGCCGGCGCTTACGCCAACGATGCGGGCTACACCAATTCCTTCCTGCTCGCGCCAAACTATCCCGCCGGCCAGGACGCCCTCACCGGCTACAAGCGTATGTATCAGGGTGATATCGCCGAAGAGGTGTTCACCCAACTGGGCCAGACCGACTATGCCGCTGAAATCGCTCAGATAAGGGCATCCGGCGCCGACAGCGTCTATTTCTTTCTTCCCGGCGGAATGGGCATCTCCTTCCTCAAACAATATGCCGGGTCCGGCGTCGACATTCCGGTGATCGGCCCCGCGTTTTCCTTCGACCAGGGCATTCTCCAGGCCGTCGGCGAAGCCGCGCTGGGCGTGAAAAACACCTCCCAGTGGAGCAAGGACCTCGACAACCCCGCCAACCAGGCCTTCGTCGAGAGCTTCCAGGCCGAATACGGGCGTCTGCCGTCGCTCTATGCCTCCCAGGGATTCGACACCGCCAACCTGCTGATCTCCGCCGCGAAAACCGCTGACGTGACCGATCCGGATGCCTTCCAGGCCGCGCTGGAGGCCGCCGATTTCGACTCCGTCCGCGGCAACTTCCGGTTCGCCTCCAACCACCACCCGATTCAGGACATCTACGTACGCGAGGTCATCAGGGAAGGCGACATCTACACCAACCGGATCGTCGCAACGGCGCTGACCGATCATTCGGACGCCTATGTCGCCGAATGCGAAATGTGATTTCGCGCCAAATTCTCGAGCGGGCGCAGTTCTGACGCGCCCGTTCCAGCCAAGGTTCCCCGGTATCCATGCCAGTCTCTCTCGTGATCGAACAGGCGCTCAACGGCCTGCAGTTCGGTGTCATGATCTTTCTCATGGCGGCGGGTCTGACGCTGATCTTCGGGGTGATGGGGCTGATAAATCTGGCGCACGGCTCGTTCTTCATGACCGGAGCGTTTGCCTGCGCGGCCACCGCCGCCGCCACCGGTTCGTTCCTGCTCGGTCTTGCCGCCAGCCTTGCCGCCGCCGCCGCGGCCGGAGCCCTGGTCGAGGTGGCGGTCATTCGACGGCTCTATGCGCGCGATCACCTCGATCAGGTGCTGGCGACCTTTGCGCTGATCCTGATCTTCTCGGAAGGCACCCGCTGGCTGTTCGGCTCGTTTCCGCTCTATCTGGACGTGCCGCAGGCGCTGGCGCGCGGAGTGATGCTGCCCGGCGGGATCCAGTATCCGCTTTACCGGCTTGTGGTGATCGTCGTCGGCCTCTGCGTCGCCAGCGGTCTGTGGCTGCTGATCCACCGGACCCGTCTGGGGATGCGGATCAGGGCAGGGGAGAGCGACCGCGAAATGATCGCTGCGCTCGGCGTCAACATCGCCGGGCTCTATACGGCGGTTTTTGCCATTGGCGCGGCCTTGGCGGGCCTGGCCGGTGCGCTCGTCGGCGCGCTGCAGTCGGTGCAGGTCGGCATGGGGGAGCCGGTGCTGATCCTTGCGTTCGTGGTGATCGTGATCGGCGGGATCGGCTCGATTCGCGGGGCGCTGATCGGCTCGATTCTGGTTGGCCTGACCGACACGCTCGGCCGGTTCCTGCTTCCTTCGGCCTTCGGCCTGTTCCTTGACCCTTCCGCCGCCACCGCCTTCGGCTCGGCACTGGCGTCGATGCTGATCTATATCCTGATGGCGGTCGTGTTGATCTTCAGACCAAACGGGCTGTTTGGCGTTGCCTGAGATGAACCGGGAAACTCTCGCAAACACTGTCATTCTCGCCGCACTGGCGGGGATACCGGTTCTTGCCCACCTCGGAGGCGAACCCTTTGTCATCACACTCGCCACCCGCATCGCCATCCTTGGCCTGGCCGGTGTGGGGCTCAACCTTGCACTGGGCCATGGCGGGCTGGTCTCGTTCGGGCACGCGGCGTTCTTTGGCGTCGGCGGCTATGCGATGGGTGTGCTTGCGAGCCATGCCCAGGCGTGGACGCCGTTGGCGACCTGGCCAGTGGAAATTCCGGGCACAAACCTGATGCCGGTGATATGGCTCACTGCGATCCTCGCCGCCGGCCTGCTTTCACTGGTCATCGCCGCCCTGTCGCTGCGCACGCGGGGGGTCTATTTCATTATGATCACCCTCGCTTTCGCCCAGATGGCGTATTATTTCGCCATTTCCTGGCCGGCCTATGGCGGCGAGGACGGGCTGTCGATCTACGTCCGCAACCGGTTTCCCGGCCTGAACACGCTTGATCCGATCCAGTTCTTTGCCGTCTGTTTCACCCTCCTGTGCCTGACGCTGGCGCTGATGTCGCGGATCACCGGGTCACGCTTTGGCCTGCTGCTCCAAGCCACGCGGCAGAATCCGGCACGGGTCGAGGCGCTGGGCGTGCAGACCTATCGGATCCGCCTGTTCGCCTTCGTGCTCTCGGCGATGGTCACGGGCCTCGCCGGGGCGCTCTACGCCGATCTGAACCGCTTCGTCAGTCCGTCGATGATGAGTTGGCAGATGTCCGGCGAACTTATCGTCATCGTGATTCTCGGCGGCGTCGGTCGCGCCCTCGGACCCGTCGCCGGCGCCGGTCTGTATGTCCTGCTGGAAAACCAGCTGGGCGGCATCAGCGATCATTGGCAGATCTTTCTTGGTGCCGTGCTGCTCTGGGTGGTGCTGTTCGCCCGGGGGGGAGTGCTCGGGATGCTGTGTGACCGGAGGTCCGCCGATGGATGATCCGCTGCTTTCCGTTCACGACCTGAGCAGGAGCTTTGGCGCGTTTCTAGCCTGTGACCGGGTGTCGCTCGACCTCAGGGCCGGAGAGATCCATGCGCTGATCGGTCCCAACGGCGCCGGCAAGTCGACGCTGATCAAGCAGATTGCCGGTGAACTGGCGCCGGATTCGGGCAGCATCCGTTTTCTCGGCCGCGACGTGACCCGGCTTGGCACCGCGCGGCGGGCCCGGATGGGTCTCGCGCGCACGTTTCAGGTTTCCTCGGTGGTGCCGGAGTTTACCGTCCGGGAAAACCTGGTCCTGGCCCTCGCGTCCGGGCAGGCAGGCTTTCCCGGCGTCTGGTCCCGCGCAATGACGGATTCGGCCCTGACTGACGGCGCGGATGCGGTTGTCGCCCGCTTGGGTCTCGCGCACCGCAGCGGCATCGTTGCCTCCGAACTGGCCCACGCGGAACGGCGCAAGGTGGAAATCGCCATGGTGCTGGCGCAACGGCCAAAGGCGTTCCTGCTCGACGAACCCATGGCCGGCATCGGCACCGAGGGCTCGGCGGAGATGACGGATCTGCTGGCGGATCTGCGGCATGAGGCGCCGGTTCTGCTGGTCGAACACGACATGGATGCGGTGTTTCGTCTGGCGGACCGGATTACCGTGCTGGTCTCCGGCCGGGTGATCGCCAGCGATACGCCGGAGCGCATCCGTGCCAATGCGGACGTCCGCCGGGCCTATCTCGGGGATGGACCGCATTGATGGAACCGCTGCTGAAAGTCGACGGCCTGACGGCTTCCTACGGCCGCTCCCAGGCGCTCTACGGTATCAGCCTCGAGGTCCGGCCGGCCGAGGTGCTGGCGCTGATGGGACGCAATGGCATGGGCAAGACCACCACCATACGGTCAATCATGCGGCAGATGCCCCGGTCGGACGGGCGGATCGAGTTCGCCGGCCGCTCCGTCGCAACGCTGCGGCCCCATGAGGTCGCGCGACTCGGCATCGGTCTCGTGCCCGAAGGCAGGCGCTGTTTTCCCAACCTGACTGTGCTGGAGAACCTGACCGCCGCGGCCCGACCCGGTCACTGGACCGTCCGCACCGTCGGCGCCCTTTTCCCGCGCCTGAGCGAGCGCAGGGACCAGCCGGCGGCGTCACTTTCCGGCGGCGAACAGCAGATGCTGGCGATCGGCCGCGCCCTGATGACCAATCCACGGCTTCTGCTGCTTGACGAGGCGACCGAAGGACTTGCCCCACTGGTCCGTGCGGAAATCTGGGCCGCCGTCGCGGAGCTTCGGCGCGAAACCGGCATGGCGATGGTTGTCGTCGACAAACTGCTTTCGGAACTGAGGCCGGTTGCCGACCGGGCGGTGATCCTGGAAAAGGGCCGCAGCGTCTGGGAAGGCGGAATATCCGCGCTTGGCCCCGCCATCACCGACCGCTATCTGGGGGTCTGAGACATGAACGGATGCTGCGCGAAGGGAACCAGGGCATGACGCTGTCGCCGGCCATGGGGGTGATACTGCTGCTGGTGATGATATTTTCCGGCCGCGCCTTTCGCAACAACTGGAAGCGCCAGGAACCGGGATGGAAAAAGCGGTCCTGGCTCTACGGTATCCCTGCGGGGCTCAGCTTCGCGGCGCTCGCCTTCATTCCGCTCGATCTGCCCTGAACCGGCTCAGAATTCCCTTACCTTTTCGCAGGCGCGCTTGCAGGCCAGCCGGTCGCGCAGCGGCGAATCCGGATCGACCGGCTTGCTGCAGACAAGGCATTTGTCCGCACCGGCAACCGCATTCAGCCCGCCGCAGCTTCCCTTGATGGTCCTGCCCATCAGGATCACCCCGAGCGACATGCCCAGCACGATCAGAAGCAGCAGCACAAAGGCCAAAACGAAGGTTGTCATGGGTCTCGCCTCAACGGTTGCCGGTCATGTTAGTCGATGGAGACGATTTTTTCAAAGGCATTGCTGGCCTCCAGCCGGAAAACCCCGTCCCTGCGCGACATGAACAGAACCGCAATGCCGTTTTCGTCGGCAATGGTCAGACCTGTATCGGCGCCCGTCACCAGCAGGGCGGTGGCCAGCGCATCCGCCATCATCGCATTTTCCGCCACAACGGTCACCGAGGCCGTCGAATGGGTGATCGGCCGGCCGGTGGTCGGGTCAATGATGTGCGAATACCTTACCCCGTCCTCCTCGAAATAGTTCCGGTAGTCGCCCGAGGTCGCCAGTCCGAGATCGGACACCGGCACGATCAGTTCCACATCCTGTTTTTCGCCGTCCGGACGCTCGACACCGATCGACCACGGCTCGTCCTGGGCGTTTTTTCCGGCAGTGACCAGATCGCCGCCGATTTCCACCAGATAGTTCTCCACCCCTGCCTGCTGCAGCGTCGCGGCGACCTGATCGACGCCGAAACCCTTGGCGATGGCGGAGAGATTGATAGAAACCTCCGGATCGGTCTTGGCGACGGTGCCGTCCGGCGCCGACACCGCGAGCATCGTCATCTGTCCCACGATCCGCAGCGCGGCGGCGATTTCCGGATCGGAGGGCACGGGCTCGCCGGGCTTCTTCGGACCGAATCCCCAGAGACTGATCAGCGGCGCAAGGGTTACGTCGAATTTGCCGCCGCTGAGCTCATGAACGGCGTTGGCCGCCGTCACGACCTGGAGAAAATCTTCCGACACCGGGATTGGTTCGACGCTGCGGGCATCGTTGAACTTCGAGACCTCCGAGTTCGGGTCCCAGTTCGACATCTTGCCGTTGACGTCGGCCAGAACCGCTTCGACCTCCTGCTGCAGCGTCTCGGCGGTCATTCCGTCAGGAACGTCGACAACGGTCACACTGTAGGTCGTTCCCATCGTTTCACCGGTGATCCGGATCGGATCGGGCCTTCCCGCCAGAAAATCGCAGGAAACCAGAAAAACCGCCGTGACAGCCAGGAGAATCGCGCGTGTCATGTGCCAACCCGTTTGGAAAGAACGGGCGACGGTGTTTCACCTCGACCGATTCAAGTCAACCGCGCACTGCTCTTTCGCCGTTCTGTGCCCGACCGCCGCTGCCAAAGCCGAATTTTGCTGCGCCGCAAAGCAATTGGAGTCTCGCCTCTCGCGGGGAATGACTCTATTAAGTTCGGGTTGATGCGTTAAACTGGCGGCGAGATGGCAGAATTTAAGCTGAAGAAGGGTCTCGACATCCCGATCGAGGGCAGGCCGGAGCAGGTCATCCATGACGGCGCGTCCTGCCGGGAAGTGGCCGTCGTCGCTGCCGACTTCATTGGTCTGAAACCCCGCATGGCGGTCGAAGAAGGCGACACCGTCCAGTGTGGCACACCGCTGTTCACCCACAAGGATGCGCCCGGGGTCATGTTCACCGCTCCGGCTGGCGGCAGGGTCCGGTCGATCAACCGCGGTGCGCGGCGCGTGCTCGAAAGCGTCGTGATCGAGGTCGACGAAACCGGCGAAAGCTACGTGAAATTCGGTGCGGTTTCTCCGAATGACATTCAGACTCTCGACCGGGACTTCGTGGTCGAACGCCTGTGCGCCACCGGCCTTTGGACCGCCTTCCGCACCCGACCCTATTCCAAGATGCCCGCACCCGGAGAGGTTCCGGCCGCGATATTCGTCACGGCGATGGAGAGCGAGCCGCTTGCCCCCGATGCCGGACTGATCATCAACGAAAGAGCCGCGGATTTCGAGGCCGGGATCGCGGCAATCAGCAAACTGACCGAAGGCAGGATCCTGATCTGCAAGGCCGCCGGCCAGTCCGTCCCCGTCGCGGAGGGCGGGTCGGTCGAAGTCCACAGTTTTGACGGCCCGCACCCGGCGGGCCTCGCCGGCACCCACATGCATTTTCTGCTGGCGCCATCCGCGACCCGCAGCGTCTGGAGCATCGGCTACCAGGACGTGCTGGCGATCGGCCGGACACTTCTGACCGGCCGGCTCGACACTGAACGGGTGGTTTCCATCGCCGGCCCGCGGGCCGGCCGGCCACGTCTGCTGCGCACCCGGATCGGTTATACCACCGTGCGCGCGCCGTTTGCCGGCGTGGTCACGGAGCGCCTGTCCGAACCCGGCGACATCCTGGAGCGCCACGATCACGTGCTGACCCTGGCCGACCCC
>JAUIHM010000072.1 GCA_030432315.1 Alphaproteobacteria bacterium | reverse complement strand
CCGCGCCAAACAGGGTTTCACCGTATTCTTCACCGGCCTCTCCGGCTCCGGCAAATCCACGGTCGCCAATGCGCTGATGGTCAAACTGATGGAACAGGGCGGCCGTCCGGTGACGCTGCTTGACGGCGACGTGGTGCGCAAGCACCTCTCCTCCGAACTCGGCTTCTCCAAGGAACACCGCGACATCAACATCAAGCGGATCGGCTACGTCGCTTCCGAGATTTCCAAGAACGGCGGCATCGCCATCTGCGCCCCGATCGCACCCTATACGGCCACCCGCCGCGCAGTGCGTGAAATGATCGAAGCCTATGGCGCCTTCGTAGAAGTCCATGTCGCCACCTCGGTCGAGGAATGCGAAAAGCGGGACCGGAAGGGGCTCTACAAACTGGCCCGCGAAGGCAAGATCAAGGAATTCACCGGCATCTCCGATCCTTACGAGGAGCCGACCAACGCCGAGGTCGTGCTGCAGACCGAGGGCAACGACGTCGACTACTGCGCCCAGCAGGTACTGCTCAAACTCGAAAGCATGGGCCTGATCGGCGCCTGAGGCGGCGCCCGCTCATCCACTGATCGCCAAAACGGCCCCGCAACTGGTTTGCGGGGCCGTCTGCATCTCTGCGGTCCGCCCGCAGGCAGCCCCCGATACGTGAGGGCCGCCGGCTAACCGCCTGTCGGCTTGCCGTAGCATTCCGCAACGTCGTACATGACCGGCTCGAAACTCTTGCACAGGGCGCTGATCCGCCGGTTGCGCTCGCGCATTTCCTGCGATCGCAGCATCGCCAGAAAGTCCTCCCGCTTCTTCCACTGGGAGTAATTGGCAATCCGCGTCTGCGCATCGTTGACGTGCAGCCCGGCACCGATGAACCCGGGCTGGTGCCGGATGAAGCTGTCGTAGGCGTCGTTCAGTTCGTCCAGCAGATCCTGACAGGTACCCGGCGTCATCTCAAATGTCGTAATCACGGTCTGCCAGTCGGCGTCGCGGTTGATGGTTGGCATGGCTTCCCCCGAAAGCAGAATGGACGGTACTCCCCGAGGTTACACGCTTGGTTTCGATTCGCCCCAAAAAACGCACTCCAGCCGGCGCTTAACCACAGGCCGACGCGAAACTTCCCGTAAACGCCAATTTAAGGCAATTCCGGTGGAACTCCCGGGAAAGACCGGCATCGGACCGGTTAACTCACCGCCTCCACTCCGGAGATCCGGGCCGTGGAACCACGAACGGAAAGCAGCATGAAATACCGCCCCGAAATCGACGGCCTCCGCGCCCTTGCCGTGATTCCGGTGATCCTGTTTCATGCCGGGTTTCCGACCTTCAGCGGCGGTTTCGTCGGTGTCGACGTGTTCTTTGTCATCAGCGGCTATCTGATAACCTCCATCCTGCTGACGGATCTGGACAGGGGCAGATTCAGTCTGCTGACCTTCTATGAACGGCGCGCCCGCCGGATTCTTCCGGCACTGTTTTTAACCGTCCTGCTCTGCATGCCGTTTGCCTGGATGTGGCTGATGACACGGGAGCTGCGCGAGTTTGGCGCGAGCCTGGTGGCCGTGGCAACCTTTTCCTCGAACATCCTGTTCTGGCGCGAAAGCGGCTATTTCGAGACCGCGTCCGAACTCAAGCCGCTGCTGCACACCTGGAGCCTCGCGGTGGAGGAACAGTTCTACATCTTCTTCCCTCTTGCGCTGATGGCGTGCTGGGGTTTCGGCAAACGGAACATCACCGCATTGCTGGCGATCACGGCCCTGGCAAGCCTGATGCTGGCGCAATGGGCCACCGGCGCGCAGCCGGATGCCGGTTTTTTCCTGCTGCCGACCCGCGCCTGGGAACTGCTGCTCGGATCCCTGCTGGCCCTGCATTTCAACCGCGCCGCACCGCCGCAGCCATCCCCGGCCATGGCACAGGCGCTAAGCCTCATGGGTCTTGGACTGATCCTTGCGTCGATCCTTGTCTACGATTCCGGCACGCCGTTTCCTGGCCTCCACGCGTTGGTTCCAACCGTCGGAGCGGCTCTGGTCATTTTCTGCGCCGGGCCCGGCACGCTCGCGGGACGCCTGCTCGGCACCCGCCCAATGACATTCGTCGGACGCATCAGCTACAGCGCCTATCTGCTCCATTTCCCGGCCTTTGCCTTTGCCCGATACACCGCCTCCGCACCGCCCTCACCCGGGACGATGGCGGCAATATCCGGCCTCGTTCTGGCAGCGGGCTGGCTCAGCTGGAAATACGTCGAAACCCCGTTCCGCACCCCCGGTCTCGTCTCGCGCCGGCGTCTGTTCGCCACCGGCGGCACGGGACTCGCCGCCTGCGCCGCCCTCGGCGCGGTGACCGTGGTGCAGGACGGCTTTCCGTTACGCTATACGAAATCGGAACTTGCAATCCTCGCCAACGGCATCAACCCGCCGAACGACGTATTTCGCGGTGGCACCTGCTTTATGTTCGTCGACGGGACATCGGCCGATTTTGACCCGGACTGCGTCAGTACCGGACCAGGCTCCGCGCTGGTCTGGGGCGACTCCCACGCGGCCATCCTCGCCTACGGCCTGCGGGAGCTTCACCCCGGCACCGGCCAGCTGACTGCCAGCGGCTGTCCGCCGCTGATCGGCGAAGACATTTCCGTTCCCTTCCCGAGACCTCACTGCCGGGCGATGAATGACCACATTCTGGCAACGGTCGAACGGGATCAGCCCTCTACCGTCTATCTGCATGCGAACTGGATCGCCTATTCCGACCAGATCGGGGCACTGGCCGAAACGGTTCGCCGCCTTCTCGCCGCTGCGCCGAACACCCGCACAATCGTTGTTGGCAACATGCCGGTGTGGGAACCGGATCTGCCCAGCGTCATGGTCCGGGGTCAGGCCGCGCTCGAACCGGACCTTTACCTTGCAAACCCGTCGCTGCCGCGCATTGCTGCCAACGACGATCAGCTGTCCCGCATCCTTGGCACCCTGCCGGTCGAATTTCACCGTCCCGCCGACATTCTCTGCGACGGCGGGTCCTGTCTCGCCACCGTAGACCACAACGGAACGACCGTGCTGACGGTCATGGATTCCGCCCACATGACCCCGGGAGGCAGCGTCGACTTCGCCCGCGCCCTGCTGAGCGCCGGCCGCCTCGCCGCTCTTCGCCCGGAATAAACCCCGCCGTTCCCGCGCCGGACTTAGACTTTCTTAACCATAAAGGCAGAGCGTGTGCCGGCGATGGAGGACGGGATGCGCGCAGTTTTGACAGGCCTGTTGCTGCTGACGAGTGCGGTTGCGGTCCACGCCGGCGCATGGCCGCGCGAAAAGGGCCGGACCTTCGTCTCGGTCTCCCAGTCCGTCTCCACCGGCACGCTGACCCTGCTCGCACCCACGCTCGAACTGAGCAGCTATACCAGTCTCTACGCCGAATACGGGCTGACCGATAAACTGACCGTCGGCCTCATCGCCGGCAGGGGCGGTGACATCGGCGCCGGCCGATCCGAATCAGACCTCACCTCGTTTCTCGCCTTCGCCCGCTATCCGGTCTGGTCGGACGACGGTGGCCACAGAGTTGCGGTGGATCTCGGATTTGGCACCATCGACGACGAAACCGACGGCCGGCAGCAGAGGATCCGGCCGGGTGTCGCCTGGGGATACGGTTTTGAGAGCCGCTGGGGCGGTGGCTGGCTGGGGATCGAGTCCAGCCTCGACTACCGCACCCCGACCGGCGACACCGCATTCAAGGCCGATGTCACCGCCGGGATAAAACCGGACGACCGCTACATGTACATCTTCCAGGTCCAGTCCGGCCACTACCCCAATTCCGAACCGCTGGTGCGGATCGCACCCTCCGTCGTCCGCAAAGTGTCGAAGCGGTTCCACCTCCAGCTTGGCGGCTTCGCCGGCGCATTGGGTGACGATTCGGTGGGCGCCACACTCTCGGTCTGGGCCAGCTTCTAACGCACGGTCCTCAGCGGATAACGTAACCTTCCGCCTCAAAGCCGGGCAGCGGCACCCTCCCGGGAAGGAAATTACGCGTCACCTCACGGACAATCATCCGTTCGATGCGCACGACGGAATTTTCCGGACCCAGAATATCCAGGCCGACGTGGGCGTAAAGCGCCCTTGCATCCCAAACCAGGTCGACACCGGGAAGCGCCATCGGACCGATCACCGCACGCACCACGTGAATGCGCTCGAAGCTTTCTACGGAAACAACGGGTCCCAGCAGCGGCAGATCTCCGATTACTGTCGCATGCATGCCGCCGGCGAAAGCCGCGGCCCGGACCTGCGGCAGCGGACCGCGCACCGCCTTGACCCTGGCCCCGAACTCGATGAAGCCGCCGCGCGGCACCGGCACCTCGCCCATGTAGCGCAGGCGCTGCACCGGATCGACCTTTCGCACTTCAAGGCAGTCACCGAAATCCACGTCATTGCGCGCGAGCCGCGCATTGCGTGCCGTCTCGTAGGTAGGCGTATCCGGCGTTCCGTCTCCACGGGACCAGTCGCAAAGTCCCTCAGAAAATGCAGGCGGCATCAGGTCCGGAAAGATGTCAATTGTCCCGGGCATTCACTTTCCTTGTCAGGCTGATCAGCAGCTTTCCGCCTAACAGTATATGGTTAACGCGTCGTTAACCATATTGGATTTGCAACTTATGCGCCTACAATCGGCCGCCGGTAAACGCCATTGATCCGCCAGACACCGTCAATCCTGACCATCTCATAATCGAACACGTGCAGGGCGCCACCGGCATCGGTGAAGATCACCCCCTGCAGCATGCGCCCATCGCGAACATAAAAGTCTGAGAACCGCACATCCGCGGGGCGCCAAACCATCGGATATCCGTTGCGCACCATCGCGCCGAAGTTCTCCGGGGTTCGGAAAATCTGCCGGATTCCCGGGGAGGCAAAACCAAACGCGGTCTCGAAGTCATCCGCCTTCAGCGCCTCGACCTGCCGCGCGATGACATCCCGCACTTCCGGGTCCGCTGTCTGCGCAGCACCGGGGTGAACCCAGGCAAACAGGAGAAAGGCACAGATCCAGATCAGCCGCATAATCACCTCCATGACCATGCAGCCAGCGTGGCGGATCTCCGCCATTTGTCAAATCCGAAGACGGCCCGGCACCCCGGGCCGCAGGGGTCAGACGCTGACCGGTTCCCCCTTCAGCAGCCGCCCGGCCAGCCCGTCGTCGATCAGGGCCACCGTCTCGGCAACGCCGTAGAGGGCGATGAAACCGCCGAAGCGTGGGCCCTGCCGCTCGCCGAGCAGAACCTCGTAAAGCGTCCCGAACCAGTCCCTTAGCGGATCGAAGGCATGCTCCTTGCCGACCGCGAACACCAGATTCTGCAAAGCCTCCGCATCCGCCGGCCCGTCCCACGCAACCAGCCGATCGCGCAGATCCTTGAGCGCCTCCGCCTCCCGCGGTGTCGCCGCGCGGTATTCCTTGGCCGGCTTCACAAAATCGTGGAAGTACCTGACCGCATACTCCGCCGCCGCATCGAGACCCGGGTGAGTCTCCGGCGCGGCATCCGGCGCGTATTTGCGGATGAAGCCCCAGAGCGTCTCCCTGTCGTTGGCATTCGCCACCGACGCGAGATTGAGCAGCATCGAAAACGACACCACCATGTCCGACTCCGGCGCCTGCCCCCGGTGCATGTGCCAGACCGGATTGTTCAGACGCTGCGCCACATCCTGGCCCGGGAATGCCCGAAGCTGCTGGTGGTACTCGTCCATCGCTTTCGGGATCACGTCGAAATACAGCCGCTTGGCGGTTTTCGGCTTCTGGTACATGAAATAGCCGAGCGATTCCGGGCTGGCGTAGGTCAGCCATTCCTCCATCGAAATGCCGTTGCCCTTCGACTTGGAGATCTTCTGCCCCCTGTCATCGTTGAACAACTCGTAGTTGAACAATTCCGGCGCCGGTTCCCCGAGCGCCCGACAGATTTTCGACCCCAGTTCCGCACTGGGGATCAGATCCTTGCCGAACATTTCATAATCGACGCCCAGCGCCGCCCAGCGCATCGCCCAATCCGGCTTCCACTGCAGCTTCACGTGTCCGCCGGTCACCGGCAGTTCCACCCGTTCGCCATCCGGCTCCGCGTAGACGATCGTCCCCTTAGCCACGTTGCGTTCCAGCATCGGCACCTGCAGCACATGACCGGTTTTCGGGCTGATCGGCAGGAACGGCGAATAGCTTGCCTGCCGCTCGGCGCCCAGCGACGGCAGCATGATCTCCATCACCGCGTCATAGCGCTCAAGGACGCGCAGCAGCATCTCGTCGAACCGCCCGGACGCATAATATTCGGTCGAAGACGCAAATTCGTATTCAAACCCGAACCCGTCCAGAAACGCCCGCAGCCGCGCGTTGTTGTGCTCACCGAAACTGCCATGGGTCCCGAACGGGTCCCGCACCTTCGTCAGCGGCAGGTTCAGATCCTCGGCCAGCATTTCCTGGTTTGGCACATTGCCTGGAACCTTGCGGAGCCCGTCCATGTCATCGGAGAAACAGATCAGCCTGGTCGGGATGTCCGACAGCAGCTCGAACGCCCGCCGCACCATCGTCGTGCGCGCCACTTCACCGAAGGTCCCGATATGCGGAAGACCGGACGGACCGTATCCGGTCTCGAACAGCACATGCCCTTTCGAGGGCGGCGCTTTCGCAAAGCGTTTCACCAGCCGTCTGGCCTCCTGAAACGGCCATGCCTTCGACGTTTCCGCCGCCTCTCGCATATCTGTCATTGCCCGGGTATCCCAACCTTCAATTCCGCCCGCTTCCTATTGCCCGACCGGCTCATCGTCAATACAAGCGGCGCAGATGCCGCAGATGAAGGAACTGGAACGGCCATGGCTTCGGATTTCCCCCTCCCCGTCTTTTCAGCCCAGGACGCACTCGTCGCGATCATGGTCGCCGCCTCCGCTTCCGACGAGGACATCACCAACCGCGAACTGATCTCCATCAGCCGCATGATCGAGACGCTGCCGGTATTCGACGGGTTCGACCGTGACCGCCTGGCGACCATCGGTCAGACCGTATTCGACCTCTACACCGAGGAGGACGGCCTCGACGCCCTGTTCGGACTGGTGCGCGATTCCCTGCCCAAACCGCTGCTGGAAACCGCCTATGCACTCGCCTGCGACGTTGCCGCCGCCGACGGCCACGCCTTTCAGGCCGAACTGCGCTTTCTCCAGGAACTGCGTGAGGAGTTCGAGATCGACCGCCTGACCTCCGCCGCCATCGAGCGTGGCAGCGCCGCCCGCCACCGCCGCCTGCCGCATATCGACTGATCCGGTTTCAGGCACCGGGTCCCTGACCGTCGGGGCCCGTCTGTCCCACCTGCGACCTGCGGATACCGGACAACGGTCCTTAACGGACCGCCACCCAGCCCGCCGCGCCCGCCATGAACAGGGCCGAGCCCCGATTGACCGCACGCACCCGCTCCGGCGACATCAGCAGCCCCCTCGCCCGCTGCGCCAGCAGCAGGTAACCGGAAAACACCACCAAGAGCACAAAGCCGGTCGCCGCGATCAGTTCGGCAAATCCCATCACATCCAGCGCCGCCAGGTCGACCAGCGTCGGCAGCAGCGCCATGTAGAACATCATCACCTTCGGATTGCCGAGACAGACCGCCAGCCCCGAGAGCATCATCACCACCGTGCTTTCGGACTTCGGCAGCTCGCCAACCTCGACCCGGATCGACGCGCGCCACATTTTCCGCGCCAGATACAGCAGATAGGCGATCCCCGCCCATTTTACCGCCATGAACACCCAGGCGAAGGTCTGTGCCAGAACCGCCAGGCCACCCGCCGCCAGGCTCAGCCAGACCACGTCGCCAAGTGCCATGCCGAACGAAAACGCCGCTGCGCCGCGAACCCCGCGCCCCAGCACCCGCGCCACAATGGCCGCAATGCCGGGTCCCGGGATCACCGCAGCAATGAACAGCGCCGTCATGAAAACCGTCAGATCCGCCGCACTCATGTCCCGACCTCCTGCCGAGGCTCCCTACACCGGTGCGCCTGCCCCTCGCAATCCCCGACATGACGTCCTAAAAGCACCTGACAGGGTTTCAGGGGGAGCAGTTTCATGCGCAAAGTCATCATCATCGGCGGCAGCGGTCACGTCGGCAGTTACCTCGTTCCACGTCTGGTGACCGCCGGTTTCGACGTTACCTGCGTCAGCCGCGGCAACCGCAGACCCTATGTCTCCCACGCTGCATGGGACTGCGTCACCGAAATACATCTCGACCGGGAGGCGCTTGAGGCCGAAGGCACGTTTGGCGACCGCATCGCCGCGCTCGATCCGGACATCGTCATCGACAAGATCTGTTTCACCCGTGAAAGCGCCGAACAACTGGTTGAGGCCTTGCGCGGACGCGTCGATCACTTCCTGCACACCGGCACCATCTGGTCGCACGGCTACAGCCTGTCCGTCCCGACGGTGGAAAGCGACCCGCGGGAACCGTTCGGAGATTACGGCACGTGGAAAAGCGGGATCGAAGACTACCTGATCTCGCAGGCCTGCCGTACCGGCTTTCCGGCAACGGTGGTCCGGCCTGGCCATATCGTCGGCCCGGGCTGGGCGCCGCTCAATCCGGCGGGAAACTTCAATACGCAGGTGTTTCAGACAATCCTGAACGGCGAGCCGCTCGATCTGCCGAACTTCGGTCTCGAAACCGTGCACCACGTCCATGCCGACGACGTGGCCCAGATGTTCATGCGCGCCATCGCCGCACCCTCCGCCTCGATCGGCGAAGCCTTCAATGCGGTCTCGCCCGCCGCCGTCACCCTGCGCGGCTATGCGGAAGAGATCTACCGTCACTGCGGCCACCGGCCGGCCCTGACATTCCATCCCTACAACGAATGGAAAGCCGGCTGGTCCGAAAGTGACGCCCGCGCCACCTGGGAGCACATCGCCCACTCGCCCTGCCATTCGATCGAAAAGGCCCGCCGCCACCTCGGCTATACCCCGCGCTACGGCAGCATCGAGGCGGTGGTGGAAAGCCTGGACCAGCTTATTGCCGACGGAGTCCTCAGCCGTCCCTGACCCACGGGCGCAACAAGGTCAGCGCCCCGTCCCGCCCGCAACGGCAAAGCGTTCGTTCGGGCGGGACACGGATTCCCGTTACAGAACCTCCTGCATCAGCCGCGCCGGCCTCGGCAGCGGCCGCAACGGCGGCTCCGGCATGTATTCCGCTACCCACGCCCGCAGCAGCGCGTTCTGCAATCCCCGCGCCCGCCCGGTCCAGCCCCGCGAGCCGAACGGCGCCTCCGCGGCATCCGGATCAATCGTCAGCCGCTTTTCCGGATCGACCGAATAGACCGCGAACGCCAGTCTCCGTCCGCGGCCTTCCAGATACCCCGCCAGCCCGCTGCTGAAATAGAGTGTCCCGGATTTCGCCCGCACCCGGACACCCTCCGCCGCAAAGACGTCACCGTCCCTGTCCAGTATCGGCCGCTCCTTCATCAGATCCGGCAGACGGTCGGCTTCCGCCTGCAGGAATGTCACCGTCTCCGCAGGTGACCAGAGTGAAAGATCCGACAGACCGGAGTGATTGACGAACCAGGCGTCCTTCAGCCCGTATTTCTCCCGCGCCCAGACGGTCATCGCCTCGGCCGATGCGGCAATGTCCGGCGGCTCAAGCCCCCGCGCCTGACTGGCCCGAAGCCCGACGATCTCCGCCGTCAGATTGGTGGAATAGCGCAGCATGTCCCGGAGGATCCGTGTCAGTTCGGGCGATGCATGGACGCCCAGCACCTCGCCCGCAGGCGCCACACCGATCACCCCGGCGTCAGGCAGATCGATGCCCTCGTCGCCGGCGAGGCTGACAAACACCTCGCCGACATGCGCCGCAGGCCGCCGCACCGGCAGCCACACACCGCCCGGCGCGCGCATCTGCGTTGCCGGCAGGGTCCAGACCTCGCGCTCCCCGTCGAACCGGTGGCGCGCCGGCGGTGCCTCGCCCAGCACGCCGCCGATACCGGCGACACCGACCTTCAGACCCGAACCAGGCGCGGTAAAGGAAAACACCGGCTTGCCTTCGACCGGTTGCCACTCCAGCCACACGCGATTGAAATTGAATGTCATGCCCGACACCGCAGGATTGTAGCCGACATGCATCGGCTGACCGGCGTCAATGACATCCGAGACCGGAAGCGCGCCTTCGGCAACCAGGAACCGCCCCGTCACCCCGGTTACGCCGGCGGCCGCCAGATCCCGCGCCATCCCGCGCAGGTCGTCGGTATCAAGCACCGGATCGCCGTCTCCCGCGAGCACCAGATCCCCCTGGATCACGCCCGCCTGCACCGGACCGGTCGCGACCAGCCGTGTCTCGAACCGGTAATCGGGCCTCAGAGCGTCGAGAGCATAGGCGGCGGTCATGGATTTCAGCACCGAGGCCGGAGGAAGTCCAAGTTCGTCCCGATATCCCCCCAGCGCGTCGCCGGTGACCGCATCCGCCAGAGCGAACCCGCTCAGTCCCCGCAGGGCTGACCGGTTGAGAGCCGCCTCTTCCGCGTCCAGCATCTCCGCCGCGCCTGTACCGGCGGCCAGAAGCCCCGCGAGAAGCGCCGCTGCCGCCAGCCAGCGCCGGACCGAAAAATCACCGTACCCAACCATCGATCAATGCACCTGCCGTTTCCTCCGCAGACATTATCGCAGATTTTACAAAAAAACTCCTGGCACACGCACTGCGCGAAAACTTGAACGGCCGCCTAGCGCGTCCACTCGCCGCGGGCCCGCAGTTCACTGGACGAAAGTTCGAGCATCCGTCCGGACAGAAGCGTCCAGCATGGCGTCTGCGCTCCGGCCAGCGCCGCCGCCTGGGACTGCGGCAGCCGCCAGCGCGCGAAGCGCCGCGCCGCCGGCGACAGCCCGGCACGCACCTGCTCTCCGGGACGCGCCAGCACCCCGACCGGCACCGACATCATGATCTCGTCCCAGCGCTGCCATCTGTGAAAACTGCGCAGATTGTCCGCGCCCATCAGCCAGACGAATTCCACGCCGGGGTAACGCCTGCGCACTTCCGACAGCGTCTCGGCAGTATAGCGGGTGCCGATCCGGTTCTCGAGATCGGTCGCCAGAATGCGCGGGTGACGGATCATCGCCTTCGCCGCGGCGATGCGCCGGGCCATGTCGGCCGGGGCATCGGCTTTCAGCGGATTGCCCGGGCTCACCAGCCACCAGACCCGGTCCAGCCGAAACGCCTTCAGCGCCCAGCGGGAAATGTGCACATGACCCTCATGGGGCGGATCAAACGATCCCCCCAGCAGGCCGATGCGCAGGCCCGGTACCGCAGGCGGCAGTCCGACAGACATGTCCGTCTCCGTCCCTTCCATTCGGCCGACCGGTCAGGCCACAGTGTTCCGGTGTTTATTGCAAGCCAGATTGTTGCCGCCAATTCAATGTGATTCAGGACGTTCCTGCCACGTATCGGCCAAAAATGCGGCAATTTCGGCACAGGTCCGCAACAATATTGCCCCGCCGGAATATCGCCTCTTTGATCGCGATTCGCCAAAGTATTAAATTTTTATTAACCATGTTAACGGGCCGAACGCCCACACCGGAAGGAAACGCCATGCGTCTGCCGTACGCCACCATCGCCAGTTTCATCGCTGGCGGGGCCGCTGTCGGGTTTGCGACCGGAACCGGAATGGCTCCCAACCCGTTTGCCACCGCCGATCTCCAGCCACCCGTCGCGGTCGAACAGCAGGGCGGTTTCGACGAAGCCCGCGCCGCCCTCGACAGCCTGACCGAACAACTCACGATGCGCGCCGCCGAACTGGAACGCCTGAGCGGCAGCCTCAATGCCCGGGACACCGAACTGCAAAACCTCACCGAGTCCCTTGCCCGCCGCGAGGCAAGGCTGGAGGAAGAAAGCGACGCCCTCGCTGCCCGCGACGCCGACCTGCAGAGCCTCCAGACATCGCTGACCGCCAGGGAAACCGCCCTTTCGGATGCCGAAACGATTCTCACCGCCCTGCGCGCCTCGCTTGCGGAGCGCGAGCAGTCGCTTGACCTCCGCGAAAGCCGACTGATCGACCTCGAAACCGTTGCCTCGCCCGGCGGCGATCCCTCCAAAATCCTGCCCTCGCCGTCAGAGCCGCAGACCGAGCATGTCGCCCTCGCCGTACCTGCGGCCACCTCTGCTCCGTCCGAGCCCGGCGCCATCCCTGCCGCTCCGCCGCTGGTGACCGCCTCTGCAACTCCCACGATTATCGGCGCCGGTTTGGCCGACGGCAAAATGCCGATCGCCGAGGTTCATTTCGAGTCTGCCAGCGCCAGCCTGACCCCCGGCGGTCTCAATCGCGCCCTACAGGCCGCCGAGCGGCTGTCAGCATCGAAAAACATCGGCAGGATCCGCATCGCCGGTCACACCGACACCCTCGGTTCGCCCACCGCCAACCGCGCGCTCGGTCAGGCCCGGGCCGAAGCGGTTGCCGACGTATTTGTCCAGGCCGGCCTGTCCCGGGAGATGATCGAGATCGTCGGCTTTGGCGAAACGCCCGCCATGCTCCCGGTGCCGACCGCCGACGGGGTGGCGGAACCGCTCAACCGCTGCGTCGGCATCTACGCGATGAGCACGCCCGGGGATGTTCCGAACATTAACTGAGTTTTCGCCTCACCGTACACGCCACTGCTACACGTCCATACCTGTACACGATGGACTCCGTTGCGCGGGCGGTGGCGGGTGCGCCGACGACGCTCAAGCGGCCGGCACCGCCCTCAGGGAGCGGCCGGATAAACGCGGGCCCAGTCCGCAGCCATGTCCACCAGCAGCCAGCCACGCTCCCCGGCTTCGTCAAGACCGCGATTCAGGACACCGATATGCCCTTCGCGGTCATAGGCGAATTCGCGCTCCGCGTCGGTATGGTGCACCAGCAGGCCGAAAGCCGGTCCCTCGCCAACGGTCGTCCATTCCAGCATCGCGAGATCGCCGTCGGAATTGCCCGCGGCAAAGATCGGCCGCTGGCCAATGTGCCGCATGATCCCGACCGGCTTGCCCTCCTTGTCGTCAAGAAACGTCAGCCCCCCCTCCTTGGTGATGGTCGGCACCCCGTCATCCGAAAGGGCGTAGGTCGTTTTGCCTTCGCTGCCGACGACCTGCCACGGCGGTATTCCGTAAACCTCGTCCGCAATGGAACGGATAAAGTCGATACCGCCACCGGAAACGATCCAGGTGGTAAAATCCTCGTCGCGCAGATAGCTCAACAGCTCGAGCATCGGCTGGTAGACCATCTGCGCGTAGATCATGTCCCTTGTCGGATGGGTGGCGGTGGTCAGCCACTCATGGGCGCTGGCCTCGAACGCCTCGGGCGTGATGTTCGCGTGGCTGACGTTGAGAATCTCCAGCAGCCCGTCCTCTCCACCGGCGACCACTCCGGCCATGTCGCCCGCGGCACCGGCCTTCAGCACGTCGGACGTCAGGATGGACGGATCCGCGGCGGCCTTCTCCTTCAGGATGTCGAGCGCATAGAGAAGCTGGAAGTAGACCGGCTGCTCGGACCAGAGCGTGCCGTCGTTGTCGAACACCGCAATCCGCCGGTTCACGTCAACGTAGCTGTCGGAGCCTTCGGTTGTGACGCTCTCAACGAAGCCGATAATCGCCGCCTTTGCCTCCGTTTCGTTCCAGGACGGAAGCGGATCGGCCAGCGCCGCGACCGGAGCAGCGACGAGCAGCAGGGCACCAAATGCACGGTACATTGCGGATTCACCTTTCAAATATCAGAGCTGTAAGGGTTGCAACAAATATGTGTCAGGGACGCCCGGCCGGGCGTCCCTGCGGCGGCCGGATCAGTGACCGAGGCCACCCTTGATCTGCTCCTCGATGGCGCTGAGGTTGAACGACCCCGGCGTCTGGCTCGGCGGATAATCCTGCATCGTCGTCAGGAACTGCGCCGCCAGAGACTGAATCGGCACCAGCACGAAAGCCCTGTCGAGCAGCCAGTCATAGTAGGTATTGGCATTGTGCTGGGCCTTCTCGAACGGGTCGCGACGCAGGTTGAAGATCGCCGGAACGCGCAGTTCGGTAAACGGCTCCATCCAGACCCCGAACGCCTGGCCGCGGTTTTCGAGGAAAACCACCTTCCAGTCGTCGTAGCGGGCGGCAACGATCTGTCCGTCATCATTGACGTACCAGAACTCGTGGCGCGGCGATTCCTCAACCTCGCCCGAAAGGTAGGCGGTCAGGTCGTAACCGTCGATGTAGTTGCGGTACTCGCGTCCGTTCAGCTCGACACCCTCAAGCAGCTGCTGCTTGATATCCGGATTGCCGGCGATCGACGCAAAGGTCGGCAGCCAGTCCTCGTGGGCAACGATACCGTTGAGCGTCTCGTCAGCCGGGAAGTGGCCCGGCCAGCGCACGAAGGCCGGAACGCGGTAGGCGCCTTCCCAGTTCGAGTTCTTTTCGCTGCGGAACGGCGTGGTGCCGGCATCGGGCCAGGTGTTGTAGTGCGGCCCGTTGTCGGTCGAGTACATCACCACCGTATTGTCGGTGACCCCGAGCTCGTCGAGCAGGTCGAGCAGTTCGCCCACATGCATGTCATGCTCGACCATGCCGTCATGATATTCGTCACCGGACGGCCCGGAAAGGCCCGTGTGCTCTTCGCGGACGTGGGTGCGGAAATGCATCCGCGTGCCGTTCCACCAGACAAAGAACGGGGTATCGGACTCAACCGCTTCGGTAATGAAACGCTTGGCTTCGGCGATGGTTTCGTCGTCCACCGTTTCCATCCGCTTCTTGGTCAGCGGACCGGTATCCTCAATGCGCTGGGTCCCGTCGCCGTTGGCCCAGGTGTGCAGCACGCCGCGCGGGCCGTACTTTTCGAGAAACGTCTCGCCGTCCGCCATCACCATGTCGCGCGGATAGTCGCGGTTCTCCGGCTCTTCCTCGGCATTGAGGTGGTAAAGGTTGCCGAAGAACTCATCGAAGCCGTGCATGGTCGGCAAATGCTCGTCCAGGTCACCCTGATGGTTCTTGCCGAACTGACCGGTGGCATAGCCCTGGGATTTCAGCACCGTCGCCATGGTCACGTCGGTCGCCTGCCAACCCTGCGCGGCGCCCGGCAGACCGACCTTGGTCATGCCGGTCCGAACCGGCACGTTGCCGCCGATGAAGGCCGCCCGGCCGGCCGTACAGCTCTGCTGGGCGTAGTAATCGGTAAAGGACAAACCTTCTTCGGCGATCCGGTCGATATTCGGCGTCTCATAACCCATCATGCCACGGTTGTTGTGGCTGATGTTCCACGTGCCGATGTCGTCCCCCCAGATCACCAGGATGTTCGGCTTGTCCGCCTCCTGCGCACTGACGCCGACGGCAAACGCCATTGCGCAGACCGGCAGCAGGGCCGCGCGCCGGACCCATCTTGAAAGTGTCATTTCGCTCTCCCCAGAAACAGGACGCATCCCGTCTCCCGGATGCATGCCGGGGATGCTACCCCCCGGTAGTCCGTACCGTCAACCGACGACGCCGCTGTTGTGATATACGGGCGGTTCCGCTAAGCCGGTACGAGGCACAGGCCGGTTCGGACCCCGAACCGCCGCGCCCTGAACAGGCGGAAACCAGATGGACCCAACCTTCGGGATCAAGTTTTTCGGCGCACTCTTTGCGGTGATGAACCCGTTGATTGTCCTGCCGATTTTTCTTGGCCTCACCGGCGACCTCAGCCTCGGCGAACAGCGCCGCACGGCGGTTTCCTCGGTCGCCTATGCGGCGGTGATGTGTCTTGTCGTCGGTCTTGCCGGGCAGCAGATCCTGAGTTTCTTCGGCATAAACATCGACAATTTCCGCGTCGCCGGCGGCATGGTCCTCACCGGCATCGCCCTGTCGATGCTCAACGGCAAATCCAGCCCGACCCACGCCGGAAACGACCAGGAAAGAACCGATTTCGAGGCGTCGGAAAACATCTCCTTCTACCCCATGACCTTCCCGATCATTGTCGGTCCCGGGACAATCGCCACCCTGGTCGTCTTCTTTCAGCAGGCCCGCACCCCGGCCGACTGGCTGACCTGCGCCGCCGTTCTTGCTGCGGTTCTCGTGATCCTGCTTGTCGTCCTCTACTTCGCCGCATCCATCGGCAAGCGGCTCTCGCGCACCCTGCGCGTGATCGTGACACGGGTCATGGGCATCATCCTGCTGGCCATCGCCATCAACATGTTCGGCGCCGGACTGGTGAAGATGCTGCCCGGTCTGGGAGCGACCCTGGCTGTGGCCACCTGAGACACCCGCGCCCTGCCGCTCTGCAGGTTCTCCAGGTCAAACCGCCCGAAGACAACATTGATCCGATTGCCCGAAACAACCGCACGTGATATTTTGCTGCACGGTATGCGAGGGTGGGACCGGTATTCTCCGGCGGCCTCTGCGTTGATTGTTCACTCCGCCCCCACCAGTCAAATTCCACTCCGAGCCTGCCACGTTTCATTATTGCTCACGGGGGATGAAGTGACGATTTCACCGAAGAACTTTGCCCGTCCCGGCCTGGCGGCGCTCACCGCCTGCGCCGTTCTGCTCTCCGCTGCCACGGCACAGGCCACGACCATGTCCTGGCGCGGCAGCTTCACCGGCGATGCCGATGTCCAGCGGCTCGACTTCACCCTTGCGAGTGCCGGAGACATCGAACTGAAAACACTCTCCTACGCCGGCGGCACCCAGGCGGACGGCACGGTCCTCAGCGCCGGCGGTTTCGACCCGATCCTGTCGCTTTTCGACAGCACCGGCGACCTGCTCCACGTCAACGACGACGGTTACGGCGTCGGTGTCGATCCGGTCACGTTCAACACGTGGGATTCCCGGATCGTCGCCAGCCTCGGAGCCGGAGACTATTTTGTCACCATCACCCAGTACGACAACTTTCCCGTCGGCACGAACTTCAGTGACGGCTTCTGGCAGACCGACAGCGATTTCA
Source organism: Alphaproteobacteria bacterium (assembly GCA_030432315.1). Classification (GTDB taxonomy): domain Bacteria; phylum Pseudomonadota; class Alphaproteobacteria; order Rhodobacterales; family Rhodobacteraceae; genus Amaricoccus. Next base: position 520 of record JAUIHM010000072.1, on the reverse strand, counting down.
CGGGCTGGTTCGGCTGCTCGAACGGAATGTTCTGCGACGCGGGCGCCTACAACCGGACCGGTGCCTGGGCGGTCGATCTCGCGCCGGTCCCGCTGCCCGCCACGCTGCCGCTCGCGCTCGCGGGCCTCGCGGCTCTCGGCGCAATCGGCCGGCGCCGCACCCGCGCCTGACCGCCCCGCTGGCGACCCGCCGCTCCTGTCGGGTCGCCCACATACTTCTGATGCGACACCAAACGGTTGGACGCCCCCTTCGGAATACGGGACCGTTCCCACCCATTGACAAACCCGGCCCGGTTGCGGGAAGCGCCACCGCAAACCACTGTCCCTGAATCATCTCTACAAACTCCCTTAAATTACTTTGATGAGTAAGCCAAGGTCACCTGAGACCCTAATTCCACTAAATATCTTTATCCAAGGCAGCGATAAGAGCCCTTATCGCCAGCCAGCTGTCGCTGGCCTCCTTTACCCTTCTCGCGCGCCCAAACCCTCAGCGCGCTCAACCGCCGTGCCCTCACTCGCGT